>JAEKKK010000086.1 GCA_019510405.1 Gemmatimonadota bacterium | reverse complement strand
GCCGCCGATGAAGGGGATCACGTTGCCGAGGATGTCGAGCGACGGCACGCCTGGATAACCGGCGCCGGACACGGCCTGCATCGTCGCCACGAACAGGCGACGGACGCCGAACGCCTCGTGCAGCGGCGCGAGTGCCATGACGGCCATGATCGACGCACAGTTCGCGTTCGTCACCACGCCGCCCTTCCAGCCGCGATTCGCGCGCTGGACGTCGAGGAGCCCGAGGTGATCCGGGTTGACCTCCGGGATCACGAGGGGAACGTCCTGGTCCATGCGGAAATTCTTCGCGTTGCTGAGCACGAGGCGTCCGGCCCTCGCGAATGCCGCTTCCACCTCACCCGCCACGTTCGCGTCCAGCGCCGAGAACACGATCGGCGCGCTGACCTCGGCGGGATCGCACAGCACCACCTCGAGGTCGCGCACGGCCTCCGGGATCCCACTGCCGCCGATCCATCGCGTCGCGTCGGCGTATTTCTTCCCGGCCGAACGCTCCGACGCCGCGACCTGCGCGATGTCGAACCAGGGATGGTCGGCCATGAATCGAATGAACGACTGGCCGACGGCGCCGGTTGCGCCGAGCACGGCGACGGGGATGCGGGTCTTGGGGGAGAAAGGGCTCATGACGCGAGAAGGGTGCGTACGATGCGCTCGTACGAGTCCACCGCCTGACGCAGCTCCTGCACGTCGATGAACTCGTCCGTCGTATGGGCCACGTGGATGGAGCCGGGCCCGAAGAGAAGTGGGGTGCCCCACCGGCTGAGCAGGGGGATGTCGGACGTGTACGCCACGGGCGACACTTCGAAGCCGGCGATGGTGTGGAAATGCTGAGCGGGAATGTACGAGCCCCACTCGAGCTCCGCGCGGTCCCCCGCCCATTTCGTGAGCGACGCGCGCAGCGGGGCGACGTCGCCGACGAGCCGGAACATCAGCTCTGCCTCGCAGAGGTCGGGGACGATGTTCGCCTCGGTGCCGCCGCGGATGGTGCCGATGTTCACCGTCGTCTCCCCGAGCACGGGATCCGTCGGCAGCGGAAGCGACGTCACCGACGGCAGCAGGGCGAGCATCGGCTCGATGGCCGACACGCCCAGGTGCGCGTACGCCGAGTGCGCGGCGCGGCCGCGGGTGCGCACCACCACGCGCTGCGAGCCCTTGGCGCCGGACGCGAGCTTGCTCTCCGTCGGCTCCCCGTTCACGAGAAACCGGCTCGTCGTCGGCAGGTGATTCGCCGCGCGTGCGCCGTCCGACCCTTTCTCCTCGCCGACGACGAACAGGAGGTCGACGCGCTTCTCCCCGGCATCGGCGAGCCGCTCCGCAGCGCAGAGCATTGCCGCGGCGATTCCCTTCGCGTCGCACGCGCCGCGGCCGTACAGTCGCGACTTGTCCAGACGCGGGCCGATGTAGGGCGGGACTGTGTCGAGGTGCGTCGAGAGGGTCACGCCGCCGCTCCCATGCGACGCCCACACGTTCGCACGCCCCTTGGCGACTTCCTGCGACGTCACGTTCCAACCGCGCGCGATCAGCCAGCGGGAAATGAAATCGACGGCCGGTCCTTCAGCTCCGGTGGAGGACTGGAGAGCGAGAAGTTCTGCAGCGAGCGCGACGACGTCGGTCATAGCGCTCATAGTAGCCAGGGGCGAAGGTGAATTCCACCTTCGCCCCCGGATTTGCCACTCGTCCCGCCGACGCGATCAGAAGGACGAGGTGCTGGTGCCTGTCGACGTCCCCGTCGCGCCGAACTCCGTCGAGGACGAGGGCGAGATATTGAGACCCGTCGTATCGCCCTCACGCACGTGCTCGACGAACATCTGCTGCGCGAGTCGATTGCCCTCACGGTGAAACTCGTCGTGCTCGCGCTCGCCCATGTCGCCGATCTGCTGGAGGCGCGCGATGCCCAGCGCTCGCCCCGCCTCGCGGAAGGTCTTGAAGGTGTCCTCCGCCTGGCGCGACTCGACGATGTCGCCGACGAGGCGCAGGAAATCACTCTCGCGCGCGGCGTCGGCGAGATCGCGCGCGGCGCCGAGCGCCTTGCCGATCATCTTTTTCGCCGTTCCCGTTTCCGCGCCGAGCTCGCGCTGATAATCCTCGAGCATGCGCTGGTGCGCCTGTGCCTTTGGCAGGAAGCGCGCGCACAGCGCGCGGTAGCGCGCGTCGTCCGCCTGCTTCTCATGATCAGCCAGGTTGTCAACGAACGTCTGATGCTGCATCACGGCGTTGTTGATCTGACTCTTCAGGAAATCGATACCACGGTCCATATACCCCTCCCGGTGAACGTGCAACGGAGGTCGGGAGGGGTGCAGAAGCCGCGCCACCGCCGATCGCCTGCGATCGGACGCAGACGTCGGCTACCGTGCGCTATCGATCCCAGCTGGAGCAGGACGGGCTAGAGCTCGCCGGCGATGACGCGACGGCGGATCTCGGAATAGTCGAGCGGCAGCGGCTGCGCCGCTTCCACGGCGAGGTCCTCGAGCGTGTTCAGGAGCGCGCGCTTGAGCCGACGTCCCGGATCGCCCGTCGGCAGCGTACGCAACGTCGCCGCGAGGAGCTGCGGATCTTCGAGGTACTCGGAGATCGTCGGCACGCTACGAACGATGCCGTCCAGGCTGCCCACCCCGATGGTCGAGGCGAGGGCAAAGGTATGGGTGTTCGATTGCCCGCCGGCGTTCGAGAGGAGGCTCGGGTCGACCGCGAGCGCACCCGCGAGCCGCTCCTTGAGCGAGCTGGTCAGTTCCGACTTGCCGGTCATGACCCGCCAGAGCTGTTGGCGAGAGGTGCCGGCGTAGCGGGCGAGATGCTGCTTCGAGATACCACGCTCGATCCGCAGGATCTCGAGGCGCTTTCCCAACGTCGTGAGTTCGGGGACTCCCTCTGGGAGTGTCGATTCGAGCAGCGCTTGCGTTGACATACGTTACCCTTGACTCTAGATTACGATACCGAAAAAATCCCGAACTCATGCAACGTTCGTTGCAAAAGTCTAGGAGCAGAAGTGGCGAAAGTCAAGAAAAGGACTGGAGTTACGGGCGAACGTAACGTAGCGGGCAGAAGTAGAAAGCCAGCCATCACGAAGGCGAAGAAGAGAAAGGCCTCGCCGATCAAGAAGGGGCGAGCCAAGCTCGGCGAGCGAAGCAAGTCGAAATCGAAGAAAGCGGTGCGTTTCATGACGAAGACGAAAGTGGTGCCGGCAACGAAAGCCCGAAATGCGACCAAAGTCGCAGATGGCGCTGCGGAAAGCCGGCGGGTGGCGATCAAGCCGCTCGATCCGGTCCAGAAGTGCGGGCCGGGCACCAGTGTGCAATTCCTCTATCGGGTCGACGAGTCGGTCGATGGTCGTAGCACGGCGCACCTGGTCTTCTTCGATCGGCACGGATGGTACTGCGAACATGGCCGCACCTGCCCTGCGGTCGGGCACGCGAAGAAGTACAACGGGCAGATCGCGCGGGTCTCGTAGAGAGCCCGCACTGGACGGACAACGAAACGGTAGGATGAGAGAATGATCGCGAGACACGAAACGCACCTGGACAAGACCGACATCTGGTCGGCACTGTCCGCCCCCCTCCCTCCGGGCGTCATCTCCTGGCGTCAGGACGGCCGCCCCATCTCCCGCGACGGGCGCCACATCGCGCGATTCGTCGCGTACATCGAGGCCAACACCGTTCGGGAGCGGCTCGACGCCGTGGTGCCGGGCGAGTGGGACCTCACGCTCGAGCTTCTGCCTCCGGTGGCGGGGCTCGAGGAGGACGCGAACCAGGGCCCCTGCTCGTTCAAGGCCCGGCTTCAGATCCTCGGGGTGATCCGCGAGGACGTCGGCACGGGCAAGGATTACAAGCAGGCGGCCACGGACGCGTTCAAGCGCGCCGCGGTGCGCTTCGGGATCGCGCACGAGCTCTACGCCTACGAGCAGAACTGGGTGCAGATGGACGGCGAAGGAAAGTACGCGAGGCCGATCGAGGATCCCGCCGTCGCGTACGCGCGCCGCTACGGGCGCCCGCGCGGCGTCGCTGCCGCCGCGGTCGAAACGTCGAGCGCTGTTCCGGACGATCGCCCAGCAGAGCTGCCCGTGGCCGACGAGCCGAGCGCGCTCGCCGCGACCGGTCCACTGGCGTCGGAGGAGCAGAGCTGCCCCAAGTGCGGCGGCCGGATGTGGGACAACCGCCTGACGAAGCGCAACCCAAAGGCACCCGACTACAAGTGCCGCGACCGCTCGTGCGATGGAGTCATCTGGCCGCCGAAGCCGGCCAAGTCGGAGAAATCGGACAAGGCCGACAAGGCCGACAAGGGCGAGCCGGTGAAAGCACTGAGCGAGGAGACGGAAGAGATCCCGTTCTGACGCTGCGGTGAGCGAGAAGGAGTGAACAGAAGCGAGAAGGCCTCGGGATGCGGTGCATCCCGAGGCCTTCTCGCTTGCTCGGCCGACGACTCGAGCGCTCCATGCCGGGACCGGGGCTCGAACCCGGATGTCCTTGCGGACACAAGATTTTAAGTCTCGCGCGTCTGCCAGTTTCGCCATCCCGGCGGGCCGTGCATGCACGAAACGCGAACGGGGGAGCCTGCGCTCCCCCGACGGTCGTCCAGAGCGGGAAACGGGACTCGAACCCGCGACCCCAACCTTGGCAAGGTTGTGCTCTACCAACTGAGCTATTCCCGCGTGCCGACAGAATATAAAGCGCGCGCGACGGCACAGGTAGATGCGTGGCGCGTCAGCCGGCGACGCCCAGCGCGTGCACGGCGAACCACGTCGTCCAGGCCAGAAGTCCCGAGAGCGCCGCGTCGCCGGCATTGGTGACGGCCACGCCGTTCTCGTCGACGATCTCGGCCGCGAGGCCGCCATGCAACGGCGCGCGCCGGAGCCATTGGAGCACGTCTTCGCTCTCGGGGCCAAGTAGACGACCGATCTCGCGCACGAGCGCCGAACGATCCGGCGGAATCGCCTTCACCGTGCGTCGGTAGAGGGAGTCGGTACGGTCCAGCGTCTCGTAGATGGGCAGCCAGACGGCGCTGGCACCCGGCACGTCCTCGCGCGCACTCTCGCCGACCAGATCGATCGACGCGCGCAGGATTCCCTTCTGGTCGCGCTCGGGGGCGAAGTGTCGCTTTATCGCGGCGCGGACGGCGGCGGGATCCTCGACCGAGCGCGAAGTCTCCTCGTCCAGCGTCCGACGCAAGATCTCGAGCGCCTGCGCGGCCGCCGCATTCGCGTGCAACGTGTAGGGATACGCCACGGGCTCGTTCGCCGGCGTGACTTCGCTGGAGTAGAGCGGGACGCGACGATCGCGCCGGTCCTGAAGATCGTCGCTGGCGAGGTACAGCGCGTCGCCGATCGCGGGCTCGTCGACGATGGCGCCGTCGCCGGTATCACGCGCGTAGCGGTCGATGGCGATGGGATACGCGGCCACTCCCTCGAGCGCGAATCCGGGCTCGAAGAGCGTGCCGTCGAGATAATGCACGCCGCGGCCGGGCGCATATCCGTGCAGCTCGCACATGCGCAGGAGCAGCTCCCGCGCGAGTCCCGCATCGGCGAGCTGCACGGCCGGCAGCGTCCACATCAACGCATCCCAGTCACGCACCGTGACGCCGGCACCGTGCCAGGGCGCACGGGTGCGGACGAGGTAGTAGTGGGCGTCGTCGAGTGCACGCGCGACGGCGAAGAAATATGCGAAGAGCAGATTCCGGTTGATCAGGCGATCGACACCTTCCGAGCCGGTGCTCTGCTCGAGCTGCTGCAGGGCGTCGCGTGTTCCCGCGAGCAGTGATCGCCAGCCGCGGCGGCGCAGCACTGCCGCCGTCGCCTCCGCGCCGTCGCGCTCCGGGCCGGCGGCCACGTAGAACGCGAGATGCGCCTGGCCTCCGGCGGGAAGCTCGATCGTGCGCGCCAGGGAGAAACGATTGCCGTCGATCGCGATCTCCGCCACGTCGTCCGCCGTGACGGCGAGGGCCGCGAGGCCGGGCTGCGCGCTCCCCTCCAACAGCACGAGTCCCTCGGAGCCACGCGTGACGAGAGAATCGTCTCCCGCGGGACGCGGCGACCGCACGCGAAGCTGACGGAGCCCGAGGGTGCCTTCCATCCGAAGGCTGACGCGTCGCGCCTGGCCGCGGCTCTCGAGGGCGATGGCGTAGACGGCGCCGGCGAGATCCGCATCGCGTCCGTACGGCGCGAACACCGTCCCCCGCACCACAACGTCGCCGAGTGTACAGGTGAAAGTCGGCAGCCACTCGAGCGCGCGCTCCCACGCCATCGTTCCGGCGGAGAGATCGTACACGCGGCCGTCGATCTCGACGACCGGCTTGAGGAGCGCAGGCGCACGGCCGTTGATGAAGTCCGGACCGCCCGCGAACTCCACGGCCGCGCGCGCGCCACGATGCACGACGCCGAGCGCGTGCACCGAGCCGTCTGCAGGGTGGATGCAGGGGATCGCGAGCCAGTGATTCCCCGTCAGCTGCCAGGGAACGTCGGGAAGGGTGTTGTGTGTCACGATGCGAAGTTGTTGGTCCCCTCCCCCAATGATAACCTTCGCCCCCATGGCATCGCTCGCTGGTCCAACCCGGAATCCCCCTCGTCCGCGCTCCGCCTCGCACGCGATCGTGGCGGCGGCGCTCGCGCTCCTCTGGTGCGTCCCCTTCGGTCACGCCCTGGCGCAGAGCGGGATCGGTCCGCTCGACGATGCGACGCCGATCCCTCGCGGCTGGGTACGATTCAGTGTCCTCAACTCGTGGACGCGGTTCGACAGCCGCTTCAACGGCACCGGCGGCCTCGATCCGCTTGGCGGGCCGCTCACGACGGATTCGCTGGGTGCGCGGCAGCTGCCGCTTCTCGCGCCGGTGGAAGGGGCGCTGCAGACGCTGACGAACAATCCGCAGCAGCGGCTGACCTTCGGCAAGCTCGTCACGCAAAGCGATGCGCGGATCGTGACGACGCCGCTGGTGCTGGAGTACGGCATCACGAGCCGCCTGAGCCTCGGCGTGACGGTGCCGGTCGTCCAGACGCGCCAGACGGCGCAGGTGCGGGTGAACGCGCGGGCCGCGGGCGACACGACGAAGACGAGCAACATGGGATGGATTCCGGCGTCGCTTCGCGCGACGGCGGCGCAGCAGAACGCGGCGGTCGTGACGTCGCTGACGGCGGCAGCGACGAGTTTGAACGGCCTGCTCACGCGCTGCGCGGCGAACCCCGGAGGCGCGGGGTGCAGCACGATCCAGGGTCAGGAAGCCGCCGCGGCGGCCACCGCCGCGCGGGCGACCCAGTTCGCGACCGCCGTCGCGACCGCGTACGGAATCAACCCGCAGACTGCGCTCGTAGCGCCGCTGCAGGGAAGCAATCTCGCGACGTCGATCGATGCACAGCGCCTGGCGCTGGCGGCACAGCTCGCGGCGTATCTGCCGGGCACGCAGGTCGGGACGCTCACCACCGCGGCGACGGAATTCTCGTACGTCGACCTGCAGGGAAGTTTCCAGACGCCGGGTCTCCTTCAGAGCACGCTCGGTGGAGGAATCGATTCGATTCACACGACCGATCGGCTCGGTGTGGGCGACATCGAGATCGGAGTGCGGTATGCGCTGCTGGACCACATCTCGCGCGATTCCGTCGGCCCTCCGGGATTCCAGTACCGGCTCGTGCTCGGGGGCGTGTATCGTCTGGCCACGAGCCGGCCGGACACGGCGCGCGACCTGCTCGACATCGGCACCGGCGAAGGTGGAGGCATCGAGGGACGTGGATCGCTCGAGCTGATCGGACGTTCCGTCGGCCTCACGCTCGCGGGGCGCTACGCGAAGTATTTCGCCCGGACCGTCGATGCATCGCTCGTCGGGTATCCGATCGCCGGCTTCCCCTACCCCGTCTTCGGCCAGGTCTCGCGGACGGCGGGCAACCTGGTGAGCATCGCCGCGGCACCGCGCGTCTACCTCAACTCGTGGATGTCGTTCGAGGGTGACTACCAGTTCGAGCACGTGGGTGCGCCGACATTCGAGCCGATCGCTTCCGTCGATCAGTGCTCGGCCTGCGTGCCACCGGAGGGTGCGGTACTTCCCATCGCGACGAGCGTTCAGCGGTTCGGCGTCGGCCTCCGGTACTCGACGGTTCTATCCTATCTCCGCCATCGCGCGCGCTACCCGATCGAGCTGTCGTACCACCACGTGGAGACGTTGTCAGGCGACGCGACCGCGCCGAAGCTTTTCCGCGACATCATCCAGCTCCGGCTCTACTACCGCGTCCTGCGGTAATCCGCGCGGCAGCTACTTCCGCGCGCGACGCGTCGTGCGGGCGGGGGCCGGCGCGGGATCGTCGGACGCGAGGGCGGCCGCCGTCTCCAGTAGCTCACGCGCGTGCGCCCGACTGACGTCGCTCTCCGGATCGCCGCCGAGCATGCGCGCGAGCTCGGTGACGCGCGGTTCATCTTCCAGCACGGTCACGTCCGCGGTGGTGACCCCGCCGCGCGCTCCCTTGCTGACCAGGATGTGATGGTGTGCCCGCGCGGCGATCTGCGGGAGATGCGTGATCGCGAACACCTGATGGTAGCTGGCGACGCGGCGCATGGTCTCGCCGACCTGAAGGCCGACGCGCCCACCGATGCCAGCGTCCACCTCGTCGAAGATGAGCGTCGGAACGCGATCGAGGCGAGCGAGAATCGTCTTGAGCGCGAGCATGACACGGGACAGCTCTCCCCCCGACGCGACGCGCGCCAGCGGCCGTTCCTCGTGCCCCACGTTGAGCGCAACGCGGAACTCCACCGCCTCCGCACCCTCGGGCCCGATGTCGCGCAGCGAGACGAGCGTGGCGTGGAAACGACCGTCGGGCATGCCGAGGTCGGGGAGCACCTCGTCCACGGCGCGCGCCAGGCGCTCCGATGCCTGGCGGCGGAGTGACGTGAGCGCCGCCGCGCGCTCGTGCAACACGGCGGTGGCGACGCGCTCGCGCTCCTCGAGCGTGTGCAGGTCGAGCGCAGCAGAGTCGACGAGATCGAGCTCCTGGCGCGCGGTGCGGCCCGCTGCGACGACGTCGGTGAGCGTCGGGCCGTACTTCTTCGTGAGGCGAAAGAGCAGATCGCGCCGCCGGCGGACTTCGTCGAGGCGCTCCGGATCGAGCTCGACGCTCGCCTCGTACTCGGTGAGCTCGCGGGCGAGTGCCTCGAGATTGTAGTACGCCGTGTCGTACAGCTCCTGCAGGCGAGCGAGCGTGGGGTCGACGCGTTGGATCGTGGAGAGGAGGCGCTCGACAGTCGACAGCCGCTGCAGCGCCGACTCCTCCTCTCCCTCGATGCAGCTGACGATGCCGCTCGAGAGCTCGCGCAGCTCTTCGGCGTTCTCGAGGCGACGGGCCTCCTCTTCCAGCCGCACGTCTTCCTGATCGGTGAGCTTCGCGCCCTCGATCTCCTGCACGACGTGGCGCAGGTAGTCGGCGCGTTTCTCGGCATCGGCGCGGCGTCGGGTGAGATCGGCGATCTCGCGCCGGATGCCGGCGAGTGTGTCGTAGGCGTCGCGCACCGCCTCCGCCTCGCTCACCGCGCCCGCGAACGCGTCCAGAATTCGTCGCTGTGCTTCGCCCTCGAGCAGCGTCTGTGCCTCGTGCTGGCCGTGCAGGTCGACGAGCAGGCGCCCGACCTCCGCGAGGATCGCGGCGCTCACGGCGCTGCCGTTGATCCACGCGCGCGCGCGGCCGGCCGCGGCGATCTCGCGCTTGAGGACGACGAGCGGCTCGTCCGCGTCGATGCCGCGTTCGTCGAGCAGCGTGGCGATCTCCGGCCGATCGGCGATGTCGAACACGCCTTCGACCGTGGCGCGCTCGGCCCCCGTCCGGATGAGATCCGTGCTGGCGCGCTCACCGAGCAGCAGGCTGAGGGCGCCGACGATGATCGACTTGCCCGCACCCGTCTCGCCGGAGAGCACGTTGAATCCCCGCCCGAGCGGCAGCGAGAGCGATTCAATGATGGCGAAGTTCCGGATGCGCAGCTCGGTCAGCATCGCGTGGGCTCGTCGCGGTCCTGGAGCCCGCCCCAGTGCAGCTTCTCGCGCATCGTGGAGAAGAAGCTCTGCTCCGGAAAGCGGACGATCGACACCGGGTGATCGGAGCGGCGCACGATGAGCGCCTCGCCATGACAGAAGGTGCGTCCGACCTGACCGTCGACCGTGACCAGAAGCTCGTCCGGGCCACCATTCGCGTGCAACGTGACGACCGAGGTGGCGGGGAGCACGAGCGGGCGGAGCGCGAGCGTGTGCGCGCTGACGGGGGTGAGAAGAATCGTCTCGAGGGTCGGATACACGACCGGACCGCCGGCGGACAGGTTGTACGCGGTCGACCCGGTCGGCGTGGCCATGACTACGCCGTCGGCCGAGAAGTGCCCGACCGTCTCGCCATCCACCTCGACGCGTACGGAGACGACGCGCGCGAACCCGCCCTTGTGCAGCACGATGTCGTTCAGTGCGCGCCACCGTTCCTGCTCGATGCCCTCGGCGTTGGCGACGCGGGCGTCGAGCGTCATGCGCGATTCCGCGACGAAATCCTTTGCCGCGAGTCGCCGAAGCGCCTCCTCCAGCTGCGCCGCGGGGCAGCAGGTGAGAAATCCCAGTCGGCCGAGATTCACGCCAAGGATCGGGACGGCGCGATTGGGCACGAGCCGCGCGGCACGCAGCAGCGTACCATCGCCGCCGAGGGTCAGGAGCGCGTCGACGTTCGACGGGTCGATCGCCGGGGCGTTCGGCCCCGCGACCGAACACAGCGTCTCCTCGTACGAGAGCCGCAGGCTGAGCGCGGGAGCCAGCCGGTGCAGCGTCGCCAGGACCTCGGTGAGATCGCTGTAGCCTTGATGGCCGACTACGCCGACGCGAATCACCCGGCCAGCGCCTCGGACTCGTGCAGTGCGCGTACGCGACGCGCGATCCCGGCCGCGTCCAGTCCGAGCGCGGCGAGCTGCTTGGTGCGCGGCGCCGCGTAGATGATCCGGTCGGGGACGCCGTGCGTGTGCACGCGCACCGTCGAATCGTGCCGCTCGATGACCGCGGCGATGTAGGCGCCGAAGCCGTTGACCACCGTGCCCTCCTCGACGACGAGGATCTGCCGGTGCTGCGCGAGAATCGCCGCGAGGGTGACCTCGTCGTGGGGCTTGAGGAAGCGGCAATTGACGACGGTGACGTCGAGGCCTTCGTCGGCGAGCGTCTCGGCGGCGCGAAGCGCCTGGCCGACCATGGTTCCAACGGCGAGGATGGCGAGCTCCGTCCCCTGGCGAAGCACTTCCCAGGTGCCGAACCGCACCGGCTCGATCTTCGCGACGTCGGGCACCGCGTCCGGCACCACATCGCGCGGGTAGCGGAGCGAGAACGGACCGGCGTCGTGCGCGAGACCGGTGCGCAGCAGGGCGATCATCTCGGCGCCGTCCTTCGGCGCCGTCACGGCGACGTTCGGCACGGCGAGCATGTAGGCGATGTCGTAGAGACCCATGTGGGTCTCCCCATCCTCACCGACGAGGCCCGCGCGGTCCATGGCAAAGATCACCGGCAGCGACTGGATGGCGCAGTCGTGGATGATGTTGTCGTACGCGCGTTGGAGGAACGTCGAGTAGATCGCGCAGACCGGACGCAGGCCACGCGTTGCGAGGCCGGCGGCGAAGGTGACGGCGTGCCCCTCCGCGATGCCGACGTCGAAGAAGCGCTGGGGATGCGCCGCGGCGAACGCGGCGACGCCGGTGCCGCTGGGCATCGCCGCGGTGATCGTGACGACACGTCCGTCCTCGCGTGCGAGCTCCGTCAGCGCCTTGCCGAAGACCGCGGTGTACGCCGCATTCGCGGCGACGGAAGTCCTCGGCTTGCCCGTGCTCGGGTCGTGTCCCGGCGGGAGCGCGTGCCACTTCTCGCCGCCCGCGTGCTCCCCGGCGGGGAAGCCTTTCCCCTTCTGGGTGATGACGTGCACGAGCCGCGGACCGCCCAGCTCGCGCACCGTCGCGAAGGTCTCGAGCAACGCGTCGATGTCGTGGCCGTCGATCGGGCCGAAGTAGCGAAAGCCGAGCTCCTCGAACAACACGCCGGGCGTGAGGAAGGACTTCATGCTCTCCTCCCACTTCCGCACGATCAATCCGACCGGACCCGGGGCGTTGTCCACGAGCTCCCCGATCTTGGTGCGGACCCGATTGTACAGCGGGTTGCGCTGGATGGACGTGAGGTACTTGTGCATCGCGCCGACGTTGGGCGCGATGGACATCTCGTTGTCGTTGAGGACGACGACGATGTCGCGGTCCGAGTGGCCCGCGTTGTTGAGCCCCTCGTACGCGAGCCCGGAGCTGAGCGCACCGTCGCCGAGGATGGCGACGACCTTGAGATCCTGCTCGCCGTTGATGTCGCGCGCCGCCGCCATGCCGAGTGCGGCTGAGATGGCGGTGGCGGCGTGGCCAGCGCCGAAGGTGTCGTACTCGCTCTCGGTGCGCTTGAGGAAGCCGGAGATTCCGCCCTCCTGCCGCAGCGTCTCCATCTGTGCGTTGCGACCGGTGAGCAGCTTGTGCGGGTACCCCTGGTGACCCACGTCCCACACGAGCTGGTCGCGCGGGGTCTTGAACGCGGCGTGGAGCGCGATCGTGAGCTCGACCACGCCGAGGCCCGCGCCGATGTGGCCACCGGTGCGCGAGCAGACGTCGACCAGGCGGGCGCGCATCTCCTCGGCGAGCGTGCGCAGCTCGTCGCGGGTGAGCGACCGAAGGTCGGCGGGAGAGGCGATCTGATCGAGGAGTGACATATGTGAAATCTAAGACGTGCGCTCGACCGTGAAGTGTGCGATCCGGGAGAGCGGCGGCGTGAGCAAGCCGACGGCATCGAGGGCGGAGCATCCCTGCTCCACCAGCTCCACGGCACGCGCCTTCGCCCCTTCGATACCGAGGAGGGCGGGATAGGTACTCTTCCGGAGCTCCACGTCGCGGCCGGCGGTCTTCCCGAGCTGCGAGGTCGTGGAGGTGACGTCCAGCACGTCGTCGGCAATCTGGAAGGCGAGTCCGATGTCCTTGCCGTACCGCGCCAGCGCGGCGAGCGCGTCGGGCGATGCGCCGGCCGCTCTGCCGCCGATCGTGGCCGCGGCGGCGATGAGCGCGCCGGTCTTCGCGTCGTGGATCTGCTGGAGATCATCCAGGGCGAGGGCGGTCCCCTCGCCCTCGAGGTCGAGCAGCTGACCGCCGATCATGCCTCCCGCGCCGGACGCGACCATGAGATCGCGGACGATCGCCGTCGTCGCCACGTCCGGAAGACCAAGTTCCCGGCACGCCTCGGTCGCGCACAGTGCCGCGAGCGGCACCATGGCCAGTCCGGCGGCGGTGGCCGCGGCGACGCCGTGCACGCGGTGCACGGTCGGGCGGCCGCGGCGCATGTCGTCGTCGTCCATGCACGGTAGGTCGTCATGCACGAGCGAGTACGCGTGGACCACTTCGATGGCGGCGGCGAGCGCCGAGCCATCGGCGGCGCCCCCCGCCGCTTCGTATGCGCGCAGGAAGAGAATTCCGCGCAGGCGCTTTCCCTCGCCGGTGAGACTGTAGCGGATGGCATCGCCGACGGGTGACGGAAGCCCGACGAGGTGGCGTTCGCAGAAGGACGCGAGGGCGCGATCGATCGCCGCGCGGTCAGGGCCGAAGTCGATTGCGACGTCGAGCGCGACGTCAGCCATCGAGATCCTCGAGCGTGAAGACGCCGTTGGCCTGTTCGGTCAACCGCTTCACGCGCGCGTCGGCTTCGGACAACGTGCCGGCCGCGTCGCGGAGGTGCGAGACACCTTCCTCGAACAATGCCAGCGCATCCCCGAGATCGAGTTGCTCCTCGTCGAGGCGGCGGACGATCTCTTCGAGGCGGGCGAGCGTCTGCTCGAGCGTCATCGAGGGTGCTCCGGCAACAGGCGGACCGAACGCGTCGTTGCATCGATCTCGCCATCGCGCAGGCGCAGGGTGAAGCTGTGCCCAGCGACGAACTGCGTCGCCGACGCGAGCGTGGCGCCGTGCTCGCCGCGCGCGACCGCGTAGCCGCGCTCGAGCGTGGCGAGCGGACTGAGGGCATTGAGTCGCCCCGCGCTCGCGGCGAGCGCACTCTGTCGCTCGCCGAGGCGCTGCGACATCGACGTCGTGAGCGCAGCGGCGGCGCTCTGCGCACGCGCACGCGGGTCGTTCAGCCGGTCCTCCATCGCAGACACGAGACGGTGCCGCTGTGCACCGAGCGTGAGCAACAGCTCTTCACGTGAGAGCACCGCCGCTTCCGCCGCGGCCGATGGCGTGGGCGCGCGGTGGTCGGCGACGAGATCGCAGAGCGTGATGTCCACTTCGTGGCCCACGGCGGAGATCGTCGGCACCGGGCACGCCGCGACGGCGCGCGCGACGCGCTCGTCGTTGAACGCCCAGAGATCTTCGCGCGAGCCGCCGCCGCGTCCGATGATCACCAGCTCCGCCCCACCCCACCGCGCGACGCGCTTGAGCGCTCGGCAGAGCTCCAGAGGTGCGGAGTCCCCCTGCACCGATGCGTGAACGACGACGAGCTCCACGCCGGGCGCACGGCGCCGCAGCACGGCGACGACGTCGCGCAGCGCCGCGCCGCTCGCGCTCGTGACGAAGGCGATGCAGCGCGGGCTGCGTGGGAGCGGGCGCTTGCGCTCGGGCGCGAGCAGCCCGTCCGCGTCGAGGCGCTGGCGGGTGACCTCGAGCGCCTTGCGCCACAGCCCGTCGCCGTCGGCTTCCATGCGGCGGATCGTGAACTGCATCTCGCCGCGCGATGCATACACGCCCAGCTGGCCGAGCGCGGCGACCTGCATGCCGTCGTCGGGGGCGGCGGGAATTCCGAGCTG
>JAEKKK010000310.1 GCA_019510405.1 Gemmatimonadota bacterium | reverse complement strand
CGAACTCGGGGAGATACTTCGCGAGGGGATCGTCGAGCTTGAACTTCCCCTGCTCGTACAGTGTCATCAGCGCCACGCCGGTGATCGGCTTGGTCATCGAGTAGATCTGCACGATGGCGTCGCGCTGCATCGGGCGGCCGGCTTCGCGATCCGCCACACCGTATGCGCCGTAGTAGCGCTCCGCGCCCTTCTCCCACACGACGGCGGAGACGCCGACGAGGCGACCCGATGCCACGTACGCACGGAGCGTGGAGTCGATGCGTGCCTTGGCGGTCGCGGTGACGACGCTCGCCGGCGCTGCCGCCACGGACGACGGCGCGCCTGCCTGCGACGACGCACAGCCCTCCACGAGCAGGGCCGATGCGAGCAGTGCGGGGAGGAAGCGGGACATGAGGGGAGGGACGGTGAAAGGTTGAGCTGCTAGTGGCCGCAGTTGAACGCCTGCATTTTCTGCAACGCTGACCAATGGAGAACGTGCCTGCTGTACGCCGCGGAGGAAAGTCCTCGATCGAGTCGTGGATTGGACTGACGGGGCATCAACGAAAAGAAGAGGGGGCGCCAAGGCGCCCCCTTTCTTCTCGAGCCAGATCCCCTTCCGATTCGCCGCCGGTGCCCGCGTCTCATGCGTGTGGCGTCACTCTCCCGGACGATGGGTCACCTGCAGGTGGGCTCGCCGTCGCTGGCAGTCGCCACCACCGGGTTGGTCGTGTTGACGCCGATGCCGCACGAGAAGCTCGTCAGCTGGCTGTGCGTGTTCGTCGCGAGCCAGGCGCCGGGGTAGACCGTGATCGTCGGCATCCCGACCCCCAAGGAGGGCTTGAACTTCATACCCTTCGTGGTGTCCGTCGCATAGGCGGTCGAATCCGCGAAGTACGACTCTTCGGCCGTGACCAGGTTCCGCAGGTCCGACTTCATGGCGGCGATGTACGCCTTCGACTTGGTGTTGGCGAACTTCGGGATCGCGATCGAGGCCAGGATGCCGATGATCACGACGACGATCAGAAGCTCGATGAGGGTGAAACCCTTGCGTGTCGGCTTCATGACGAGACGCTCCGATGGTAGGGGATGACGGCGCAGCGTCGCGAGCGTCGGGTTGCGCGGCGTGGGCGTGTGTGCCTGGTCACCACTAGGGCATCGTGCGGACCACCGTGCAGGGTCCGTCGGAACACCTTACCGCTACTCGACTTACGGACTCGTCATCCGGCAGAAACATCTTGCGTCATTGCGGGATTCTGCACGGTCCGTGGCAACTCGCGGGAGGCGACCCGCAGTCTGAACAGAGTCCTACGACGAAGGGGTCAGAGCCTGGGGGCTGTGCCCTCAGGGTCCGACCCCACGATGCACTAGCTCGAGTAGTAGGCGGCGTTCTCGTCGATGTAGCCCTGCGTGAGGTCACAGCCGTACGCCGTCGCCTGCGCATCGCCGACGCCGAGTGCGACGACGATGTCCACGACCTCGGAGCCGAGTGCGGTGCGGACCACGCCGTCGTCGAAGTCGAGGCGAACGCCGTCGGTGAGCACCTCGTGGCCGTTGATCCACGCGCTCGCGCGCTCGCGGTCGATCGTGCAGTTCACGCATTTGCCGACCGCCATCAGGATGCGCCCGACGTTGGGGTCGGCGCCGTAGACCATCGTCTTGATGAGCGGCGAGTTGACGAGCGACCGCGCGATCTCGCGCGCCTCACCGATGTTCTTCGCGCCGCGCACCGTGGTGCGCAGCAGGTGCGTCGCGCCCTCGCCGTCGCGCGCGAGCATCTCGGTCATGCGGATGCTGCCGGCGGTGAGCGCATCGAGGAAGGCGCGTTCGTCGGCCGGGCCGGCGAGGCCGTTGGCGAGGAGGGCGCAGGTGTCGGAGGTGCTCGTGTCGCTGTCGACGGAGAGCATGTTGAACGACACGTCCACCGCCTGGCGCAGCAGCCGGTCGAGCGTGGGCGCGTCGAAGGCGGCGTCGGTGAAGATGTAGGACAGCATCGTCGCCAATTTTGTCGGGTGTAGAGCCGACTTCCGCCGCCGCCGCAGCGGCCATGCGGCGCGCGTTCTCGAGCCCCGCGGCACCAGTGGCGACGTTGCTCACCTTGCTGTTGGCGAAGATCGCACGGAGGGTGCCGCCCTTGATCGTCTCGCGGCCGAGGAGGACGGGGGCGCCGGGAAACTTGTTGCGCGTGAACAGCGCCGCGGCCGCGGCGTCGACGTCGCTCACGAACAGCGCGAGGTCCTTCGCGGTGGGCTTGAGCCCGACGTTGCGGCTCGCGCAGCGGAAGCCGCGAGGAAAGACGGGGCGGGGGTGGAACGACATTCCGTGTCGGAGCTGGTGAATGAGTGAAGGGGCGGAAGTTATGGGAGCACGAGGGAGTGACGCTACTCTCGCAACGGATTTTGACAGTGACGCTACTCTTGCAACAGGATTTTTGACGCGGAGGCGCGGAGGTACGCGGAGGCGCGGAGAGCCGCTCCGGCGTCGAGATGGGCGCCTGGACACACGGCTCCTCTCAACGGGCGACATCCAATTTTGATGGTCCGGCGGAGAGATCGCTCCGCCTGGTTCCGCGCCTCCGCGATCCTCCGCGCCTCCGCGTGAAGATCCGGCGTAGCGATCCGTAAGTGCGGATCCCTCGACTCGCTCCGCTCGGTCAGGATGACGGTGGAATCCCGTCGCGCCAAGGGGTCAGAGCCCTCGGGCTTCGCCCTCGGAGTCTGACCCCAACGATCCTATTCGACGACGATCGTCGGTGTCTTGTCCCCTGGATCGCTCGCCCCGGGCGCGTCGGCTTTCGTGCCGGTGACGCCTTCATCGGCGCGACGCTCCTCGTGCACGGCGTCGAGGGCGTCCTTCCGGATCCAGCCCTGCTCCGCCGCGTGGGCCGCGGCGGCGAAGGTGTCGTCGGCGAGCATGAGCGTCGAGCCGGCGGCGACGACTTCCTTCGCCAGCGCCTGCACGCTGGCCGAGCGTGCGGGATCGGCGCGCACGTTCCGGATGTAGATCGCGAGGATGCGCCCGGGATAGGCGTCGATGATCGAGCGATAGATCTCCGGATCCTTCTGGCTGTCGTCGCCGATCAGGATGAAGGGCAGCGACGGATAGAGGTCGAGGATCTCGCGGATGATCGGCTCCTTGTGCCGCTTCAACCGGCTCGAGGTCAGCGCGTCGAGCCCGACGTCCCAATCTCTCAGATGGATCGGTCCCGTGGGGATGCGCTGGATCTCCATGAAGTCGGCGATGACGTCATAGATGTTCCACGGGCTGCTCGAGACGTAGAAGATCGGGTTGCGCCGCTCGCCGTCGCCGCCGCGCTCGAGGGCGCGGTAGAATGCGGCGACGCCCGGAAAGGGGAGCCGCGTGCGCGCGTTGCCGAGCATCACGGTGCGCACCGCCTGCAGGAAGCTCGTGATGCGCGACTGGATGACGGTGTCGTCGAGATCGCTGATCACGCCGAAGGTCTCCGTCCCGACCGGCACACGGATGGGGACGATGGCGCGCGCCTCGGGGTGTCCCTCGCGCGGCGCCTGCAGGGCGACGTCGGCATCGTGCCAGCCTTCGCCGGACGCGATCGGCGACGCGAGCTCGATCCATTCGCGGAAGAACCCTTCGTCGTCGGCGACGATCTCGCGCTCGACGCCGCCGACGCGCACCTGCACGCGCGCACGGGGCAGCGGGTCGCTGTCGATGCGCTTGTAGGTGTTGATCAGGTTGCGCCACATCGTGTCGCTCTCCATCGCCGGCGCGATCCTCCGCGACTCGATGACGCGACCGTGCACGAGCACGCGCGACGGCGTGCCGTAGCCGCGATACGGCGCGATCTCGTACGGGCGGTCGTCGTCGCCGATGCCGACCGACTTGCCCGCCCGCTCGATCTCGGCGCGCAGGTCGCCGGCGAAGCGGGAGATCCGCTCGCGCCAGCCCCGCGACGAAACGTCGTCCGACATCCTTACGGGACGATCGGTGGAGGCGCGACCTGGACGCGCCCGATCATGTTCGCGTCGCCGCCGAACCAGATCTGCCGCGTCGCCTTGTCGAAGGTCATGTGCCGGATCGTGTTCGCTCCATTCGACGGGATGGTGATCGTCTCGGTGAACTTCCGCTGTGACGGATCGAAGGCGACGAGGCGGTTGGGCTGCGGCCCGGTCTCGGCGAGCCACACGCGGCCGCGATCGTCGGAGGTCATCGCGTACGGGAGCGACATGCCGCCCGACGGCAGCGCCCACTCGTCCACCTTGCCGCTCTTCGGATCGAGCCGGCCGAGGTAACCGCGCGTGTAGTCGCCGTACCAGACCACGTCGTCGCTCGTGATGGCGATGCGGCGCGGACGCGCACGGTCGTTCGGCAGCGTGTAGGCGCGGAACTGCCCCGACGCCGGATCGATCGTGCCGATCTTGTTCGTGCCGAACAGATCGAACCAGGGACGCCCCTTGGAATCGATGAGGATGCCGTAGGGCCGCGAGCCGCTTTCCATCTTCCAGAGGCGGATCTTGTTGTCGGCGGTCGTGAGCTTGCCGATGTAGCCGGCGCCCTGCGCGGTGAACCACGCGTCGCCATTGCGGTCGAAGGTCATCGTGTGCGGATCGCGCACGCCGTCGGGGACCGGGATGCTCGTCGTCTTCCCCGTCGCGGGGTCGAGGCGGACGATCGTGCCGTTCGCGTTGCCGGTGAACCAGACCGTCCCCTTCGCGTCGACGACGAGGTTGTGCGGGTGGGTCCCCGACGCGATCTCGTAGCGCTTGAACTCGCCGGACTTCGGATCGAGGCGGCCGATGTAGTTGCCGGCCTGGCCGACGAACCAGACGTTGCCCTTCTGGTCGGCAAAGGGATCGCGCGGCCGGCCGTCCCACGGCGTGCTCCAGAGCTTGGGCGCCGACGCAGCCGCGGCGCGATCGGCCTGCGCGGCGGCGGGGTGAACGACGAGCGGGGCGACGACGAGGGACAACGCGAGAGCGATCTCGAGCTGACGCATGATGGTCTCTCCTGCACGCAGGTCTCGGATTCTTCTGAACCTACGTAACTGCGAAGCAAAGCGCTCGCGGTTCGCTCTAGCTCGCTTGGCGAGGGGATGAGGGGATGAGGAGATGAGGGGATGCGGACGGTGTCATCCCGAGCGAGCGGAGCGAGTCGAGGGATCTGCACTTGCCCGCATTCCCGCATTCCCGCATTCCCGCATTCCCGCCTCTGCCCGCACCAGGTTTGCGGGAGAAGGATCTCGTGATCCAACTCGTCGATCGCCGTTCGGCGGGGCGTGAGCTCGCGGAGCATCTGCGGGAGTACGCCGGCCGGTCGGACGTCACCGTGCTCGGCCTGCCGCGCGGTGGGGTGCCGGTCGCGTACGAGATCGCCGCCGCACTCCGCGCGCCGCTCGACGTCATCGTCGTGCGGAAGGTGGGGGTGCCGATGTATCCCGAGCTCGCGATGGGGGCGATCGCGGGGGAATCCGTCGTCGTGAATCACGACGTCGTGCGTCAGATGCGCGTCGATCGCGCGTCGTTCGCGCGCGTCCTCGCCGAGGAGCGCGAAGAGCTGCATCGCCGCGAGGCGGCGTATCGCGGCAGCCGCGTGCCCCTGCGGCTCGCCGGTCGCACGATCATCCTCGTCGATGACGGCCTCGCGACCGGCGCCTCGATGCAGGCGGCGATCCTCGCGCTCGAGGCGCAGCGCGTCGCGGCGATCGTCGTCGTCGCGCCCGTCGCGACCCGCGAGGCGGTGGAGGCGATTCGGCGAGAGGGACACGCGGTCGTCGTGCTCGACATGCCCGAGCCGTTCGACGGCGTGAGCCGCTGGTACACCGACTTCACGCCGACGACCGACGAGGAGGTGATCGCGCTGCTCGAATCGCGATAGATTCCCGGCATGCGCGCAATGGTCTCCTACGGTGGCGCCGCGAACCTCGGCCGACTCGTGCTCGAAGAGCGACCGGATCCGGAACCGGCGGCGGGCGAGGTACTCGTCCGCGTCTCGGTGTGCGGCCTCTGCCGCACCGATCTCGACATCGTCGACGGACGGCTCGAGCCGTCGCACTTCCCGATCATCCCGGGGCATCAGGTGGTCGGCCGCATCGCCGCACTCGGCGACGGGGTCACCAACATCGAGGTGGGGCAGCGGGTCGGCGTGGCGGGGATCGCGTCGGCGTGCGGCGAGTGTCACTGGTGCCTCAGGGGAGAGGAAAACCTCTGTCCGCACTTCGTCTCGGTGGGGTGCGACCGCGACGGCGGGTACGCCGAGCTGCTCACCGCGCCGGCGAAGTTCGTCCACCCGATCGACGACGCGCTGAGCGAC
>JAEKKK010000309.1 GCA_019510405.1 Gemmatimonadota bacterium | reverse complement strand
CATCATCTGGATGAGCTGCTCGCGGTTGACGTCCGCCATGTCGCGCGTCGCGATCGTCGTCCCGTCGCGCAGCACCGTCACGCGGTCCGCGATCGTCGGCAGCTCCTCGAGGCGGTGCGAGATGTAGATCATCCCCACCCCCTGCGCGCGCAGCTCGCGCACGACGCGGAACAGGTTGTCCGTGTCCTCCTTCGAGAGCGACGCCGTCGGCTCGTCGAGGATGAGCACGCGCGCATCGGCGCCCAGCGCGCGCGCGATCTCGACGAGCTGCTGCTGCGGCATGCTCAGGTCGCCCGCTTCCGCCTCCGGGTCGATCCGCGCCCCGACGCGCCCCAACAGCTCCTGCGCGCGTGCGCGCCGCGCGCGCCAGTCCACCCGTCGCCACCGGCCGTTTCGCTCGAGCCCGAGCGCGATGTTCTCCGCCACCGTGAGCTCGGCGAACAGCGCCGGCTGCTGATAGATCGCCGCGATGCCGAGCGCCTTGGCGGACGATGGGCTCAGCCGCTCGAGAAGTTCACCATTCAGTTCGATCGTCCCCCCATCCGGCTGCACTGCACCGGTGAGGATCTTGATCAGCGTGGACTTGCCCGCGCCGTTCTCACCGACGAGCGCATGGACCTCGCCGGCGCGCAGCTCGAGCGAAGCTCGCTTGAGCGCCTGCACGCCGGCGTACGACTTCGTGACCTCCGTCGCGCGCAGCACGACCTGGTCCATGCACCGAACCTCCCCCGTCAGCAGTTCCGCATCCCCCCATCCCCGCATCCCCTCATCACCGCATAAACGCCGCCGCCTGCCCGCCGTCCACGTTCACGATCTGCCCCGTCGTCTTGCTGAAGTTCCCGTCGAGGAACGCGGTGATCGCGCGGATCTGGCTGTCGAGCGTCACCGGCTGGCCCGTGAGCGTCCGCTTGGCGTAGAAGGCGGCGAGGCGGTCGCGCAGCTCTTCCGTCGACGCCGCCGGATCGTGCTCCACCTTGTACTTCGCCAGCGAGGCGAGCACCCGCTCGCGCGGGAACATCGACGAGCCTTCGATCACCGTCGCCGGCGCGATGCCATTCACGCGCACGAGCGGCCCGTACGCCACCGCGAGCTCGCGCACGAGATGGTTCGCCGCCGCCTTGCTCGTGTCGTACGCGAACGAGCCCGCCTTCGGCACCACCGCGTTCACGCTCGTGCAGATCACGAGGCCTCCTTCCAACCCCTGCTGCTTCCACACCTTGTACGCCTCGTCGGCCACGAGGTAGGGGCCCGTCACGTTGATCGCGAAGGCGCGCGCCCATTCGTGATCGCCCACCTCGCCCTTCTCGTCGGGATTCGGATAGTACCCCGCCGTGACGACGACCTGATCCACGCCGCCGTACGCGAGAATCGCCTCGCTCAGCGCCTGCCGGATCGCGCCGCGGTCGGTCATGTCCGCGCCGAGTCCGATGAGCTGTCCGGCACCGGAGATGCCGCTGCCGGCGACGCCGATCCCCATCCCCACCTTCTTCTGGATCTCGTTCGCGGCGCTCACGGCACCGTCGGCGTCGCGGTCCACCGCGACCACCGACGCACCCTCGCTCACCAGCCGCGCGAGCAAGCCACGCCCGATCCCGCTCCCCGCGCCGATCACGACGACAATCTGCCGGTCCAGCGGCTTCTCCGCCGGCATCCGCTTCAGCTTCGCCTCCTCGAGCAGCCAGTACTCGATGTCGAACGCCTCCTGTCGGTCCAGCGCGATGTACTGGCTCACCCGTTCCGATCCGCGCATCACGCCGATCGCCGCGTTGTAGAACTCCGCCGTCACCCGGCTCTCCGACTTCGACTTCCCGAATGCGATGAGCCCCAGGCCCGGCACGAGGATCACGCTCGGCGACGACACACGGATCGCCGGCGAGTCCGGCCGCTTGCACTGCTCGTAGTACTCCGCGTAGTCCGCGCGATACTGCGTCAGTCCCGCGTCCAGTACTTTCTTCAACGACTCGACGTTCGCGCCCGCCGGATTCCAGTCGGCGTACAGCGGCTTGATCTTCGTGCGCAGGAAGTGGTCGGGGCAGCTCGTCCCCAGCTCGGCCAGACGCGGTGCATCGTGCGAGTTCACGAACTCCAGCACTTCGTCGCGCATCTCCACCGTCGCGATCTGCCGCTTCTCGGCGCTCACCTTGCCGCGCAGCCAGGGCAGCAGCTCGACGAGCACGCGCTTCCGCTCCGACTCGGGGAGCGATTGCACCTTGGCGCCGCCGAAGTCCGCCTCGCCGGCGCGCGCGTCGAGAAACTCCTGCGCGCGACGGATGAGATCGAGCGTCAGGAGATAGCACTCCTTGTCGTCGTTCGCCCAGTTGATCAGCCCGTGCTGGCCGAGGATCGCCCCCTTCGCGTTCGGATGCTCGCGGCACACGCGCTCCAGCTCGAGCCCGAGCTCGAAACCGGGCCGCTGCCAGTCGGTCCAGATGATGTCGTCACCGTACACCTCCTTCGTCAGCGCCGGCCCGTCCTTCGCCGTCGCGAGCGCGATCACCGCCACGGGGTGCATGTGGTCGACGTGCGCGAAGGGGATGAACGCGTGCAGCGGCGTGTCGATGCTCGACGCCGTCGGGTTCCGGTCGAACGTCGTGTAGGGGTACATGCCGACCATCGAGTCCTCGGCCGGCGTCTTCGGGCCGCGCTGCTCGTACTTCTCGTACAGCGTGCGCAGGTTCAGCACCTGATCGAGGTAGAGCGAGGCGAAGTTCGCCTTCGTCGCGGTGCGCAGGTCGCCACCCGAGCCCTTCACCCACAGCACGCGCGTCGTCTCGCCGGTGAGCGGATCCTTCACGCTGATCTTGGACGACGTGTTGCCGCCCCCCGTGTTGGTGATGCGCGCGTCGGCACCGAGGATGTTCGAGCGATAGATCAGACGCTCCACGGGATCCATGCGCGCCACCAGCGCGTCATCCCAGCGGCTTCGGAGATAGTCGTCGCGCGTCGCGCTGTTGGCGCCACTCCCGGTGTGGGGAGCCGAAGGTGCGAGCGGAGTCATGGTCATCGAAGTATCCAGTGTCAGTGTGCGAAGGACGCCGCGCCGGACCGTGGCGCGGTGTTCCGTGATGCGTATTCCGTGATGCGCGAGGACCGGCGCGCCGCCTCGCGGACCGACACGCCCGCCGGCAAATCGCCGAGGGTGCGCGCCTGGACGAGTAGGTTGCCGAGAACCGTGGCTTCCTCCGGGCCGGCGAGGACGCGTCGCCCGGAGCGGTCGGCGGTGAGCTGGTTGAGCAGCGCGTTTCGCGCCCCACCGCCGACGATGTGGACATCCTCGATGCGCGTTCCCGTCACCGCCTCGAGCGCATCCAGCGCTTCGGCGTGGCTCGTCGCGAGACTCTCCAGCACCAGCCGAGCGATCTCCCCATGGCTTTGGGGCGCCGCGACGCCGCCGGCCGCGCACGCCGCGGCGACCTTCCGCTGCATGTCGCCGCGCCCCGCGAACTCCGGCGCGTTCAGGTCGATCGTGAAACCATGCGACGGCGCCGCCGCCGCGGCGGCGAACAGCTCCGCGTGCGACTGCCGGGTGCCCTCCGCTTCCTCCCATTCGCGGCGGAGCTCCTCGAGCACCCACATTCCCGCGCGGTTCTTCAGGAAGCGGATGGTCTCGTCGAGCCCCGCCTCGTTGGTGAATCCCGCCTCGCGTGCCGCGTCGCTCAACACGGGCGCGCTCAGCTCCATGCCGACGAGCGACCACGTCCCCGAGCTGATGAACGCCCACGTGTGCGCGCCGCTCGCGGGCACCGCCGCAACGGCCGACGCCGTGTCGTGCGCGCAGGATGCGATCACCATCGGCGCGCGCGTCGTTCCGTCCGGCACGAGCTCGGGACGCATCGGCCCGAGGATGGTGCCCGGCGGCACGATGCGCGGCCACCGCCATGCGTCGTCCACGATCGAGCGGATCACCTCACGCGACCACGCGCGCGTGCGCACGTCCATCACCTGTGTCGTGCTCGCGTTGGTGACCTCGGCGACCTGCTCCCCCGACAACCGATACAGGAAGTACTCGGCGATCAGCAGTCGCGTCGCCGCACGTCGCGCCAGCTCGGGCTCGTCCTCGATGTCCGCGATCACCTGCGGCAGCGTGTTCAGCGAGAGGAACTGGATCCCCGTGCGGTCGTACAACGCCTCGCGTCCACCGGCCAGCTCGATCGCCCGCTCCATCCGGCCCGTCGTGCGCGGATCGCGGTACGAGTACGGCCGCCGCAGCGCTTCGCCCGCGGTGTCGAGCGGTACATAGTCCACCGCCCATGAATCCACCGAGATTGACCGGATGGTGCGACC
>JAEKKK010000308.1 GCA_019510405.1 Gemmatimonadota bacterium | reverse complement strand
CTCATCATCGAAGCGATGGCGCAGGTGGGCGGGATGCTCCTGATGGGCGCCGTGCCCGATCCGGAGAAGAAGGTGGTCTACTTCACGTCGCTGAACAACGTCAAATGGCGCCGACCGGTGAGGCCGGGCGATCAGGTGCGATTCGAGCTGGAGTTGCTCCAGGTGCGTGGCATGATGTGCAAGATGCAGGGTGTGGCGAAGGTGGACGGCGAAGTGGTGGCGGAAGCCGAGATGGGCGCGATGGTCCGCGACAAATGACGTCACGCATTCATCCGACGGCGCTCGTGGACGCCGGCGCCGAGATTGGCGCCGACGTCGAGATCGGGCCGTTCGCGATCATCGGGGAGAACTGCCGCATCGGTGACGGATGCGTC
Source organism: Gemmatimonadota bacterium (assembly GCA_019510405.1). Lineage (GTDB taxonomy): Bacteria > Gemmatimonadota > Gemmatimonadetes > Gemmatimonadales > Gemmatimonadaceae > AG11. The sequence goes on along the minus strand of JAEKKK010000308.1, from coordinate 3,914 downwards.
ATCGCCGCGCGTGCCACCCTCGAGCGCAACGTGATCCTCGGCGACGACGTGAAGATCGGCATCGGCACTGTGCTCGGCGGCGATCCGCAGGACCTGAAGTTCAAGGGCGAGCTGACGACCGTGGAGATCGGCGACGGCACGACGATCCGCGAGTACACGACGATCAATCGTGGAACGACGCAGTCGTACAAGACCACGGTGGGGAAGGGCTGCTTCATCATGTCGTACGTGCACCTGGCGCACGACTGCCACATCGGCGACGGGGTGATCCTCGTGAACAGCGTGCAGCTCGCGGGGCACGTGAGTGTCGGGGACAAGGCGATCATTGCCGGACAGAGCGCGGCGCACCAGTTCGTGAAGATCGGCCAGTACGCCTTCGTCGGCGGATGCTCGCGCATCTCGCAGGATGTGCCGCCATTCATCAAGGCGGTGGGGAATCCAATCAAGCTGTATGGGCTCAACAGCGTGGGGCTCCAGCGGAACAACTTCCCCGAGGACGTCGTGCGCGAGCTGAAGCGTGCGTATCGGCTCTTCTTCCGCTCGGAGCTGAACCTCTCGCAGGCGAAGGAGCGCGCGGCGGCCGAACTGAAGCCGTTCCCCGAGGTGCAGGAGCTGCTGCGCTTCGTCGAGGAGAGCGGGCGCGGAGTCGTCGTCTGAGCGCGCCGACACGCATTGGAGTGATCGGCGTGGGCGGCCTTGGCCAGCACCACGCGCGCATCCTCCGCGATCTGCAAGGCTCGGCCTTCGCCGGGTTCTACGATTCCAACGTAGCGCGCGCCGAAAAGGTCGCTGGTGAGCTCGGCGTCACGGCGCATCCGACGCTCGACGCGCTGCTCGACGCCGTGGACGCGGTGACGATCGTCGTGCCGACGCCGGCGCATTTCGAAGTGGCGCGCGAGGTGCTGGGCCGCGGGATCCACGCCCTGATCGAGAAGCCGATCGCCACGACGCTCGAGGAAGCGGACGCCATGCTCGCGCTGGCGAAAGAGAAGGGCGCGATCGTGCAGACCGGGCACGTCGAGCGGTTCAACCGGGCGATTCGCGCCGCGCTGCCGTATGTGGACGCGCCGCGGTTCATCGAGAGCGACCGGCTGGCGCCGTTCAATCCGCGTGGTGCCGACGTCGCCGTCGTGCTGGACCTCATGATTCACGACATCGATCTGGTGCACACTCTGGTGGGTGGGCATGCTGCTTCGGTCTCCGCCGTCGGCGTGCCCGTGTTGACGCCGTTCGTCGACATCGCGAATGCGCGTCTGTCGTTCGACTCCGGCGCGGTGGCGAACATCACCGCGAGCCGCGTCTCGCGCGAGCGGATGCGCAAGCTGCGGATCTTCCAGCAGAGCGGGTATCTCTCGCTCGACCTCGGCAGTGGCGAGGGAGAGTTCTTTCGGCTGCGCGACGACGTGGACATCGCAGCGCTCGCGGCGGCACCACTCGCACTCGAGCAGTTCGTCGAGCGCATTCCGCTGCGCGCGGATGAGGGCGAGCCGCTGCGCCTGGAGTTCGAGAGCTTCCTCGCCGCGGTGCGGGGCGACATACCGGTCGCGGTGACCGGGCAGGAAGGACGCGAGGCGCTCGCCGTGGCGTTGCAGATCGTCGCCGACATCGAGCGCTCGCTCCCCGCGCTCGCTGGAAAGGGGGGACGCGCGCCGGCCGCTGCACGTGCGTGAGATCCTGTTCGTCGCCGGAGAAGCCTCCGGCGACCTGCACGCGGGAGGCGTCGCCCGGGCGCTCAGCGAGATCGGCGCGCCGTTCTCGCTCGCGGGCATCGGCGGCAATGCCATGCGCGACGCGGGTGTCACGCTGCTGGCGCACGTCGAGAAGCTGGCGGTGATGGGCTTCGTGGAGGTGTTGAAGCACGTCCCGCTCCACTATCGCCTCGCGAACGAGCTGCGCCGGCGCATCCGCAGCGGGAACGTCGCCGTCGTCGTGCTGATCGACTACCCCGGCTTCAACATGAAGATCGCGGCGGCGGCGAAGGACGCCGGCGTGCCGGTGCTGTACTACATCACCCCGCAGGTCTGGGCCTGGGGCGCGAAGCGACTGCCCGAGCTGGCGCGCACGATCACCAAGGCGGCGGTGATCCTGCCGTTCGAGGAGGAGCTCCTCCGCGCCCACGGAATCGACGCGACGTTCGTTGGGCATCCTTTGCTCGACCGTGCGAAGGCGCTTCCCGACCGCGCCGCGGCGCGCGCCTCGCTCGGGATCGGGCCCGATGAGAGACTCCTCGCGCTGTTTCCCGGGAGTCGCGGGCAGGAGAGCGCGCGACATGTCGATCCGTTCGTCGAGACGGCGCGCGAGCTGCAGCGACGCGACCCGTCGCTCAAGGTCGTCGTCAGCGTGGCGCCGACCGTGTCGATCCCCGTCCAGCGCTGTCCCTTTCCGCTCGTGCACTCGGCGTCGTTCACCGTGCTCCGCGCCGCCGATGCGGCGATGTGCAAGAGCGGCACGACCACCCTGGAGGCCGCGGTCGCCGGCTGTCCCCTCGTCGTCGCGTATCGCACGAGTGCGATCACCTACGCGGCGGCACGGCGACTGGTGCGCATCCCGCACATCGGGCTGGTGAATGTCGTGGCCGGCCGCGAAGTGGCGCCGGAGTTCGTGCAGGACGCGCTGGTACCGTCGCGAGTCGCCGATACGCTGGCCGAGCTGCTCGATCCACGCAGCGTACGCCGGGCCGCGATGATCGAGGACCTCGAGCGCGTTCGCGCGTCGCTCGGCGAGCCGGGTGCAGCCGAGCGAGTGGCGCACATGATCACCGCGCTCGCGGAGAGCGGCGCGCGCGCTTCCACGGCGAGCGTGGGAACGTGAGTGAGCGAAGGATTCGCTGGATCGTGCGCGCCGGCTCGGCCGTCATCCGCGCGTTGGCGATCACCTGGCGCGTGCGCGAGCACAACGATGCCGTGTACCGGACGGTACGTGCCGCTCGTCAGCCCGTCATCTACACCCTCTGGCACGGCGAGATGCTTCCCTTGCTCTGGCATCGTCGCGACGAAGGGATCGCGGTGTTGATCAGCGAGCATCGAGACGGAGAGATCATCGCGAGAATCGCCGAAGGGTTCGGCTTCACGACCGTGCGCGGCTCGAGCTCGAGGGGAGCGGCTCGCGCACTCATTGGCCTGGCGCGCGCCGTCGAGTCGGGACGTAGCGCGGCGGTGACGCCGGATGGGCCGCGCGGGCCGGCACGCGTCTTCGCGCCGGGCGCGGTGATCGCGGCGCAACGCACCGGCGTGCCGATCCTCCCCATACGAGTCAGTGCATCGCGAGCGTGGCGGCTCAAGAGCTGGGACCGATTCCTCATTCCGAAGCCGTTCGCGCGCGTGGACATTCACTACGGCGCGCTCACGGCCGTCCAGGCCGACACGCCGCGCGCGGCCGCCGAGTTGGCCCCGCAATTCGAGGAGACGATGGAGCGCCTCCTTCCCGCCTGAGCGATGAGCGTCCTCGAGCGCATCTGGTTCGACGGCTCTGCCCCCGCGCGCGCGGCGCGACTCGTCCTCGCGCCTCCCAGCTGGCTCTACGCGTCGATCGTCCGGATGCGCGGTGCGTTGTACGACCGCAATCTGCTGCTGCACGTACACCGCGCGGCGCTGCCGGTCCTGTCGATCGGGAATCTGTCCGTTGGCGGCACGGGTAAGACGCCTCTCGCTGCATGGGCGGCGAAGCGCCTTCTCGCGTCGGGCGCGACGCCGGCCGTGCTCCTGCGCGGCTATGGCGACGATGAGCCGCTCGTGCACGCCGCGCTCAATCCGGACGTTCCGGTGATCGCCGACCCGGATCGCGTCGCCGGTGCGCGAAAGGCGTTGGCCGCGGGTGCCGACTGCGCGATCCTCGATGATGGCTTCCAGCATCGCCGACTGGCCCGCGTCGCCGACTGGGTGCTCGTGTCGGCGGAGCAGCCGCCTGAACCCGCA
>JAEKKK010000085.1 GCA_019510405.1 Gemmatimonadota bacterium | reverse complement strand
GATCCAGCTGTCGTAGCGATCGTGGACGCGGAAGAACGGAATGCCGCCGTCGAGGGTGAAGACGACGTGATAGGCCTGACGACCGCGCACCGTCTCCACGCCCTCGACGCGCATGCGCGCCGTGCCGGCGGGTAGTGCGCCGAACTTCGCCTTATAGGTGAGCTCCTCGCCCACCCGGTACGGCACCGGCGCTCGGCCGGCCACCGGAGCGACAGGGCTGACGACGGCCAGCTGGACGGGCTGTGCCACGGCACGCACCGGAACGGCTGCCGCAACGACGAGGAAGCCGACTGCTATGGGCTGCACGAGTGCTCTGATGGCGGCTGACATTGGTGACCTCTTTCTCCTACGCCCCGCCGCGAAGAACGGTTCTTCTTCGGGGGCCCTCACTACGAGAAACCATCGCAATGTGCCCGAAGGCACTTACATGGGACTTACATCCACCGAAGTAGTTCGGTGTCTGTAAAGTTCATATATGAAATACGACGGTTGGGGAAAGAGTTCGTCAGCCGAGGGCGAGGCGCATCAGCCGGACGAGCTCGGCGCGCTGGGCGGGATCGATGCGGTCGGCGATCTCCTGCTGGACCGCTCGGATGGCCAGGACGCCGGCGGCATGCCGCTCCTGGCCTAGGGAGGTGAGCTTGGCTCGAATGGCGCGGCGATCCTCGCTGCAGGTGCCGCGCTTGCCGAGCCCGTCGGCCTCGAGCCGGTCGACGAGCTGAGTGACGTTGGAGCGGACGCAGCGCAGCCGGCCGGCGAGGTCGCCGAGGGTCAGGGGCCGCTCGCACTGCATGAGCTGCTCGAGCGCGTCGAACTTGGAGATGGAGAGGCCCACGGCACCGAGCGCCTCCTCGAGGCGGTTCTCCAGCTGCTCGGCGGCCTCGAGCACGGCAACGAGCGCCCCCCCGTCCGGGCCGGTCCGGGTGACACACTCGACGCTCTGCTTCAGCTCAACATTGTTCTTATATAGAATAATACCCCGGACTTCCGATTCGTTCAACTCTGCAAGTCGTTGAATGGCAAGGGCTCGGCGCGCCGAGCCTTGGTCGGATATGAGTATCGACATGATCAGCTGAGGATCTGAGTCCCACGAGGAATGAGGCGACGTCGCCTGCGCCAGGGCTCATCGGCGCCCCGATCATTGGACGTACCCGCCCTGGGGCGGGTGGGCGCGACGTCAGTAGAACCATGTGCGAGGCGTCCGTAACTTCACGCCATGAAAGCCATCGTCATCACTCGACCGGGCGGACCCGAGGTGCTCGAGCCGCAGGAGCGGCCGGCGCCCGAACCCGGACTCGGACAGATTCGCGTGCGCGTCCGCGCCTCGGCCCTGAACCGCGCCGACCTGCACCAGCGGATGGGCAACTACCCGGCACCTCCGGGATCACCAGCCGACATCCCGGGGCTGGAGTACGCCGGCGAGGTGGACGCGGTCGGCGGCGGATCCACGATGTGGCCGATGGGAAGCCGCGTGATGGGAATCGTCGGCGGCGGCGCGCACGCCGAGCTGCTGTGCGTGAACGAACGCGAGGTGCTGCCGATGCCGCAGGGACTCTCGTTCGAGGAGAGCGCGGCGATCCCCGAGGTCTTCCTCACGGCATACGACGCGCTGTACCGACAGCTCGACGTCGGCATCGGCGAGCGCGTGCTGGTGCACGCGATCGGGAGCGGTGTCGGCACGGCGGCGCTGCAGCTCGCCCACGTCGGTGGCGCGACGGTCTACGGCACCTCCCGCTCGACGGCGAAGCTCGACCGCGCGAGGGAGCTCGGGCTCGTGCACGCGATCGAGACGGCGTCGCCCGACTGGGCGGAGCGGCTCGAGGCGCTCGCCGGCGCGAACGCGATGCACGCCGTGATGGATCTGGTCGGCGGCGACTTTCTGCGCGGCAACCTGCGCGTGCTCGCGCCGCGCGGGCGGCTGTGCGTGATCGGTCTCACGGCGGGCAACAAGAGCGAGATCGATCTCGGGATGGTGCTGCGCAAGCGCCTGAAGATCATCGGCACCGCGCTGCGCTCGCGTACGCCCGAGGAGAAGGCGGCACTCGCGCGCGAGTTCTCGCAGCGAGTGGTCCCATTGTTCGACGCGAATCGACTCCGGCCGGTGGTGGAGCGGGTGTTCTCCTTCGCGGAGATCGGTGAGGCGCACGGCGCACTGGCGTCGAATGGGACGTTCGGGAAGCTGGTGCTGCGGTGGTAGCGCGCCAAGCGCGCGAAGCACGCCGTGAACGGTCTACGGTGATCGGTGAACAGTGGGCCTCGGGACGCTCCTCGTGACAAGGGGTCAGAGTCACTCGAAGAGTGACTCTGGCCCCAGCCGACGCCGCGAACCGTTCACCGTGAACTGTTCACCGCTCACGCCGTTCATTTCACCGTGAAATTCTTCACCATCCCGTGCGCGATGTGCGGCTTGCCGTCCTTCGCATCGGGGACGAAGCAGAGGAGTGTGTAGTCGCCCGGGGTGAAGTCGGCGTTGAGGTCGACGGTGCGCCCCTTCGCGATGCCGGTGACGCCGCCGAGGATCTTGCCCGGGGGCGGACCCTGCGGCTTCTCGAGCGCCCGGAGGAACTGCTCCGGCGTCACACCGGCGTCGAGCTTCATGATGACGACCTCGTGGCTCTGCGCCGCGGCGTTCGCGATCCGGATCGTCCTGGTGGCCGTGGTGATCGGCGAAGAGGTCGTGAAGCTGTAGTCATCGAGCGTCATGGTCACATCCGGCTTGGGCGCGACGCTCTTCCCCGCCTGCTCGACACCGGCGCGCGGGGCGACGGTGATCTCCTTCATCATCCCCTTCATGAAATGCGGCTGGCCATCCGTCATGGCCGGGATGACGCAGACCATGACGTACTTGCCTGGCTCGAGCTCGAGCGTCGCCGAGTTCTCACCGCCCGGCATCGGGGAGTTCGGGCCGCCGACGTCGACCGCCCACTTCGGCATCGGGCCCTGCTTCTTCGCTGCCTCGACGAGCTCGGGCAGCGTGTGGCCGCCCTCGAGCTTGATGAGCCAGATGTGGTGGAAGTCCTTGCCCTTGTTCACGAGGCGAAGGGTGGTGCGACCGGCGGGGACGGTGTCGGGCGCCTGGAAGGCGTAGTCGATCGTCGTGACGGTGACGACGTTCGCCTTCGCCGTCCGGGGACCATCGTTGGCGACATTGGCGCGCAGGGCGCCGGCGAGTGCGGCGACCGCCGCCGTAGAGATCAGGGTAGCTGAAAGCGCGGTACGCATAGGTCTTTCTCCTCTGTGCACGTCCGGCGCGACAGCCGGCGCGTGCCTCGTTTGCCTTGTGAGTCTCCGGGAGCGGCCGATGCCGCTCGCCGATCGTGCGAGGAGAATAGGGCGGCCGTCTTACCCGCGGCTTAACACCACGCGGGCGGCCCGGTGCGCCGCTTACAGCGCCGCTTACGGCGCGGGCCGGTCAGTCCGCGCCGGTCTGGAGCTGCCGGTACAGTCGGACCGTCTCGGCCGCCGGGCTGGTCGCCAGCTCGTCGCGCAGCGTGTCGCTCAGCCGCTGATACAAGCGGAGCGCCTGGGTGCGCTCGCCGGTGCGCGTCAGGCAGCGCATGAGCTGACGGTAGCTCGCCTCGTGCAGCGGGTCGCGGTCGAGGACGGCGCGATACGCTTCCGCGGCCTCCTGCCAGCGCTCTCCTTCCAGCAGGCGATCGCCAAGCGCGAGGTAGCCGTCGATGCAGAGCCGCGCGAGCTGGTCGCGCCGCTCCAGATGCCAGTCGCCGACCATCTCGCCGGCGAGGAAGTCGCCCTGATAGAGCGCGAGTGCGGCGCGCATGCGCTCGAGCGCTGCCCCACCGCGGGCGAGCTCGCGCCGCAACGCCGTGACCTCGCGCTCGAACAGGTCGGCGTCGAGCTCGAGCGGCGCGGCGATGCGATAGCGCTCCCCTTCGACGACGATCCAGCCGCTGCGATCGAGCGCCTTCCGCAGACGATGCAGCGTGACGTGAAAGACGTTGCGGAGCTGCGCGCTGGACGCCTCCGGCCAGAGCGCGACGCCCACCTGCTCGCGCGTGCACCCCTCGGGATGGCAGGCGAGAAAGAGCAGCAGCTCGCGCGCCTTGGCGGAACCCCACCGCTCGACGCCGAGCGTGTCCCCGTCGCGCACGATGCGGAGGGGGCCGAGCGCGAAGATGCGAAGCGACGTCGCCGGGCGAGGCGCCGCATTCATCACGGCAGGCGGTTGGGTCGCCTCCACCTGCTCGCAGCCGGTGCCGCTCAACACCAGCGCGGCGATGCGGTCGACCGGCATCGTGCGGCCGAGCGCATCGGCGGCTTCCATCGCCGCGGGGCCGAGCAGCTCACGGCAGCGCGTCAACAGCCGTTCGTGATTGGCGCGCCAGTCGGGAGGAACGCTGACGCCCATCTGCGCGCGGATCGAGTCGGCGGCAGCGAGGAGCCCGACCGCGTTCTCGGGCAACCCTGCGCCGAGCGAGACGAAGGCGAGCCCGTCGAGGACGTGCACCAATCCCCACCGATCGTTGACGGCGAGCAGGAGCGGCAAGCTTTCGCGGAAGTGCCCGTGCGCGGCGAGGAGGTTGCCCGCGTCGCACTCCAGCCACCCGAGCCGGTACAGTGGATGAGCGATGCCGGCGGAGTTGCAGAGCTCGCGACCGATGGTGACGGCTTCCTCGAACGATTCGCGAGCGAGCGCCAGCTCGTCGCGTGTCTGCGCGGAGAGGCCGCGCCAGTAGAGGCAGATGCAGGTGAGGACCGACGATCCCAATGCCCGGCTGTGTTCCACCGATTCCTGCAGGATCGGTCCGGCCGCGGCGTGATCGCCGGAGAGATCGAGCGCGGCGCCGAGGTGCATCAGCGCGTTGGTGAGCCAGTACCGATCGTCTTGTTCGCGGAGCAGGGCGACCGCCTGCACCGACGTGCGGATGGCCGGAGCGAAGTCGCCCTGCCAGAGCATGACGCTGCCGAGCGCCGTCAGTGCCCTGGCGCGAACGAGTGGCGACACGTCGACGTTGCGCGCGAAGGCGCGCTCGAGGCGCTGGCGTCCTTCGGTGAAGTGGCCGCGGATGTACCAGAGCCAGTACAGCGCGGCGCCGAATCGCATCGAGTACTCGGTACGCGCGTCGTCCTCCTCGCACCACTCCGCCGCCGCGCGAAGATTGCCGTCCTCGAGCTCGAGCCGCGCGACGAGGGCGAGGTCCTGCGCGCCGCCGAGGAGCTGCGGCTGTGCGTCTTCCGCGACCTGCAGGAAATACTCGGCGTGCCGCCGGCGGACGATTTCCACTTCGCCGATGGCATCGAGGCGCTCGTGCGCGTACTGCCGTACGGTCTCGAGCAGGCGGTAGCGCGCCTCGCCCGCGCTCGTGTCGACCAGGACGAGCGATTTGTCGACGAGGCCGGCGACGAGGTCGAGCACGTCCTCCTCGACGATGCCGTCCAGTGCGCCGATGCCTTCGGCCTGCTCGAGGGTGAACCCGTTGGCGAAGACGGCGAGGCGCGCGAAGAGGCGCTGCTCGTCGTCGGTGAGGAGCGCGTGACTCCACTCGATCACGCCGCGCAGCGTGCGGTGGCGCGGGAGCGCGGCGCGGGCGCCCGACGTGAGGAGGCGGAAGGCGTCGTCGAGCCGCTCACCGATCTGTTGGGGGTGCAGCACGCGGACGCGCGCCGCCGCGAGCTCGATGGCGAGCGGAAGCCCCTCGAGCCGGCGGCAGATGGCGACGACGGCATGGGCATTCTTCGCGTCGAGCACGAAGGCGGGCACAGCGCCACGCGCGCGGTCCACGAAGAGCCGCACCGCGTCGCACTCGGCGAGCTGGTCGAGCGACGCGTCGGACGACGGTACGCCCAGGAGCGGGACGAGCCAGGCCGCCTCGACGGAGACGCCGAGCGCCTGACGACTCGTGGCGAGGATGGTGAGGCGCGGGCAGCCGCGAAGAAGCGTATCGGACAGATCGCTCGTCGCGTCGAGAAGATGCTCGCAGTTGTCGAGCACGAGCAGCGTGGCGCGCTCCCGCAGCGTGTTGACGAGGGCCTGGGCCAGCGTCCCACCGGGCGCCTCGCTGACGCCGAGCGTGGTGGCGACGTGCTGGGTGAGCAGCGCTGGATCGGAGAGGGATGCGAGCTCGATCCAGGCCACGGCGTCGTAGCGAGTTGCGACGCGCTCAGCGACGGCGAGAGCGAGGCGCGTCTTACCGCTACCGCCCGCCCCGGTGAGCGTGAGCAGCCTCGTGGACGCGAGGAGGGTGTCGATCTCCGCGAGCTCGTGCGCGCGGCCGATCAGGCTGGTGAGCGGGACCGGGAGCGTCGCGACCGGCGTCGGCGCGATGGTGTCGTCGGGGAATGCGAGGGCCACGCGTCAGAGTGACGTGGCCCGCCATGAACGTCAAGTGGTTAGTGCTCCCTCACTACTCCTTTTTCGCGACGAAATTCTCCGTGGCAAAATCGGCGACCTTTCGGACGAAGCGGATCTCGTTGCCCGCGACCACGCCGGTATACGTGATCGGCACCGCGTTGCCCTGGAATTCGAAGTTCTCGGTGAAGGTCACGGTGTCGCCCTTCGCCTTCACGTCCTTGAAAACGACGTCGCGCGCCTGACCGGAGAGCTCGGCTTTCGCCGTGCCGGCGAGAGCGGTGCCGTCCTGCTTGAAGACGAAGACGTACTTCTGCGGTCCGATCTGGGTGTCGAACTGCGTGCTCCACGTTCCGACGGCGCCCTGCGCGGACGCGACGCGCGCCGAGAGGGCGAGGAGCAGGAGGAGGTAGCGCTTCACGTGCGGGCTCCGGGATGAGAGAGTGCGCGAAGTTAGGGCGCGATCACGCACGTCGCCACATGAGCACTCCGTCGCATCCCCGCATCCCCGCATTACTGCTCGATCGTCCCCATCTTCACCACCTCGAACGCGCTCGACGGCACCTGCTTCAGCGCGCCGAGCCGGTCGTCGTCCCAGCGAGGATCCGGTGCGCCGGTGACGTACCAGCCGCTCCCGTTGTCGGCGAGGATCAAGCCGTACTTCTTCATCGCCGTAAGGATGACGCGTACTTCGGCCGGGTACGCGCTGACGTCGAACGACGCCTTGAGGCGGACGCGCATCCCCATCGGGGGCAGCGCGGAGGAGGTGTCGCTGCTCGCATAGTGACGCGCCGGCGCGATGAACGCCTTGCGCGTCTTCGGGCAGGTGAAGCGCACGGCGTGGTCGATCAGACCGCGCGTGACGGCTTCGTCGTAGCGCACGAGTCCCGGAAAGATCGGAAGTCCGGCGGCGTCCGCGGACGTCCAGTACTTGGGACGCAGTGCGTCCGACGCGAGATCGAACACGGCGCCCGAGCCGGCGCTCCAGCTCGTTCCGCCGTTCAGCGGGTGGGCGTCGAAGAGCTCATAGAGCTTCCAGGCGGTGGTGTCGACGACGAGCACGTGGCGGTCCCCGCTGCTCGACGCGCCGCCCTCGATCGGCGCGTTGTCGGGAATCGGGTAGGGACCCGGGTCGCTCTCGTCGGCGTAGTCGAACGAGAGGGGACGACGCGGCGTAGTGGATCCCGCGAGGACATACGGTATCCCATAGATCGAACCGAAGTCGGGGTGGAGATTGCGCACGCCGCACGACGCGATGAGCGTCGCCGAGCTCGGGTCGACGGGGAGCGCGGAGACGTCGGCGTTCCACGGGTTGTCGGCTGGGAAGACCCGCCGCGATCCGAGCGCGGGGCTCGTGACGCTGTCCGGCGTCTGACCCGGCGGATCGGTGACCGCGCTCTCGGACGCGGAACACGCGGCGAGCATGACCAGCGCGAGGGGCGCGGCGATTCGGAGCATGTTCGGCATGGGGGATCGTTCAGGAGGGGAGCCATCCGAAAGACGGCGCGCAACGCACGACGATACGGATCGTGACAGGCGCGCAACTGCGACCTGGGTCACGGCGGAAGTGCAGATGCCAGGTTCCTCTCTGGCCGTCGCCAGATTCGGCGTGCATTCTTGGCGCTCCGCCCGCCTCATCCCAGCCGAGGTGCCATGCGCCCGCCCGTCCTCGCTGCACTCGCCCTGCTCGTCATGCAGCCCGTCGTCGCGAACGCCGGGGCGCAGAGTGCCCAGCCGATCGCGTCGCTGCAGTGGCTCACCGGGTGTCTCGAGGCGCGCAGCACGACGCGCGTCGTCGAGGAGCAGCGCATGCCGCTCAGCGCGGGCACGATGCTCGGCATGGGGCGTACGACGAACGCGCGCGGGCTCGCCGACTACGAGCTGACGCTGATCCGGCAGGACGGCGAGCGGCTGCTGTACGAGGCGCATCCGAAGGGGCAGCCGCCGGCGACGTTCGTCGCGCGCGTGGCCAACGCGGACAGCGTCGTGTTCGAGCTGCCGGAGCACGACTTCCCGCAGCGCGTCGCCTATCGGCGGGTCGGGCGCGATTCCGTGCTTGCCTGGGTCGAGGGCACGATGCGTGGGACGGCGCGGCGCATCGAGTTTCCCTACCGGCGCGTGCCCTGCCCCGCCGCGCCCTGAGTCGCTGATACCACATGTCGCTGGTCTTTCCGTTCGACCCGAACATCGAGCGCGCGTCCACCATTCCGGCGCGCGTCTACAACGATCCGGTGTTTCTCGAGCTGGAGCGCGAGCGGATCTTCGCGCGCACCTGGCAGCTCGCCGGGCGCACGGATGACCTGCGCGAGCACGGCCAGTTCATCACGGTGCAGATCGAGAACGACCCGATCGTCGTGCTGCGCGACGGGGAGACGCTGCGTGGCTTCTACAACGTCTGCCTGCATCGCGCGGGGCCGGTCGCGCAGGGATGCGGAAAGCGGAATACACTGCAGTGCCGCTATCACGGCTGGACCTACTCGCTCGACGGAACGCTGCGGCGCGCCCCGGAGATGCAGGGCGTACAACGATTCGACCCGGAGTCGATGCACCTCGTGCCCGTGCAGGTGGCGACGTGGGGCCCGCTCGTCTTCGTCAACGTGGACGGCAAGGCGCCGCCGCTCGCCGACGTGCTGGAAGATCTGCCAACGCGGCTCGCGTCTTTCCACTGCGAGTCGATGCGCTACGTGATGCGCAAGGAATGGGAGATCGCCTGCAACTGGAAGATCTACGTCGACAACTACCTCGAAGGGTATCACGTCCCCGTGGTCCATCCGGGGCTGCACAAGGAGCTCGACTACGACAACTACGTCGTCGAGCCGCGCCGGTACTTCTCCATCCAGCACGCGCCGCTCCGTCCAATCGAGGGCGGCAGCGGCGACCGGAAGTACGATCCGTCGGCGACGGAAGCGCCCGAAGCCGTGTATGCGTGGCTCTTTCCGAACATGATGCTGAACGTCTACCTCGGGCAGATGCAGACGAACGTCGTGCTCCCACTCGGCCACGATCGCTGCCGGGTGGTGTTCGAGTGGTACGCCGAGCATCCGCCCGCCGACGCGGCGACGGACCCGTCGTGGACGAAGCTCCTCGCGTTCAGCGACGAGATCCAGGACGAAGACATCGAGATCTGCGAGATCGTGCAGCGCAATCTCCGCTCGCGCGTGTACGATCGCGGACGCTATTCGGCCGCGCGAGAGAACGGCGTACACCACTTCCATTCGCTGCTGCACGAATTCCTGACGTGACGGCGACTCCCGTGGCGCCGCCGACGACGACGGCGCCTGCGCCCGCGCGCCGGCTCGAGCGCTCACTCGGCGTCGGATTCGGCATCGCGGTGGGCGTGGGCTCCATGATCGGCGCGGGCATCCTCCGCGCGCCGGCGGAGGTGGCTCGCCAGCTGCCCATGCCTTCGCTCTTCCTCGGCGCGTGGCTCCTCGGCGCCGTGTACGCCCTGCTCGGCGCCAACGCGATCGCCGAGCTGGCGTGCCTCGTGCCGCGATCGGGGGGCCAGTACGTCTTCGTTCGTAAAGCACTGGGCGGCTATCCCGGCTTTCTGGTTGGATGGAACGACTGGCTCTCGACCTCTGGCTCGGTTGCCGCCATCGCGATCGTGGAGGCCGAGGCGATCGGCGCGCTGCTGCCGCCGCTCGCATCGCTTACGGTCGCCATGGCCGAGATTGCGGTGGCGATCACGACGATCGTGCTCCTGCGCGGGCTGCGCGCGAGCGACCGCGCGCAGCGCACGACGAGCGTGCTCAAAGCGCTCGTCCTGCTGGCGCTGGTGGCCGCGTGCATTGGCTGGCGCGTGCTCGGCGGAAAAGTCGCCGCGTCGCCGCAGGCGATCCCAGCGCCGCGTGGATTCAGCCTTCTCGCGGCGCTCGCGATCGCGCTCCAGGGCGTCATCTTCGCCTACGACGGATGGACTGGCGTCGTCTACTTCTCGGGTGAAGTGCGCGACCCGGGGCGCGAGATCCCGCGCGCGCTCGTCGGAGGTCTGCTCTCGACGATGTCGCTCTACGTCCTGCTGAACCTGGCATTCCTCGTCGTGTTGCCACTGAGCGCGCTCGCCGCGGCCCCACTCGCCGCGGCGAGCGCGGCGTCCGTCGTGTTCGGCTCGAAGGGAGGACTGCTCGTGCAGCTACTCATCGCGCTCGCGATGCCCAGCGCGCTGGTGGCGAACGCGCTGTGCGCGTCACGCGTCGCCTACGCGCTCGGACAGGACGGACTCGCGCCGTCACGGTTCGGGCGGATGAACGCGAGCGGCACGCCGTCTTCCGCTCTCCTCGGCAGCGCGCTCGCGGCCGCGTTGCTGCTGCTCAGCGGGACGTTCGAGCGGATCATCGCGATCTGCGCGTTCCTGTTCGTCGCGAGCTACGCGCTCTCCTTCCTGTCGGTGTTCGTGCTCCGCCGCCGGGAACCCGATACCCCGCGCCCATACCGCGCCTGGGGGCACCCCTGGACGACGTCCGTCGTGCTGCTCGCATCGCTCGCTTTTCTCGGCGCGACGCTCGCCGCCGACCCGCGCGGCGCGGCGATCGTCGCCGCGCTACTCGTTCTCAGCTACCCCGCGTACCGCATCATCACGCGCCGCGCCGCCTAGCGTTCCCCTTTCTCCTCGGCCTCGTCGCGGTCCTCGTCGGCGATGTCGATCGAGAGCGGGAAGAACAGCGACGACTTCACGGCAGGGTACGGCGTCTTCCATCCTCGCGCGTCGTGCCAGAGGATGCGGTTGAGCCGCTCGCTCGGCGCCGCATCGGGCGCGTCGAAGCGCATCCGGGCCGACGCGCGTGCAGCCAAACGACGCTCTGCCGCGCTCGGTCCTGTGATCTCACCGACCTTCTGGTTCAGCTCGAAGAGCGACTGCTTCGGCACGAGCGCCGTGAACGGGGTGAGGTCGGGCTGCTCACCGGCCCCGATGAAGCTGGCCCGCATGTCGGTCGCGACGAGGTCGAACGCGCTGAGCGCCGGCAGGCCGAGCATCAGCTCGATCGTCTTCACCATACTCGGCTGAGCGTAGAAGGTGCTGTCGACGATGCCGCGCCGCGCGTACGGGCTCGCGACGAGGGCGACGGTGCGATGCCCGTCGATGTGATCGACGCCGTCCTGCGCGTCGTCCTCGACGACGAGGATCGCCATCGACTTCCAGAAGGAAGAGTGAGAGAGCGCCTCGACGATGCGGCCGAGCGCGAGGTCGTTGTCGGCGACGCAGGCCTTCGGTGCACACCAGCCGGCGGACGTCCCCACCGTGTGATCGCTCGGCAGGATCACCATCGTGAGGTTCGGCATCGACTTGCTCGCTTCCCACTCGCGCAGATGGTCGATGATCACGTCCGCCTTGACGACGTCCGGGCTGTCCTCCGTCCAGCCGGGGTACTCGCGCACGAGATGCTTGTCGAGCGACCTGATCTCGGAGTGCGTGTCGTACTCCTTCTTCATCAACGCGCGGAAGAACGCCGGATCGTGCGGCTGCGAGTCGCGGTACTGCTCGAGGAGCCGCTTGCGCAGCGCGGCCTTCGGCTCCTGGATCGAGGGCGCATACTCACCGAACACGGTGACGCGCTTCCCTTTCGACTCGGCCGCCTCCCAGATGAATCCACCGGCGGAGTACGCGAGCGGATCGACCCCTTCCGACGGATAGCTGCGGCCGTAGTAGAGCGGCCAGATCGGATAGTCCGCTTCGTTCGCCTGGGTGAGCCAGTTGTGGCCGTCGGCGGAGTTGCCGCCCGAAGCGAAGAAGTGGTCGAGCACGACGAACTGCTCGGAGAGCGCGTGCGCATTCGGCGTGACGTCGCGCCCGTACATCACGAGTGACGGATCGCTCGCCCCCTTGCCGAGATCCCCGAGGATCTGATCGTAGGTGCGGTTCTCCCGGATGATGTAGACGACGTACTGGATCGGCGTCGGCTCGCCGGGCCGCTCGGGCACCGGCATGGGCGCGACGCCCTGGCGCGCCGCGATCGAAGGGCCGGGCTCGGGCGACGACAGGAGGTGTCGCCGATTGTTCTGGGCCACGGACGTCGTGTATGCGTCGAGCTGGGCGTCGGTCGGAACGTCGATCACGTTGACCGAGCCGCGCACGGCATGCACGTAACGCCCGCGCAGCCCATGCTCGGTGCCATTGCCGGAGCCGAGCCCGAACAGCGTACCGACCGCGATGGTGCGCCCATCGGGGGTCACGTCGATGCTCGACGGATACCAGCCGGTGGGAATGAGCCCGCGAAAGCGCGATCGCGTGCCGATCGCGCTCACGTCATACACGGCGACAGCGTTCGCGCCGCCGAGGGTAACGTAGAGCCGCCGACCGCTGTCGGCGAGAGCGAGTGCCGTCGGCGCGATGCCGGCGCGGTGCTCGCGGAAGGGATCGGCGGCGATCGTCGCCACGACCGCGTTGGAGCGCGTGTCGACGACGCTGACGTCGTCCGAGTTGCCATTGGCGACGAACAGTCGCTCGTGCGGCTCGTCCCACGCGAGCCCTGTCGGGTGCAGGCCGACGGTGACGGAAGCAATCACGCGCCCGCTCACCAGATCGACGCGCGTCACGGTGCCGCGCTCGGCGATGTCATGCGCATCGACGCGGACGGACTCGGCGCGCGGATCACAGCACTGCTTCGCGGCACGCTCGCCGCTCTTCGGCTTCGGTCCGCCGAGGACACTCACCCACGCCGTGCTCCCGTCGGCCGACACGACCGCGGCGACGGGCAGCACGCCGAGCGCCACCGAGTGCAGGAGCGCCCCGCTCTCGGCGTCGAGCACGGCGAGGGAATCGTTCGCCGGTAGTGGCAGCACGATGACGCGATGTCCCGACGCGTTGGCGCGCGTGGAGATCGCGACGCCGCCCGCCATGTAATCGCCGAGCGCGGGCGAGGTGAACGCAAGGCGCGCGCTGTCGGGCCAGGTGTTGTCGGTTGGAACATCGGGGTCTGCGGTGTACGCCTTCACGTGCGCGACCGCCTGCGCCTTGGCGAGCGGGCCTTGACCGGGCGTCCGGCTCTGAGCGGTATTGCCTGGCAGCTTGCCGACCGACGAGATGATCGCGTGCCCCGTGACGGGATCGATCGCCACGCCGTGCACACCGACCCGGCCATCGAACGCCGAGCTCGTGATGGCGCGGTTGTCACGCCAGGCGAGCCGGTACGCCGCTTCCGGCACGGCGACCCACAGCTCGCCCGGATTCTTGCCGAAGCGCACGCCGCCGACCTTGCCGTAGAAGACGCTCTGCACGCCCGCCGGTGTCACACGTTGCTCGACGGCGATGACGCCGGGATCGGCGAGTGGACGTTGCGGAGCCGCTGGGCGTGGGACGGGCTGCTGCGCGGTCGCCTGAAGGGCGAAAAGAAATGCGACGAACATGCTGAATCTCCGGTGTGACTAGCGGCGGACTTTGTCGCCGTCGAGCTCGAGCACGACGACGGTCGCCATCGGATCGAGCGGCTGGCCGGTGAAGACGAGCTGGCGCGTGCCGTCCGCTTCTCTGATCTCCATCGGTGCGCCATCCGCGAGGCGGTAGGCGCGCTTCACGGCGTTCTGCATCGTCGGCAACGTGAAGGGAACGCGTGGCTGGGCGAAGAAAGTGATGAACAGCTTGCCCGGCTTCGTGGTGTAGCGGAACTCGGTGTGGGCGAGGACGAGCGGCTGCCCGCGCAGATCCTTCGTGCCGCGTGCGCTCGGCTCGCCCAGCTCTTCCCCGAACGGCGTCGGACCCGCCCCGTACACGGCGTCGCCGTTCACTTTCAGCCACTCGCCGGCGTGGCGCAGCACGTCGACGGCCGGCTGTGGCATCTCGCCGTTCGCCATCGGACCGACGTTGAGCAGGTAGTTCCCTCCCTTGCTCACGATGTCTACCAGCTTGAACACGACGTCGCCGACGGACTTCCAGTCGTGATCGTCGCTGCGGTAGCCCCAGGTGTGGTTCAGCGTCGCGGGCACCTCCCACGCTTCGGTGCGCGCCTCGCTCGGAATGACATTGTCCCCCGTGCTGACGTAGTCACCACTCTCACCGAGCCGGCCGTCGATGAGCGTGTTGGGCTGGAGCGTGCGCACGAGCTGGCTGAACCGGGACGCGCGGTCGCCCGTCATGTTGCGCGGGGTGTCGAACCAGATCAGCGCGACGGGCCCGTAGCGCGTGAGCAGCTCGCGCACCTGCGGCTCGGCCTTGCCGCGCAGGTAGTCGTCGTAGCGCTTGAGTGAGTCGGGACCGAAGTCCCAGTTGTTCCCCGCGCCGTTCGGCTCGTGCCAGTCCTGCGACTGCGAGTAGTAGAAGCCGAGGCGCATGCCCTGCCGCTTGCACGCGGCGGCCAACTCCGCGATCACGTCACGCTTGAACGGCGTCGCGTCGACGACGTTGTACGTGCTGACGCTCGACTTGAAGAGCGCGAAGCCGTCGTGATGCTTGGAGGTGATCACGATGTACTTCATCCCCGCATCCTTCGCGAGCTTCACCCAGGCATCGGCGTCGAACTTCACCGGATTGAACCGGGTGGCGAGCTGCTCGTACTCCTTCACCGGGATCCGGCCCCGGTTCATGATCCACTCGGCGAGCGCCGCGACGAGCAAGCGCGTTCGACATCCCGACGTTCGCGGATCCGGAAGTTCGGCTGGAAGCCGTGTCGGCGATGGCGCTCGACGGCGGACCCAGCGGGACCT
>JAEKKK010000278.1 GCA_019510405.1 Gemmatimonadota bacterium | reverse complement strand
GTGCGCCAGCCGGTCACCACCTCACCAATTCACCGCTTCAGGCTCTTCCCCCGAGCCCCACGACCAGCAGTGCAATCACGCTGAGTCCCGCGGCGACCACGCCGAACAGCGCCTGGATCGGGATGAGCGGTACCACGATCAGCAGCATCACGCTGGAGAAGCGAAGGAATTCGCTGCGCGCGCTCGTGTCGCCGCGGCCGAGGCGCAGGGCGAGGCGCAGGCACTGCCCGCCGAACCAGACCATGAGGACGCCGAACAGAAGCAGCGAGTAGGTGTGCCAGTCCCAGGCGAACGGCTTACCAGTAGCGAACGACGTGTTGCGGTGGCTGTATCCGTAGAGCACGTCGAGGATGTGCATGCCGAGCGCGATGATGGCGGCGAGGCCGTAGAACATCGCGATGGCGACGACGGCGAGCCGTCCGCCGCGCAGGCCGCGTCGCCACTGAAACACGAGGCTGCCGATCAGCGAAACGAGGAGCAATCCGAGGACGATTGGATCGGTGTAGGGCATAGCTGGGGAGACGGCGTCGGGTTGGTGAGTTGGAAAGGTCTCGGGAGAACATCACGGGGTCAGACTCCTTGAAAAACGCTACGAACCCGTAGCCTGTTTCAAGGAATCTGACCCCAATTTCCGAGACCGTTTCGCGTTCCGAAAGTGCAGATCCCTCGACTCGCTACGCTCGCTCGGGATGACGGACGCCGTTTCGCATTCCCTCATCCCCGCATTCCCGCATCCCCGCCAATCAGAACTTGATCTGCCCCAGGTAGTTGATGCTCGGCGGGATGTTGTTCACCGGGTCGGGCGTCTCGTCCTCGAGGTAGTAGTACTCGACGCCGCTCGCCTTCGCGGCCTTCATCACGTCCGGCCAGTTCACCTGCCCCTGGCCGATCACCGCCTGCAGCGAGTCGGGGAGTCCGCCCGAGAGCGAGCCGCGCGCGACGCCGGGCTTCATGTCCTTGATGTGCATCAGCTTGAAGCGGCCGGGATACTTGCGGAGCAACGCGGCGGGATCGACGCCGGGCAGGTAGGTCCAGAGCACGTCCTCCTCGAACTTCACGAGATCGGGATCGGTGCCCTTGATGATGACGTCGAGCAGGGTGCCGTCGGCCGCCTGCACGGGCTCGTAGCCATGGTTGTGGTAGAAGAACTGCAGCCCGCCGGCCTTCATCGCGCGGCCGAACTCGTTGAAGTCGGCGATCGCCTTCTGCGCGTCGGCCGCGGTGAAGGCGCCGGAGTGCGGGTACCACGCGAGGCCGACGTACTTCGCGCCGAGTGCCTTCGCGGCGGCGATGACGGTGTCGGGGCGCTTCTTGAAGTCGTCGTAGCCCCAATGCATCGAGGTCGCGTGCAGGTCTGCCGTCTTCAGCGCGAGCGCGAACTGCTCGGGGGTCGCGCCGTACAGGCCCGCGGTCTCGACGTGCGTGACGCCCATCGCGCGCGTGAGCTTGAACATCGCGGCGGGATCCTTCGACATCGAGCGCAGGCTCCAGAGCTGCAGGCCGACCGGCGCGCCGACGCTGCCGATGGTGCGCGTGTTGGTGGCCATGCTCACCGCCGAGGGCGACGGCGACGGCGAGCCGACGGTGGCGGAGCGGGAACAGGCGATCGCGGGCAGCAGCGCTGCGACCGCGAACGAGGTGAAGCGGTTCATCATGACTCCAGTGACGATTGAGGGCGTGGCGCTGGACGCGCGAACGTTACGGACGTCGCGCGGTGGCGGCAATCGTCAGCCTGCGGATCTCAACTCCCTGTCCAGCAGCTGGACGGCAGGTAGCTCTCCGGATTCACCGGGCCGGTGAACTCCGCGCCGGGCGACTCCCAGGAGTCGTCGAGATTGCGCATGCGACGCAGCGGCCCGCCGGGGCCGGCGAGCCCGCTCTTCGTCGCCTGGATGAGCGCGAAGTGCAGGTGGGGAGGAAGTCCCTTCGCCCTCAAAGCCGCCGCGTTGCCGGTGTAGCCGACGCTGCCGATCTGCTCACCGGCGGAGATGGAATCGCCCTCGTGTACCATGCGATCACTGAGGTGCGCGTACAGGCTGTACGTGCCGTCGCCGTGGTCGATGATGATCGTCGAGCCGAACGGGCCCCACGCGCCGGCCGACAGCGCGACGGTCCCACCGTGCACGGCGAACACCGGCGCGCCTTCGGTGTCGTTGAGGTCGAGCGCGCCATGTCTGCGTCCGCCGCTGCGCGACGCGTCGAAGCCGCCTCCCGAGCTCGCGACAGCGTCCGGCGGCCGGATCTGCGGCGAGCCCTTCAACGGGCAGACGTAGTCGGACGACTGCGCGGCCGCGCTCCACGTCGGCGTCAGGCCGAGGCCGATGGCCGTGGATGCGACGAGCGCGAGCCGACGAGTCGAGCGCATACCCGTCGGCGAAGCACGAAGGAAGCCACGCGCTCGGCTGAGCGCTGACGACGCTGGAGCAGCGACGCGAGAAGCAGCGACGCTAGAGCAGTCGTCGCACCGCTACGAGGTTCTGCACGTACCACGCGCCGCGCGAGCCGTCGAGGTCGAGGTAGCTCACCTCGCCGGCGGCCGACGATGCGTGGATGATCCGTCCGCTGCCGACGTAGATCGCGACGTGGCTCACCGCCTCGCCCGGCTCGGCGAAGAGGAGGATGTCACCGGGCAGCATCGCGCCATAGTCGAGCGGGACGCCGCCACCGACGCGCGCCTGCTCGCGCGCGGTGCGCGGAAGCGAGACGCCGTTCTTCGCGAAGACGTACTTCGTGAAGCCTGAGCAGTCGAAGCCGTTGGGCGTGTTGCCGCCCCACACGTACGGTACGCCGATGTACTTGTCCGCCGTGTTGAGGACGCGCGATGCGGCGGCGGTCGGGTTGGGGGAGCGCGGCATGCGCGGAGTCGACCCACTGCCTCCCGCCGCGCGACCTGCAGCGGTGCCCGCGTTGATGACGCGGCCGGCGAGGACCACGCCGTTGAGGATGTCTCGTGAGGCGACCATCGTCCCCTGCGCGCACGCGGAGAGGACGAGCATGGCCGAGGGGACGACCGCGATGGGCCGGACTCGAATGCACGACATCGATCTGCTGGGTGCAACGAAGACGACGACCGCCAACAGCGGCGGGGTGGGAACCTGTCGTCCTGGAGGGCAGCTAGCGCGCCAACTGTATCGAACGGCGTAAGCCGAGTCGTGGCAACGGCTTCGTGTGAGGCGTGCGGCGCGCCCGGCGCGTGAAGCGTCCGATGAGGGAGACAGGGGCGCGCGGAAAAGGGGACACGGTGAGCCCAGCGGCGAGCGGACGGCGGCGAGCGGACAGCGGTCAGCGCAAACGTGGAACGGCCTCGGGAAGCGTCTGCGTCCCGAGGCCGGCCGAAAAACCGTTCACCGTGAACCGATCACGGCGCGCTTCGCGCGCCTACTGCTTCGACACCTTGAAGTCGTACTCCAGCTTGATCGTGTCGGCGACGCTCAGCACCACGGGCACCCTCGGCTGGTCGAGGTTGATGTCCTTGAAGGTGAAGGCGGTCGTCGCGTTGCCGACGAAGTCCTGGCCTTCCTGGTGCGCCTTCACGTTCCACACCGTCGGGCGGGTCACGCCGTGCACGGTGAGGTCGCCGAGGAGCTGGAAGGTGACGTCGCCCGACGCGGGGACCTTGCCGCTGAAGCCGCGGATCTCCGTCGGGACGAGCTCGACCGTCGGGTACTTCTCCGTCTCGAGCGTGCGGCGCTGGAGGAATCCGTCGCGGCGTGACTGATCGCTCTTCAGCGTGCGCACGTCGATGACGATCTTCGAGCTGTCCTTCACGATGCGGCCATCGGGATAGGCGAGGATGGTGCCGGTGATCGCGTTCGTCGTGCCGACGGCGTCGTTGGGGAGGTCCTTCCCCATGAGCTGCTCGCGCACCCGGTAGCGCGCCTCGTTCCCCGTCGCGCCGATGACGAAGCGGATCGGCGTGGCGGGCTTTACCGCCGCGGTCTTCTTCGCCGGCGTCTTGGACTTGGACTTCTTCGCGGTCTGCGCTCCCGCGTCGTGCGCGGCGAGAGTGGTGAAGGCGGCGAGGCCGAGCAGGGTGATGGCGCGCCGCACCGGCGCTCCACGAAGTGCGAACGTCATGATGAAATGTCTCCGTCAGTGGTGGGTAGCAGATCCGGCGCTGCGTACAGCGCCGGATCCACGCTATCGGTAGTGTCTACTCGGCTTCGAAGTGTTCCGTTGGGTGCAGATCCCTCGACTCGCTGCGCTCGCTCGGGATGACACTCGCCGCAGCCCCGCAGCCCCGCATTACGTGCCGAGGAGTGCCTTCGTCGGGTCGAGCTCGCCGGTGTAGTACGGGAGTAGCGCGTCCTGGAAGGCCAGGGCATTCCGTGCATTCACCACGGCGACGTTCGCCTGGAGCTGGCTCGCCCGCGCCTGCGTGAGCTCGAGC
>JAEKKK010000277.1 GCA_019510405.1 Gemmatimonadota bacterium | reverse complement strand
GACGTGCGCGCCGACGTGCTGCGCGACGATCCACAGCTCCGGGCGCAGCTGCAGCGCGCGCGCCGCTCGGTGACGGACGTGCAGAGCGTCAAGCTGGCGCGCGCCGTCGCGAGCGACCGGCAGCTCGAAGAGGTGATGACGGACTTCTGGGAGAATCACTTCAACGTCTTCTCCGGCAAGGGGCAGACGCGCGTCTTCCTCGCCGACTTCGACCGTGACGTGATCCGGCCGCGTGCGCTCGGAAAGTTCCGCGACCTGCTCGGCGCCGTGGCGAAGAGTCCGGCGATGCTGTTCTACCTCGATCAGTTCCAGAGCACGGTGGACTCGATGCACACGCCGCTGGCCGGCGCCGCGGTGGCGCGCGCCCGCATGCAGCGCGCGCGCCCCGTGCAGCAGGGACAGCCCGCGCGGCGCGCGCGCGGCCTGAACGAGAACTACGCGCGCGAGCTGCTCGAGCTGCACACACTCGGCGTGGATGGCGGCTACACGCAACGCGACGTGATCGAGGTCGCGCGCGCGCTCACCGGGTGGACGATGAATCCGCGCCAGGGCGGCGAGTTCACCTTCCGTGCGCAGATCCACGACGCGGACGAGAAGACGGTGCTCGGGCACCGGCTCGCGGCCGGCCGCGGCATCGAGGACGGCGAGGACGTGCTCGACATCCTCGCGCGCAGCCCGGCGACGGCGCGGTTCATCGCGCGCAAGCTCGCCATCCGATTCGTGAGCGACGATCCGCCCCCTGCGCTCGTCGATCGCGCCGCGCACATCTTCCTCACCACCGGCGGCGACATCCGCGAGACGGTGCGCACGATCGTCACGAGCCCGGAGTTCTTCAGCCGATCGGCATATCGCTCGAAGGTGAAGAGCCCGTTCGAGCTCGTCGCTTCCGCGTTGCGCGCGGTCGGTGCGCCGGCCGACACGACGCCGCGTTCGGCTCAGGCGGTGGCGTTCCTCGGCGCGCCGATCTTCGGACACCAGGCACCGAACGGCTGGCCCGAGACGGGCGACGCGTGGATGAACGCGGGCGCGATCCTCAACCGGATCAACTTCGGGCTCGCGCTCGCCGGCGGGCGCCTGCCTGGGGCGAGCGTCGCACGCTGGCCGGAGGCAGAGCACCTGCGCAGTGCGTCGCGTGAGGAGCAGGTAGATGCGGTGATCGGCGCGATGCTCGGCGGCCACGTCTCGCCCGATACGCGGAACATCCTGCTGAACGGCGAGAACCCGCTCGCGTCGAAGCTCGCCGGCAGCGTGGACAGCGCCGCGGTGAATGCCGCCGCGGCGGAGAACGACGACGAGATGAACGCGATGCGGCCGATGGCGCGCCGGCAGCCGGGTGCGGCGTTCGCGCGGCCGGTGCAGCTCGCGGGGCTCGCGCAGATCGTCGGGCTGGCGATCGGCGCGCCGGAGTTCCAGCGGCGCTGAGTAACGACAGCACGTGGATGTCATCCGGAGCAAGCGAAGCACGTCGAG
This sequence comes from Gemmatimonadota bacterium, assembly GCA_019510405.1. GTDB lineage: Bacteria > Gemmatimonadota > Gemmatimonadetes > Gemmatimonadales > Gemmatimonadaceae > AG11. Next base: position 2,948 of record JAEKKK010000277.1, on the reverse strand, counting down.
GGATCTGCACCTGCATCAATCGAGAGGAACCCATGGATCGGCGAGTGTTCATGAAGTCCGGGGCGATGGCCCTCGTGACGATGGGATTGAGCCCGAGCTTCCTGCGGCGCACCGCGTACGGCGCGGAGCTGCTGCGCGGCGCGGCAACGGGGGGCAACGCGCGCGGCAAGACGCTGATCTGCCTCTTCCAGCGCGGCGCGGCGGATGCGCTCAACGTCGTCGTGCCGCACGGTGAAGCAGCGTACTATCGATTGAGACCCAACATCGCGATCCCGCGCCCCACACTCACCGCGGGCCAGACCGGCGCGATCGACCTCGACGGCTTCTTCGGGTTGCATCCGTCGCTCGCGCCGATGAAGCCGTTGTGGGATCAGGGCCTGCTCGCGCCAGTGCACGCCGTCGGCAGTCCGAGCAACACGCGCTCGCACTTCGACGCGCAGGACTACATGGAGACGGGCACGCCCGATCAGAAAGGGACGCACGACGGTTGGCTGAACCGCTATCTCGCCGTCCGCGGTACCTGCGAAGCGGGCTGCGCGCACGACGCGGCGCGCCCGTTCCGCGCCGTGGCGATGACGCCGCAGACGCCACGCATCCTCGAGGGTCCGGAAGCGACGATCGCGATGAATTCGCTGGAGGAGTTCAGCGTGCGCGCGAGCGGGCCGGCGGTGGAGCGGCTGGAGGCGCTCTATCGTACGGGGAGCGCGGATGTCGTGCACGCCGCTGGGGGCGAGATGTTCGAGGCGGTGAAGATCCTGCGCGCGGCGAATCCGCGGCAGTACACTCCGCGGAACGGCGCCGAGTATCCGGCGACGCAGTTCGGCCAGCGCCTCAAGCAGATCGCGCAGCTCATCAAGGCGGACATCGGCCTCGAGGTGGCATTCGCCGACGTCGGCGGCTGGGACACGCACGTGAACCAGGGCGCTGCGACGGGACAGCTCGCGCTGCGGCTCGACGACTTCGCCCGATCGATCGCGGCGCTCGTAGCCGATCTCGGCGATCGGATGGGCGACGTCACGATCCTCACCATGTCGGAGTTCGGCCGCACGGTGCGACAGAATGGAAGTGGCGGCACCGACCACGGCCACGCGAGCGCGCTGTTCGTGATCGGCGGCGACGTGAAAGGGAAGAAGGTGCACGGCCGGTGGCCCGGCCTGGAGCCGGAACAGCTCTACGAGGGGCGCGACCTCGCGCTCACGACGGATTTCCGAACTGTCTTCTCCGAGGTTGCCGCGAAGCAGCTCGGTGCGAAGAAGCTGGATGTGCTGTTCCCCGGATTTGCGGGAGGAGAGAGGAGCTGGCTCGGCGTTCTGTGAGAAACCGCAGGTACAGGTCCCTCGACTTCGCTCGGGATGACAGCGAACGGGGTCAGAGTCGATTCGACTCTGACCCCGTTTTCTCTGACCCCGCTGACGCTGACTTCGATCAGAAGCGGAAGATCTTTCGCAGCACCTTGCCGATGCCGTCCACACCGCGCTCGATCGGGTTGGGGTTCTGCGGGTCCATCTCGGGCGGAAGCTGCTGCTCGTCGTAGACCGGCTCGGTGTGCACGTTGCACACTTCCGTCGGCTCGGTGCCCGGCTTGAAGTATTCGCGCTTCTTGATCGGGCACCACTGGTTGGCGAGCATGCCGGTGCCCGGATCGATGAGGCGCATCGTCATGCCGGGCGGCGGGGTCCATCCGTCGGCCGACGACGGCGGCTCGCGCCAGCCGTTGAGATAGAAGTCGGCCCACGCCGGTGCCGCGAGGTGTCCGCCCGACGCGTGCGGCGCGATCTCGCGCGGCGTGTCGTAGCCGAACCAGACGCCGGCGACGAGCGTCGGCGTGTAGCCGACGAACCAGACGTCGGCCGCGTTGTTGGTCGTGCCCGTCTTGCCGGCGACCGCCCCGCGCACGCCGGCGTCGCGGATCGTGCGCGCGGTGCCGTTGTCGACCACACCGCGCAACATGGACGTCAGCTGATACGCGTCGCGCGGATCCATGACCGTATCCGCGGGGGCGATCTCGGCGCTCCACAGCACGGTGCCGTCGGCCGCTTCGATGCGGCGCACGAGCCGCGGGTGCACGCGCAGCCCGCCGTTGGCGAATGGCGCGTACGCCGCCACGAGCTCGAGGGGTGTCACGTCCACCGCGCCGAGTGCGATGGCGGGATAGCTGGGTAGGGGGCTCGCGATGCCGTTGCGTCGCGCCGCCTGGATGACGCTCGGGATCCCGACCGTCTGGCTCACGCGCACGGCGGCCGCGTTCGACGAGACGGCGAGCGCCTTGGTGAGGGTGATCGTGCCGATGTAATTCCCCTCGTAGTTCGCCGGCCGCCAGATGCTGCGGCCCTGCGCCACCTCGACCGGCTCGTCGTCGACGAGCGTCGCCGGCGTCATCCCTGCCCTGAGTGCGGCCGCGTAGACGAACGGCTTGAACGCCGACCCGGGCTGACGGCGCGCCCGGAAGGCGCGGTTGAATCCCTTCTTGCTGCGGCGCCCGCCGACGAGCGCGCGGATGTCGCCGTTGCGCGGATCGAGGGCGACGAGCGCGCCCTGCGCCGGCTCGTTGACGCGATAGCCGGCAGACTGCGTCTCGCGGCTCACGACCGCCGCCTGGCGCAGCACGGCGCGATCCGCCGCCTTCTGCGCGTTGGCGTCGAGTGTCGTGTACACGGTCACGTCGCCGTTCTCGAGCGCGTCGGGGAGGAGCGAGTCGATGAAGACACGGACCGCGTCGAGCGCGAGCGGCTCGTTCCCCGTCTCGGGGCGCCACTCGTCCTCGGCGATGACGAGGCGCCGGCCCGCCGCGGTCGATGCCTCGCCCGGTGTGATGTAGCCCTCCTGCGCCATGAGCGAGAGCACGAGGTTGCGACGCCGCAGGGCGCGATCGGGATGGTCACGCGGCGTGTACGCGCTCGGTCCCTTCGGCAGCGCGGCGAGCACGGCACCCTCGTCGATCGAGAGCT
>JAEKKK010000069.1 GCA_019510405.1 Gemmatimonadota bacterium | reverse complement strand
GCGATCGCGGGGATCGCGGGCGTGATCTCGGCGCGACGCGGGGATTGATCGCCACTTTCTTCGCGCTGTGCTCGGGATTCCGTGGACGGGCGGTCGCGAGCATCCGCTGCGGCGGGGAGACTCGGCTGGCACGGCTATCGCCGCGCAGCAGCCATCGGACCCCGCCTCCGCGGACGCTCGCTCCCGCCGCCACGCTCCGTGAGGATACGATCACGCTGCATCGCGCTCCGGCCACGCGCCTAGGACGGTGGCACCCCGTCCCCCCTTTTGAGGTCAAAACACGTCGACCGTTAGCGGTTCTCTATCGGGATGATTCCGTAGACGCGTCAGAAAGGTTCGAGGGTCAGACTCGTTGAACATTTCACTGCGCCGAGTGCTTACCGCTATTGCTGACCGCCTTTCGCTCGCCGCTGCCCGCTCGCCGCTGGGCTCACCCGACGGCTCACTGGCTCGATTGCTCGGTCAGTGCAGATCCCTCGAGGCTATTGGAGATCCCTCGACTCGCTCCGCTCGCTCGGGATCAGGCGCTCGCTCGGGATGACACGCCGCCGCCCCGCAGCCGCGCAGCCCTCATTCCCGGCGACGCATTCCTCGCACGGAGACGCGGACGAGGAGGGCGACGAGGAGCGCGGCGGCGGCGAGGGTGCGGAATTCCAGAGGCCAGGTGGCGCCGAGGCGATCGATGAGGAGGATGCCGGCGAGGAGGATGATGCCGGAGAGGAAGAGGTCGAAACCGGCGCTCGCGTTGATGGCGTACCAGCGCTGTTCGTCGCCGAGGGCGGCGCGAGTGCGGACGCCGTAGAAGTGATTCGGGGGCACCATCCGCAGCCAGAGCGGAAGGGCGAACACGATGAGGAGAACCGCGGTGAGCAGCAGCAGGGCGTGCGGCGTCATGACACGTTCATCGGCGTGACCGCAGCGGGGACGCCGCGGGCGAACGCGATGTAGTCGGTCGGGACGGGCTCGTCGTGTGCCTGGCGCAGCATGAGGTTGATCTTGCCGCGGTGATACTGTCCGTGCAGGAAGACCTGGAGCAGGATGTCCTCGACGGCCGTGTCGAATGCGACGCCCGCGCTGTTGACGTACGACACGCGCGCATCGAGCCCGTCCGCCGTGAGGCCGTCGAGAAAGGCGATGTATTCCGTGCGCAGCGATTCGGCGAGCGCGGCCGCGGCGGCCGGCTCGAGAGTCGGCCACACGGCGTAGCGGGCGGGGCGGCGAAGCAGGCGGTCGAGCCAGACGGACTCGGCGCCGAGCACGTGCGAGTACTCGCGCCAGACGGCGGACGGGCAGGGGTCGAGGCGGAGCAGCGCGCCGAGCAGCAGACGGTCGGCCCAGGCCGCGTGCTCCCACATCCGACGCATCGTGTGCAGCGTTCGCATCGGCTCTATTGTCGTTTGAAGAACTGCACGGCCTTCTCGTGCTTCTCGGCGGCAGCGCGCGTCTTGAAGGTGCCTAGGTTCCTCCGCTTGCCCGTCTTCGGGTCCTTCTTCTTCGAGTAGAGGCGGTATTCACCGCTCTTGAGCTTCCGGATCATCCGTGCACCTCGCGCCGTTGCGTGATGCGGCCCCGTGTCCGCGACCGCAATCCTACGCCAGTGGGACTTTTTGCACCAGAAGTGGACTGCTGTCGAACGACACGCGGAGAGCAAGTGCGGCCGAATCCGGCCATGTTCACGCAATCCCGAGGACAGCGCGAGAATCGCAGATGCCTCGACGCACTGCGCTCGCTCGGGATGACAATGCGGCTCAGAGCAGCACGGCGCCCTCGATCCGGAGGAGCTGCATCTTGGTCTCGGTCCCTCCGCGGGCGGAGAATCCGCCGGTCCGGCCACCGGCGGCGAGCACGCGATGGCAGGGCACGACGATGGGAAATGGATTCCGTCCGAGCGCCTCGCCCACGCGGCGGGCGAGCGTGGCGTCGCCGATGAGCCGCGCGACGTCGCCGTAGGTGCGCGTGCTGCCGGGCGGAATGGTGCGCGTGGCGGCGTAGACGCGCCGGTCGAGCTCGGGCACGGACGCGTCGTCGAGCGAGACCCACGCGAGGCTCACCGGATCGCCCTGGAGGAGCCGAACGACGTCGTCGATGAATCGGCGCACGTGCTCCGGCGGCTCGGCTTCGGCGGCGTCGGGGAGTCGACGCACGAGGCGGGCACGAGCGGCCTGCGCACTCGGCTCGGGGAGGAAGGTGCGCACGATGCCGCGGTCACTCCAGGCGACGACGGCGGGGCCGAGGGCGGTGTCGAACAGACTGTATTCGACGGGCACGGCGTGAATGCGTGAGTGGGTGAGTGAGTGACTGCCGTTCAGGTCCACCAGCGGGGGCGCCGAGGGGAGAGGCGCGCGATGATGCCGAAGCCGACGCCGACGGCGATCCCCTTGAGGAGGACGATGGCGATGACGACGTAGAGGAGGAAGTCCACCACGCGTGGGGTGAGCTGCTGGTTGACGGAGTGCATCCACACCCATCCGCGCAGCGCCTGGCCGGCGTACCAGAGTCCGGCGGCGATCGCCACGGAGACGCACATCCAGGCGACGCCGAGCAGCCGCAGCAGGGCGGCGACGATCCCGTGCGAGGTGCCGACGACCCACTCGCCACACGACCGGCACTTCTTCGCTTCGCGCGGGATGGTGTCGCAGCACCAGGGGCAGCTCTTCTCGGCGGGGACGCGCGCCTTCGCCGTCTCGCGGGAGATCGACCGGATCGCCGACATTGGATCACCATTCCGCAGGGGGTTATCGGTGCCTACGGAAGGGGCCGGGTCGTGGTGTCGATACTCGCGGCTCGTCGACGAGGAAAGGGCAGAGTCAGGACGAGGAAGGGTCAGAGTCGAGTTGACTCTGACCCTGTTTACTCTGACCCCGTTTACTCTGACCCTGTTTACTCTGACCCCAGAACGGTGCGGGCGAACTGAGCGAGGGCGGTCCAGTACTGCTGGCCGGCGACGAGGGGGAGATCGTTGTGGTGGGCGCCCTCGACCCAGAGGGCCTGCTTCGGATTCGAGGCTGCCTCGAACAACCGCCGTCCATGCGAGATGGGAATCACCTCGTCGGCGGTGCCGTGAATCACGAGGATCGGCGCACGCACTTGCCGGACGTGGCGCAGGTTGGGGAAGCGATCGAAGGGGAGGATCGGCACGTGCGTCATGACGACGAACGTGCTCGTGAAGGTGCTCTCGAGCACGAGACCGGCGGCGGGCAGGCGCGCGGCGAGGTCGGTGGCCGGTCCGCCGCCGACGGAGCGTCCATACAGCACGAGCCGCGACGGCGAAATGCCGAGGGTGTGTTGGGCGTACCGGTACACCGATTCCATGTCGCGGGTAGCGCCGGAGGTCGTCGTCGGGCCGCCCGTGCTGGCGCCGTAACCGCGATAGTCGAAACCGAGCACGGCGAATCCGTGTTGGCGCAGCTCATCGAGCATCGGCGCGACGAGGCCGAGGTCCTCCGCGTTGCCGTGGGCGTAGAGGATCGTGAGGGCCGCGTTCGGATTGGGGAGGTACAGCGTCGCGATCGAGTCGCCGTCCGCGCCCGGGATCATCGTGATCGGGAGCTGGCCGGCGCGGTACGTCGGACGTGGCGGCTGGAAGATGAGCCGCTCGGAGAGGAAGTACGCGAACGCCGCGAGCGCGGCATATCCGACGACGGCGGCGATCAGCATCCCTTTCAGCACGGCACCCCGGAGGTCATATCGGCGCGCGCTCAGCCAGCCGCCGGAATACCGTCGAAGAAATCCACGAGCCCGGTCTCGACGGAATACTCGGCGCCAACGACGAGCAGCCCGCGCGCGATGTGCTGCTCGAGGATATCGGAGCCGTGGCGCAGATGATCCGCCGACGCGCGGATGTTCGCCCGCACCGACTGCTCGACGAGTGCCTCGCGGTCGTGCCGGAGCTCGGTCGAGAGGAGTGCGGCGACGGACGGACGAATGCGGTCGACGATCGCGCGCAGGTTGCGCGACTGGTTCTCGGCGGGACGCTGCAATTCGTCGATCGTGGCGTTGACGGCGCCGCAGCGCGAGTGGCCGAGTACGACGACGAGGCGGGTGCCGAAGAACTCGGCCGCATACTCGACGCTCCCCACGAGCGACGGCGCGACGATGTTCCCGGCGACGCGAATGACGAACAGGTCGCCGAGCCCCTGGTCGAACACGATCTCGACGGGGACGCGCGAGTCGGAGCAGCCGAGGACGACGGCGTGCGGCGCCTGGCCTTCCGCGAGCTGCGCGCGCCGCTCCTGGGTGAGGAACGACTCGATCCCTCGCACGTTCGCGGCGAAGCGTGCGTTGCCGGCGCGGAGCCGCTGGAGGGATTCGAGGGCGGAGATCATGCGGGGATGCGGCGATGCGGGAATGCGGGGATGCGGAACGGCCTTGGGAAGGTACCGAGAAGGAAGGGGTCAGAGTCTTCGACTCTGACCCCGGCCTCACTCACGCACCGACGCACTCACTTCGTCAAGTGACGGTCCGCGAACGAGAGGAACTGCGCCCAGTCGTAGTCGGTCACGTCGTGCGTGCCGGGACGGAGATGGAAGCCGATCGAGCCGGCGAGCGTCGGCGTGTTGACGGGGGGCATCGTTGCAGGAAGTGCGCTCGGTGCGCCGAGGAGTGCGTAGACCGGCTCAGCGGCCTTGGCGGCGAGGAAGGCGCCGAGCGGATCGCCCCAGAGGTCGTCGGCGGCGACGGCGATGTAGACGGGACGCGGCGCGACGAGCGCGATGAGCTCGTGCTGATCGACGGGAAGATCCTGCTCGTGGCCGTCGTACTTGTGGAAGTTGCGCGCGAACCAGAACGGAAAGCCGCGGTTGATCTCGGCCACCGTCTCGCCGAAGTTGCGGCGCGAGAGCTTGGCCCCGCCGGTGCCCGATTCATTGGCGACGACCATCGCGAAGCGCGGGTCGCGCGCCGCGGCCCAGAGGGACGACTTGCCGGTGCGCGAGTGTCCCATCAGCGCGACGCGCTTCGCGTCGACATCGACGTCGTGCTCGAGGTAGTCGAGGGCGCGGCTGAGTCCCCAGCCCCACGACGCGAGTGCGCCCCACTCGTCGGGGCGCGGCTCGGTCTGGCCGGCGGCGAAGTAGTGCGGCCGGATGCCGCGAGCGATCGCGTCGCGCGCGTCGGGGTCGAGGTCGCCGACGTACACGCCGGCGAGCGCATAGCCGCGCGAGACGATCGTCGCGATCGGCCAGCGATCGGCCCATTCGCCACGGCGCACCTGACCGTGCGCGCTGTCGGGGATCGGGTGGTCGCGCAGGAAGTGTGACGACACGCTCACGGCGGTGTCCGTCGTGATGGAGTGGTTGCCGTAGGTGAGAGCGAGGAACACCGGTGCCGGCGCGCGGCGCGCATTGGGCACGTAGAGCAGGACGTCCATGTATGGCTCGTCCCGTCCACGCTCGAAGTGCACGCGGATCTCCTTTCGCGTCGCGAGTCCGTTGAGGGCGCGCGTGTCGACGACGCGCGTCTCGAACCATTGGCCGGCGGGTGCGGGGGGCACCTTGCCGTACACCTCACGCTCGAACAGGGCGAGCAGCTCGGGACGTCGATCGCGACGCCACTCCTCGGCGGTGCGCACGGGCGCGCCGTTCGTGCGCACGAGCGGATCGGGGAGGGTGTACGCGCCGACCTTGCTCTCGTCGTAGTTGATGCCGGCGCGGGCTGGTGATTGGGACGATCCCATGACGGGTAACGTCAGAGTGATGAGCGTGACGACGACAGCCAGATGCCGCGTGGCGTAAAGGGCGTCGCGGGCTGAGCGAACACACACGCTCGACTCACGCTCGGCCTGGTTTTTTCGAGTTTGCTCCATGAGAGACTCGACGTGGCGGAACCCAAAAATGCACTTGCAGTCGTAGTTGCTCCTGCATCCGCTCAATCCGTCTCATCCGTTTCAAACCCTCCGTTCTTGATGCCAGCGTCGCGTCGTTCAGCGTGCCTTGTGGAGTGATGCGAGGTATTCGACGAGGTTCGAGAGGTCGGTCTCGGTCATCGTGCGCTCCAGTCCCTGCGGCATGAGCGAGGCGTCCATGCGCTTCCGCTCGGCGATGGTGCTCTTCGGCACGCGGCGCTGGATGCCGCCGATGAGCTTCATCGCCACCTCGTCGTCGGTCTCGCTCGCGATCATGCCGATGAGCTGCTGGCCGTCGGTCGTGCGGATGGACCAGCCCTCGTAGCCGAACGCGATGCCGGCGCTCGGATCGAGGATGGCGAGCAGGAGTCCGCTCTTCGGGAGCTTGTCGCCGATCTCGGTGAGCGCGGGGCCGAAGTCGGTGCCGGTGCCCCCGGCGAGATGACAGGCGGCGCAGGTCCGCGTGAACACGGCGCGTCCCGTCGCCGCGTCACCGCCGCGCGAGGCGAGGATCATGAGCGGAGGAAGCGTCTTGCCGTCGAGGGTCGTGGCGGGCGGCGGAGCGAGCCCGTACTTCGCGGCCGAGTCCCTGAGCTCGGGCCAGGCGGAGAAGAGCGCGGTCGCCGCGGTCGGCTTGAGCGGCTCGGGCAACGTCTTCGTGCGCGCCAGGTTGACGAGTCGCAGCCAGCCGTTGTAGCCGGTGCCCATCGACTGTACGGCGGCACGGCGCAGGTCGAGCGCGCGCGTCGTGTCGAGCGCCAGCGCGGTGACGACGGAATCGACGGCGGACGTGTAGTTCCGACCGAGCACGAGCAACGCGCGTCGCGCCGCCGGGTCGTCGCTCCCGCGCACGACCTGCGCGAAGCGCGGCGCACCGCCCCACGCGAGCGCGAGCCGCGCCGCTTCGACGCCGGCGGTCTCGGTCGGCTTGTCGAGCGCGAGCCTGATCAACTCGTCGAGCTGATTGCGTGCGTCGAACCGTTCCACCAGATCCACGTACTTCGTCGTGCCGCGGACGGATGGCAGTGCGCGCTGCAGCGCGGCCTGCACGTCCTCGTTCCCCGCCGCGGCCTTCGCGTCGAGCTGGCCGAGGATCACGGGGGTGAGCTCGGCCGAGCTGCCCGCGGGGGTGGCGAGGATGGCGAGCAGCGTGCGCTGGCGCTCGTCCGCCGGATGGAAGTCGAGCGCACGGAAGTAGCGGAGTCGCTCGGCGACGGGAATCGACGCGTCGGTCGCGAGCTGCTGGAGCAGCGGCAGTGCGCGCGGCGAGCGGGCGCGCCAGACGATGTCGCGACCGGCCGGCGTGTTCCAGCCATTGCCGACGCGGTCGAGCCACGCGCCGAAGTAGCGATCCCACTGTCGGTCGGCGGAGACGCCGAGTGCTTCGAGGTACCAGCGATCCTTGCCGTCGTGCTGCGCGGCGAGATCGGCCCAGAGCGCGGCGGCGCGCGGGCTCTGCTCGTGGCGAAGCGCGATCGCGACCTCGCGACGCACTTCGGGCGCCGGATCCTTCACGAGGCGCGAGGCGATGGGAATGACATCCGTCCCGATCCGTCTCGCCGCGCGCAGCGCAACGATGCGGATGTTCGGATCGGCGTCGCGCGACGCGGCGTCGAGGTAGCGCGCGCCGCGGCCGGGAATGCGCGCGAGCAGCCAGAGGGCGCGGGCACGCTCACGCGCGTCGGTGCTGCGGTAGCTCGCGGCGAGCACGTTCTCCGCGCCGCGTCCCATCGCGTGGAGCTTCTCGTAGGCGAGATAGCGCGTGGCGTGGTTCGGGCTGTTGAGCGCGCGCGCGGCGCCGGCTGCGGTGGAGAGATCGAGCGCCGGCACCGTATAGCGTGTGTTCGGGGGCGCGAGGCGGATGATGCGGCCCTGGGTCTGGTCGGACATGTTGTGGCCACCGACGCCGGCGTCGTACCAGTCGGCGACGAAGAGCGAGCCGTCGGGGGCGACGGCGACGTCGACTGGCCGGAACATCTTGTCCCTGGTCGAGCTGACGACGGGGAGCACGTCGGCGGTGTAGCCGGCGCCGCTCGGATGCACGGGATACGCGCGCACCTCGTTCGGCCCCGGATCGGCGTGGATGAGCGTGCCCCAGTAGCGCTTCGGGAGCAGGGTCCCGTCGTACATTGCGATACCCGAAGGCGCGCCCGCGCCGTTGATGCGGACGTTCGGGACGGAGCCGGGATCGTCGGAGTGCCAGTGCTGCCGCGGGATCTCCTCGCTCATCCCGGTGCGACGCGCGCGCCATCCGGCGCCGGTCATCTCGTCCTTGTAGCCGTAGTTGCCCCCCTCCATGACGTAGTTGAGCCGCGTGGAGCGGTTGCCGTCGTCGTCGTTGTCACTCTGCCAGACGGTGCCGAAGGCGTCGACGGCGAGCTCGTACGGATTGCGGAAGTTGTAGCCGAGCACCTCGAGGCCGGTGCCGTCCGGCTCGAGGCGGAAGGACATCCCCTCCTGATAGGGCGCGCGCTTCTGCTCGACGCGGTTGCCGGCGCGATCGACGAGCACCTTCCCCGCCGGATCCATGATCGCGCCCGTCTCGTTGCCGCCGTTGAAGTAGAGGCGCCCGTCGGGGCCGAAGACGAAGGCGTGCGTCGAGTGGTCGTGATCCTTTCCGATGGAGGTGAAGAGCACCTCCTTCTTGTCGGGCTTGTCGTCGCCGTCGGTATCGGTGAAGACGAAGATGTTCTGGTAGGCGGAGACGATGACCTTGTTGCCGAGGACGGCGATGCCCATTGCCGCGTCGATGTCGGTGCCCTGGTAGAACACCTTCGTCACGTCGGCGACACCGTCGCCGGTGGTGTCCTGGAGGATGACGATGCGGTCGCCCTCGGGGCGGAGGGGATGCGGCTTGAACTTCCTGTAGTTGTAGCCCTCGAGGAGCCACACGCGCCCGCGCGCGTCGACGTCGATGTTCGTCGGATTGGTGATCGTCGGCGCCTGGGCTACGAGGGTCGCCTGCAATCCCTCGGCGAGGTCGAGGGAGTCGAGGGTCGGCTGCGCGGCGCGCTGCGGAGTCGCGGGGAGCGTCGGCGCGAGCTCGAAGCCGAGTGTGAGCGCGACGAAGGCGACGGCGGTGGCGATCAGGCGGGTCAGATGATCGAACATGTAGAGCGACCTCGGGGCCTAGGGGCGTACGGTTGGCGACCGCGAATATGGGAACGTGGGCCCGCCAGAGGGAAGCGGACACCGCCGCTGTACAACGGGCGAACTGGTTGCATACTCAACGCTTCCCTTCGCCTGTCTGCGCTCGCTTGAATGACTCCATCCCCAAGGGGTCAGAGCCTGTGGGGCTGCGCCCCCCAGGGTCTGACCCCAGTGACATGATCGACGCCTCGTCCTCTCCGTCGCACACCCGTCGCGACTTCCTGTCCGCCATCGGCGCGATGTCCGCCATGCGCCTCGTGGCCGACGAGCGGTGGAAGACGATCGCGGCGCACGGGGCCGACGCGCACACGGCGCGGGTGGCGCGCGGGCTCGCGGCGCCGGAGGACTTCCTGTTCGCGCCGGAGCTGGTCTATCTGCAGACCGGATCGCTGGGGCCGACGCCGCGGCCGGTGATGGAGCGAACGATCGCGGTATGGAAGGAGCTCGAGCGCAACCCGAGCTTCTATGGGTACGGCGCGCAGGAGCATGCGATGGACGACGTCCGGGCGAGCGCGGCGCGCTTCCTCGGCTGCAAGACCGACGAGATCCTCCTGACGCGCTGCACCACCGACGGGATGAACACCCTGGCGCAGGGGCTCACCTTCGCGACCGGCGACCGGGTGCTCACGACGGACCAGGAGCATCCCGGCGGGCGGCATTGCTGGGACTACGTCGCACGGCGGTATGGCGTCGCGATCGACGTCGTGCCGATCCCGCCGGGGGAGAACGATGCGTCGGCGATCGTCGACCGGTTCGCGAAGGCGATCACGCCACGGACACGCGTGCTGTCGTTCTCGCACCTGCTCAGCTCCACCGGGCTGCGGATGCCGGTCGTACAACTCTCGGCGCTCGCCCGCGCGCATGGCTGTCTGGCGATCGTCGATGGTGCACAGTCCGTCGGCGGGATTCCGGTAGACGTGAAGGCGCTCGGCTGCCACGCGTATGCGACGAGTGGCCACAAGTGGCTGCTCGGGCCGAAGGGCACCGGGCTGCTCTACCTGAGCGAGGAGCTGGGCGAACGCGTCGACCTCGTGTCGGCCGCGCCGAATCATGCGGCGTACGGGGATGGAACCGGAGTGACGAGCATCCCGAGCGTGCTCGGTCTGGGCGCGGCGCTGGAGTATCTGTCGGCGATCGGCATGGAGCGCGTCGAGGCGCACAACCTCGGGCTGCGGAATCGGCTGTTCGCCGCGCTGTACGACGTCCCGACGATTCGCGTCGTGAGCGCGCCCGCCGGCCCGCTCGCGTCGGGGCTCGTGACCTTCAGGCTCCCCGACGATCGCGAGAGTCGCGCCTTCCAGCTGACGATGAGGGAGAGGCACAACGTCGAGCTGAAGATGGTGCCGAAGAACTGGATGAACGGGATTCGCGTGTCGACGCACCTGTTCAACACGGAGCAGGACGTCGACCAACTGATCACCGCGCTGAAGCGCGAGCTCGCCTGAGGACAAACCCATGGAACGCGCCATTCCCATCCTGCCGGTCGAGGATCTCGACGTCGCGAAGGAGTTCTACATCGACCGACTCGGCTTCGGGGTCCGCTTCGAGCACCGGGGCGAGGGGAAGAACGGGCTGCTCGGAGTGGAGCGGGGCGGGATCTGGCTCACGCTGGACTGCCCGATGACGGGACACGGGCGCGAGGCGTGCGTATCGCTCCAGGTCGACGATGCCGACGCGTACTACGAAGGGTGGAAGACCCGCGTCGAGATCCGGCGCCCGCCGCAGAACGAGTACTGGGGGGCGCGGACGTTCGGCGTGATCGATCCGTTCGGCAACACGATCTTCGTGATGGGCCCGACGACGTAACATCAAGGGGTCAGAGCCCTCGGGCTGCGCCCTCGGGGTCTGACCCCAACCCTGGCTTCCATCAATTCCCAGCGTGACATTCTCCCGATGAAACCCAAAGAGCTCACGCTGCGCGCGCTGATCCTCGGCGCCCTGCTCACGACGATCTTCACCGCGGCGAACATCTACCTCGGTCTGAAGGTCGGTCTCACCTTCGCCTCGTCGATCCCCGCCGCGGTGATCTCGATGGCGATCCTGAGCCAGGTGAAGGACTCGTCGATCCTCGAGAACAACATCGTCCAGACGGTCGCCTCGGCGGCGGGGACGCTCTCGGCGATCATCTTCATTCTGCCGGGGCTCGTCATCGTCGGCTGGTGGACGGGGTTCCCGTTCTGGCAATCGTTCCTCATCTGCCTGAGCGGCGGGATCCTCGGCGTGCTGTTCACGATCCCGCTGCGCCGAGCGCTCGTGACGAACTCGGACCTGCCCTATCCGGAAGGGGTGGCGGCGGCGGAGGTGCTGAAGGTCGGCGCGGGCACGCGTGGCGAGACGACCGACGAGACGGGCGAGGCGCGCGAGGGACTCGTCGCCGTGATCCTCGGCTCCGTGGCGTCGGCGGGGCTCGCGATTCTCACCGCGACGCGAATCTTCGCCGGCGAGTTGACGGGCTTCTTCCGGCTGGGCGCAAACGCGTCGAGCGGCTACAACATCGCCTGGTCGCTCGCGCTGTTCGGTGTCGGGCAACTCGTTGGATTGTCCGTCGGGATGGCGATGCTGCTCGGCCTCGTCATCGCGTGGGTCGTGGCGGTGCCGTGGCTGACGTCGCTCACGCCGGCGGCGGCGGGCGTGACGCTCGCCGCACATACGACGGCGATCTGGCGCACGCAGGTCCGGTTCATCGGCGCGGGCGCGATCGCCGTCGCGGCGATTTATACGTTGGCACGGTTGGCAGGACCCGTTGCAAGCGGGCTGATGACGACGCTGCGTGCCCGCCAGATCGAGCACCACGACGACCTCGATCGCGACATCTCGCCGCCGTGGATCTACGCGCTCACCGCGCTGTGCCTCGTCATCGCCGGCTACCTCGCGTACACCTTCGCGCGGCCGACGGTGCTGTCGCCGTACACGACGACGCTGACGATCATCGCGGTGCCGTTCGTCCTGCTCGGCGGCTTCCTCATCGCCGGCATCTGCGGCTACATGGCGGGACTGATCGGCGCGTCGAACAGCCCGATCTCCGGCGTGGGCATCATCTCGATCGTCCTCTGCGCGACGATCCTCGTTGCCGCCGTGCCCGTGGTCGCGACGAACCAGATGGCGCTCGTCGCCTTCGCGCTGTTCATCACGTCGATCGTGTTCGCCTGCGCGACGATCTCGAACGACAACCTGCAGGACCTCAAGACCGGACAGCTCGTCGGCGCGTCGCCGATGCGCCAGCAGATCGCGCTGATCGTCGGCGTGATCGCCGGTGCGTCGGTGATCCCGTCGGTGCTCAACCTGCTCGCCAAGGCGTACGGTTTCGCCGGCGCGGCGAACGTCGGCGTCCTGGCGCCCAACCCGCTCCCCGCGCCGCAGGCGACGCTCATCTCCGCGCTCGCGCAGGGAGTGATCGGCGGGAACCTCGACTGGCGGATGATCGGGATCGGTGCGCTGATCGGCGTGGGCCTCATTCTGCTCGACTCCCTGATGGGCGCGATGAACAAGCTGCGTATCCCGCCGCTCGCGGTCGGACTCGGGATCTATCTCCCGATGTCGGCGACGTTCGCGGTCGTCGTGGGAACAGTCGTGGCCAAGTGGTACGAGACGAAGATCCGCAACGCACCCGACCGGGAGCGCGCCGAGCGACTCAGCACCCTCGTCGCGTCGGGGCTGATCGTCGGCGAGAGTCTGTGGGGCGTGCTCAACGCGGGGCTCATCGTGGCGATGTCGAAGGACGCGCCGATCGGGCTGGTACCGGAGGACTTTCCGCCGGCGAAGATCCTCGGCGTGCTCGGCTTCATCGGCGTCATCGTGTGGCTGTACAACTGGATGCTGCGGCGCAACGCAAAGGTCGTGCGGCGGGCGTGAGTGGGTGAGTGAGTGGGTGTTGGTGAGTGAGCACGTTGGAGTGAGATGCGAAGTCTGGATGAGCTGTTCGTCGCGCTGCGCGGGTCGGCGTTCCGTCGGAGCTTTCATCTCGGGACGGCGGAGCGTCGCTATCTGGCGACGCATGGGCTCGACGCGATCCTCGTCCAGGCCGAGGAGCTGATCGCGCGGCGACTCGCACCGGCGGCGCCGCCGAACGACGGCAAGCAGACGCCGTGGCGCGGCCATCCGATCTTCGTCGCGCAGCACGCCACGGCGACCTGCTGCCGCGGATGTCTCGCGAAGTGGCACGACATCCCGCGCGGTGAGGCGCTCACCGACGAGCAGACGGCTCATGTGATCGCGACGCTGGAACGATGGCTGCGCGCGGAGCAGGGCGGCTGAGGGGCAGCCCTGTCATCCCGAGCGAGCGAAACGAGTCGAGGGATCTGCACTTCTGCCAGTGCGGCGCGAGGGATTTCACGCGGAGCACGCGGAGGGAACCGAGAGGACGCGGAGAACCGCTCTTCGGATCGAGCTCTACGCACCGGATCCCGTTTCATCTCCACCCACGACCCAACAAATGATTTGAAGGTCCCGCGGAGAGAACTCTGCACCACGCTCCGCGCCTCCGCGGGCCGAGGCGCTAGTGGCCTACGCTGGTGCACCCCTCCGCGCCTCCGCGCGAACACTGCGCCGGGAAGGAGCGTCCCGAGGAAGTACAGATCCCTCGACTTCGCTCGGAATGACGACGCTACGCGTTCGCTCGGGATGACGACGCTACTCGACCTGTGTCCAGCGGCGGCCGTCCCATTCCCATGTACCTGAGAGATTTCCGCCGCCGAAGAGGATGAGGCGGTCGCGGGCGGCATCGTAGGTGAGGCCGGGCAGACCGCCACGCGACGGTGGACCGTTCGCCGCGAGCTGCGTCCAGCGCGCGCCGTCCCAGGCCCACAGGTCGCGGAGCCAGGCGCCGGTCGTGTCGCGCGGGAAGTCGCCGTTCGGCTGCTGCCGGCCGCCGCCGAAGAGGACGATGCGTTGTCGACGGCTGTCGTACGTCATCGCGTGATGGTCGCGCGGCGGCGGGCCCGACGTGCTCACCCGTGCCCAGGCGCGGCCATCCCACTCCCAGGTCTCGCCGCCGCCGCCGCGACCGCCGAATGCCACCACACGCTGGCGGTGCGCGTCGTACGACATCTTCAGAAAGACGCGGCCCGATGGGCCGCCTCCGGGCGCGCGCTGCGTCCAGCGGTGCCCGTCCCACTCCCAGGTGTCGGTGAAGACGGGATCGGCGAAATCGCGTCCCCCGCCGTACAACACGGTCACCCCGCGCGCACTGTCGTACGCCATCCCGAACGCCGCGCGTGGTGCAGGGCCGCTGTCCGACATCTTCTGCCAGGACGCGCCATCATACTCCCAGCTGTCGCCGCGAAATCCGGTGGAGTCGAAGCCACCGAAGAGGACGACGCGTCCGCGCCGTGAATCGTAAACCATCCCGTGCGAGTGACGCGCCGACGGGCCGGCGATCGCGCGTTCGTGCCACGCCGAACCGTCCCACTCCCACGTTCCGTTCGCGTGCGACGCGTCACGCCCGCCGAACAGCACGGTGACGCGCCGCCGACTGTCGAACACGAGGCCGGGCCGGTCGAGCGGCCAGGGCGCTGGCGCGGCGCTGCCGGCCGGCGACACGCTCGCCGGCGCCGCTTCGCGCTTCGCCTCCTCGTACGCGACCGGCACGGCGGGCTGGGCGTAGAAGTTCTCGAACGCGGCGATGCGCACCGGATCGTCGCCGGCGAACCGCTGCACGAATGGCGCGAAGTCGATCCGCTTCTGCAGCGTGTCGAGCGACTCCCCGCGCTGGACCGCCTCACGTGCGCGTGCCAGCGTGAACGCAACGAGCTCGCGCACCATGCGCACGTACGCGTCGTCGTGCTGGACGTCGCCGTGGCCCGGGACGATCACGGCCGCCCGCCGCGCGAGCAGCACGTCGAGCGAGTGGATCCAATCGGCAAAGTACGCGGTGCCGGGAAAGGGGCAGGGCACGGTGACGAGATCGCCGGTGAGCAGCACGCGATCATCGGGCAGGAAGACGAATGCGTCGCCCGCCGTGTTCCCGCGGCCCGGGCTGACGATCTGCACACGCCGTCTTCCGAGCATGATGGTGAGGCTGTCGTCGACGATGCGATCGGGCCCCGACGGCTTCGTGCGCACCACCTCCGGCATGAACTCGGCGTAGTCGCGCGTCGTCAGTCCCCAGGTGAGCCGCACCGCGTCCGGCATCGGGGAGCCGTCGCGCATCCTGCCCGCCGCGAGCCGCAGCCGCATCACCGAGTCGATGGGCGCGAAGCTCTTCATCTGATCGACGTAGGTCGGCACGCGGTCGCGAATACCGTCGCGCGTGGCCGAGGTGCCGATGATCGTGACGCCCGGGAATGCCGCGCGATACTCGGCGTTGCCGAGCGTGTGATCGGGATGCCAGTGCGAGTTCACGACGAAGCGCACGGGCTTGTCGGTGATGCGGCGGATCTCGGCGATCTGCCGTCTGGTCATCGACGGGATGTTGCCCGTGTCGAACACCAGCACGCCGTCATCGCCGACGATGGCGATCGCGTTGCCCGCCTGGAAGCTGCTGCGCT
>JAEKKK010000281.1 GCA_019510405.1 Gemmatimonadota bacterium | reverse complement strand
ACGCTTGAACAGTTCCACCATGACCTTCAGGCGGTTCTCGTTCTGCGACAGGATCTCGTCCGTCTTTTTCCGCTCGACGTCGCTCATCGCCGCGCGCAGGTCCCGCGTCTCGCGCTGGTATCGCAGATATCGCGAGATGAGCAGTCCATCGATGGCGAGAAAGACGATCACGGCGATCGCCATCGTCGTGATGAGCCCCGGATAGCTGCGCCGGAACTCCCGCCAGCCGACGCGCCGGCGGTCGGTGCGCGGACGACTCGGATCCCGGCGTCGGCCCGGATCATACTCTTCTCGAGTGGTGGTGACGTCGGTCTCGGTCATCGAAAGTCGGCGAAGGGAGGAGGCGCGGCGCGCACGTCACAAGAGCAAGGCTGGTGCCGAGCACAACCTTCCCGTGGTCGCGTTGCCGACACGCGGGTAGATTTCGCGGGCTCGACGAAGCTCGTGCCGGCCCCGCGCGTCGGCAAGCACCTCCTACACCTCTACACGCATCGATGGCCACCACGTCACGTCCGGCTCCCGTCGTCCTTCTCGTCCTCGATGGCTGGGGCTATCGCCCGCAGCGCGAAGGCAACGCCATCAGCGCGAAGGCAACGCCATCGCGATGGCGACCGTCCCCACCTGGGACAAGCTCTGGGCGCGCGCGCTGCGCACGCTGCTCGCGGCGTCGGAGGAAGCAGTCGGGCTACCGTGTGGCCAGATGGGCAACAGCGAGGTCGGACATCTCAACCTCGGCGCAGGACGCGTCGTGAAGCAGGACCTCGTCCGGATCAACGACGCGATCAAGGACGGCAGCTTCTTCACGAACCCCGTCTTCGTCGACGCCTGCCGGCGCATCAAGGCGAGCGGCGGCACGCTGCACCTCGTCGGTCTGATCGGCGCGGGAGGCGTGCACGCGATCGATACGCACCTACTCGCGCTGCTCGATCTCGCCGAGCGCGAAGCGGTGCCGCGCGTCGCCATCCAGGTGATGCTCGACGGGCGCGATACGATGCCGCGCTCGGGGCTCGGATACCTCGAGGAACTGATCGCCAAGGCGCGCGGGCGCGCGGTGATCGGGAGTGTGGGCGGCCGGTACTTCGGCATGGACCGCGATCATCGGTGGGACCGCACGGAGAAGTGGTACAACAGCGCGGTGCGTGGCACGGGGCCGAGCGCTACGGATCCCCTGCAGGTGGTGCGCGACGCGTATGGCCGCGACGTGACCGACGAATTCGTGGTCCCGACGGCGATCGTTGATGCGGCGGGCGCGCCGGTGGCACCGATGCGCGACGGCGACGCCGTGATCTGCTTCAACTACCGGTCCGACCGGATGCGGCAGATCGTGCGCTCCCTCACGGTGAAGGGCTTCGACGGATTCGACGTCCACGATCGCCCCAACGTGACCGTTTCGACGATGACGGTGTACGACCAGACCTTCGAGGTCCCGGTCGCCTTTCCGCCGCAGTCGATGGCGCGAATCGTCGGCGAAGTGGTGTCGGGAGCGGGCCTCACCATGCTGCGCACCGCGGAAACCGAGAAGTACGCCCACGTGACTTATTTCTTCAACGGCGGACACGAGACCCCGTTCAAGGGGGAGGATCGAAGGCTCGTGCCCAGTCAGAAGGTGGCGACGTACGACCTGGCCCCCGAGATGAGCGCACCCGGCATCACCGACGTCCTCTGCTCGGCCATCACCGCGAAGGAGCACGACTTCATCCTCTGCAACTACGCGAACGCAGACATGGTGGGGCACACCGGCAACGTGCCGGCGGTGATCAAGGCGGTGGAGACGGTGGACCAGTGCCTGGCCCGCGTCGTCGCCACCGCCGATGCGGCCGGGGCCCGGCTGCTCATCACGGCGGATCACGGCAACTGCGAGATGATGATCGATCCGGCGACCGGCGGTCCGCATACCGCGCACACCACGAGCCCCGTGCCTTTCCTCGTCGTCGGCAGCGACGAGGACCACACCCTGCGGGAAGGCGGCGCGCTGCGCGACGTCGGCCCCACCATTCTCCGCATGCTTGGTCTCGAGCGGCCCGCGGAGATGGATGGTCGCGATTTGCGGCTCTCCTGATGAACACCTCATTCCTCGATCGTCCCGGAGCGAACGCGTGAAGGCACCTCTGTTCGGCTTGCTGGCCCTGCTCGTCGCACTCCCGCTCTCGGCTCAGCAGGTCGGCTTCCCGCCGGCACAGAGTCCGTATCGGGACCTCGAGTTCAAGGAGGAGCTCTCCCCATACTTCGGCTGGGGGAGCGCGAGCACCGATGCGGCGGGCGTCGTGCCGCAGAGCGCCGAGATCGTCGGCCTCCGGTATCAGATCCGCCTCGGCGGGCCGGTCTCGTTCGATGCCGACCTGTCGCGGATGGGTTCCTCGCGCGACCTCGTCGACCCCAGCCAGATCAGTAGCAAGCGCGTGCTCGGCTCGACAGCCGCTGCCGTGTACGGGGTGAACGTCGGCGTCGCCTTCTCGCTCACGGGGAAGAAGAGCTGGCATCATATCATCCCCGAAGTGCGCGGCGGTGTCGGCCTCGTCTCGAGCGAGACCAAGGAAGACAAGTCGGGCTACTCATTCGGCACCCCGTTTGCATTCACCTTCGGCGGCGGACTGAAGCTCTTGTCCGTCGGTCGCCTGCAGCTGCGCGCCGATGCGACGGAGCGGCTGTACAAGCAGAAGTATCCGGACTCGTTCTACAAGACGACCCTCGACGGCACGTCCCTGCTCACCACGCAGGCACGGTCGTTCTGGGCGAACCAGACGCTGTTGACGGTGGGTGCGTCGCTGCTCTTCGATCGCTGAGCCGCCCCCGCCGGACACCCTCAGCCCGGCGGGACAGAATGGCGCGCGACTTCGAGGACCTCAACAACATCGAGCAGATGGACGATCGCGAGCTGCGCGGTGTGATCCGCGAGCATCTCGCGGCGCACAACGGGCTCGACATCGACGACATCACGGTCGAGGTGAAGGACGGCGTGGTTGCCCTGTCCGGCCGCGTCGGCACGGAAGGCGAACGGCGCATCGCCGACCACATCCTCACCGATGTCCTCGGCATCAACGACTTCACGAACGACCTCGTCATCGATCCGATCCGTCGCGCCGAGAGCCCGATGGACATCGACGAGCATCTCGCGGAAGAGGAGCGGGAGGAAGGCCTGCTGCTCGGCGACCGGGCCGTCCCTCTGAGCCCCGAGGCGGAACACCTCGCCGATGACATCTCGGCGGATCTGGACGGCACGACCGACGTGCAGGAGTCGATCGAGCGCGCCGCCGGCTGGAACCCGCCCGAGAGCCCAACACCGGAAGGGCTGTCGGGCACCGACGCGGCGCCGGAAGACTACGGGGAGCAGCACTAGGGCGGCTTCGCCGCTCGTGCATCGGTTGGCGGTTATCGGTTGACGGTTTTCGGTTTACGGCTGCGGGATGCCTGGCTTCCCGAGGCTGGCCATAAACCGAAAACCGACAAACCGCCTAACTTGTCCTCATGCCATCCTACCTCACCCGCCGCGTCTCCTTCGCGGCGGCGCACCGCTATCGGATCGCCGACTGGAGCGACGAGCGCAACGCAGCCGTGTTCGGCGCGTGCGCGCGCCCGAACTATCACGGCCACAGCTACGTCTGCGATGTGACCGTCACGGGCGAGATCGATCGCGTGACCGGCTTCATCGTCGACCTCGGACTGCTCGACGAGGTGCTCGAGCGCGAGGTGCGGGCGCGATTCGACCACGCGAACATCAACCTCGACGTGCCCGAGTTCGCCGACGGCGGCCTCATGCCGACGGGTGAGGAGCTCGCGCGATTCATCTGTCAGCGCGTGCAGGCGGCGCTCGGCGCGCGTGCGCGCGTGACACGGGTTTCGGTGGCGGAAGACTCGACGCTCGCGGCCGCGTACGAGCCAGGCTGATCCAAGTGACGTTCGCGGCGCTTGGTCGTGCTTACGACGACGCGCCGAGTCGGGCATCAGAGCCCACACGACCGGCGCCCGCCACCGCGCCGTGCCGACACTCGCTCCCCCCCGCCCTACGTCAGTCCGCAGCACCCTCGCCGAGCAGTATGCGCCCGTGCTCCGCGCGCGCGACGAGATCCGCGCCGAGTGCCAGCCGCTCGTGGACGTCGAGCACGCGCAGGCCCGCATCCGTAGCGGACAGGTTGGCTACGATGCGCTGCGTGTGCTGCGCTCCTGTGGCGACCCGATGCCGTACTTCACTCGCGTCCTCGATGCGTTCGAGGTCGCCGGGTTTCTCTCAAACGAGGACCGGCGCTCGCTCCTCCAGAGCGAGCTGGATGTCGACGACCTGGTGAGCGGCTGGTTCACGGGCGATCGCACACCGCGTGACCCGTCGCGCCGCATCGCGCGCCAGGCGGCGATCGTCGTCGGCAATGCTTTTCTGCGCTCGGCGAGTGCGATGGTCGAACCGGCATCGATCTGGCGTGGCTGGACACGTATCGTGTGTCCCTGCTGCGGCGGTTTCCCCGACATTGCGCTCCGGGAGCGCGGCGCACAGCGCACCCTCGTGTGCGCGCGGTGCGATGCGCAGTGGCGCACGCCGCACCAGGGGTGTCTGAGCTGCCGCACGGTGGATGAGCCGACGATCGCGCGCATCACGAACGTCGAAGTGGGCTACGATCTCGTCATGTGCAACGGCTGCGGCCGATTCCTGAAGGAACGACCGCGCCGCGGGATCGAGAGCTTCATCGTGGAGCGGGCGCTGACGACGGAGCTCGACCTCGCCGCCGAGCATCGCGGCCTCCGGATCTGAGCGGCAGATGACCAGATCGCGGTGCGTCGGCGTGCTGTTGGCCGGCGGCGCCGCACGCCGGTTCAGCGGGATGCCCAAGGGGCTCGCGCTGGTGGACGGCCTGCGCATCGCCGACCGTGTGCTCGCCGCGCTGCGCGGCGCGACGGACCGTCAGGTCGTCGTCGCCAACGACGCGCGTGCGCCGTTCTGGTTTCCCGGCATGACGATCACGCGGGACAGCGAAGAGGGGCTCGGCCCGCTGCATGGGCTCCGCACGGCGCTCGTCGCCGCGAAGGGTGATCCGCTCATCGTCGTCGCCTGGGACATGCCCGGGGTGAGCGCCGTGATCCCGACGCCGAGCGTGCCGTCGAGTGCGCAGCCATTGTGCGCGTACTACGCCCCCGAGGCCCTAGCCGTCTGTGAGCGCCTCCTCGCCGCCGGGGAGCGGCGCGCCGGTGCGCTCCATGACACGCTGCCCGCCGTGCGACGGCTCGATGCGGCAGAGTTGGCGCCGCTGGGTGATCCGGCGCGACTCCTCCTCAGCGTCGATACGCTCGCCGACCTCGCCAACCTCGGCGGGCGATTGCCCGACGGCGAGGACGCCGCTCGACGCTGACGCGGGCCTGGCGGCAAGCATTCCTGCCAGGAGCACTCTCTGCCATCTTTCGCGCGTCGTCTCGCGCGCGCCCCGCTCGCGAGACCGGCGCCCCACGCTTTCTCCCGCATGCGCGCTCTCCGAACGACGGTCGCCCTCCTCCTCGCCGGCTGCGCCGGCGGGCACACCGTGCCCGCGCCGGTTCCGGCACGTCCTGCACCGGGTGCCGCTGCCGCGCCGGCCGACAGCCGCGCTGCACTCGCCTCGTTCATCGACTCGCTCGCGAACGCTCCCGATTTCCGCAGCGGGCACTGGGGCATCCTCGTCGTCGACCCTGTACGCGGCGACACGCTCTACTCGCGCAACGCCGACAAGCTCTTCATGCCGGCGTCGAACATGAAGATCGTCACCGGCGCCGTCGCGCTCGCGCAGCTCGGTCCCGACTTCACCTGGTCCACCGTGTTGTCGGCGCGCGGCCCGATCAGGCGCGGCGTGCTCGAGGGCGATCTCGTCGTCCGCGGCGAAGGGGATCCGTCGATCAGCACGCACATGCGCGGCGACGCGATGATCCCGCTGCGCGATCTCGCCGATTCGCTGCGGGCGCATGGCGTGACGCGCATTCGCGGACGTGTCGTCGCGGCGCCGTCGCCCTTCACCGATTCGCCGCTTGGCTACGGGTGGGACTGGGACGATCTCGACGAGCCATATGGGGCAGGCGTGGACGCACTGTATTTCAACGAAGGTTTCGCCGAAGTGCTCGTGCGCGCCGGCGCCCGCGCGGGAGATCCGGTGCGTGCGACGACGCGACCGGCGGCGACCTATCCCCCGCTCGTCATCCAGGCGACGACCGTCGCGCGCTCCGAAGCGTTGGGCGACGCCGCGTCGCCGCGCACGCGCCTGACCATCGGCTGGGACTCGACGCGCGCGGGCCTCGACGTGCGCGGCACCATCGTGGCCGGCGACACCGCCGTCCTCCAGATCGCGTTCCGAGATCATCCGGCCGCGTTCGTCGCCGCATTGCGCGAAGCACTGGGCGGCCGCGGCATTACCGTCGACGGACGCGCGACCGATACCACGGCGCGCACCGACTCGCTTCTCTCCCTGCGTTCGCCGACGCTGCGCGAGGTCTTCCCGTTCTTCGAGAAGCCGTCACAGAACCAGATCGGCGA
>JAEKKK010000280.1 GCA_019510405.1 Gemmatimonadota bacterium | reverse complement strand
TTCCCCAAGACCAACCGCGTCGTCATCGTCGCCGCGCCGGACCGGCCGGAGTTCAAGCTGCCCGAGAAGTCGGCGATGCTCGCCGTCTTCGATCGCGCCACCACCGATTCGACGATCCGGGCGTACGTCGACTCCACCTCGGATGCACCGCTCGTCGCCACCCTGCCCACGCCGGGCAAGGTCGTCGCCGAGCGCACCCTTCCCGAGACGGGCATCCTCGAGTGGAAGCTCTCGAATGGCGCGCGGGTCCTCCTCAAGCCCACCGACTTCAAGCGCGACGAAGTGCTGTTCGGCGCGCAGAGCCCCGGCGGCACGTCGCTCGTCGCCGATCGGGACGTCAGCCAGGCCGAGCTCGCGGCGATGGCGCTCGACGCCGGCGGGCTCGGCACCTTCAATGCCAGCGCGCTCACCAAGCGGCTCGCCGGCAAGCGGGCGGACGTCAGCGCCACGATCGACGACGAGAGCGAGGGCCTCAGCGGCGCTGCCTCGGCGAAGGACCTCGAGACCATGTTCCAGCTCGCGTGGCTCCGCCTCACCCAGCCGCGCGTCGACTCGGGCGCCGTCGAGGCCCTGCGCAACCAGGCGCGCGCCGCACTGCTCAACCGCCGCAACGATCCGTCGCAGATCTACCGCGATACGATCTCGCTCACGATGGCGCAGCACCATCCGCGCGTCCGCCTCTTCACACCGGAGCTGTTCGACTCCGTCGACGTGCGCCGCGCGCTCACCATCTACCGCGACCGCTTCGCCGATGCGGGCGGCTTCACCTACTTCCTCGTCGGCGCCTTCTCCCCCGACTCGGTGCGGCCACTCGTCGAGCGCTACATCGCGTCGCTGCCGGCTCCTTCACGTACCGAGCAGGCGAAGGACGTCGGCATCCGTCCGCCGACGGGTGTCGTCGAGCGCACCGTGCGCGCCGGCATCGAGCCCAAGGCGCAGAGCCTGTTCGTCTTCACCGGCTCCTGTGACTACAGCATGGAGAACCGCGCGATCATGAGCGCGCTGCGCCAGCTGCTCGACATCCGCCTGCGCGAGGTGCTGCGCGAGGACAAGAGCGGCACCTACGGCGCGAGTGTCGGCGCGAGCTGCTCGCACATCCCCTACCCGCACTACCAGGTCACCGTCTCCTTCGGCAGCGCGCCCGAGCGGACCGACGAGCTGTCGAAGGCGGTGTTCGGGGTGATCGACAGCATCAAGGCCGGTCAGGTCAGCGACTCCAACATGACGAAGATCCGCGAGCTGGCCGTTCGCGCCCAGGAGACGGCCCTCAAGCAGAACAACAACTGGCTCAATGCGATGATGGACGCCGACGAGGACGGCCGCGACCAACGCGACTTCCTCCGCGTCGCCGACTACACGCTCAAGGTGACGAAGGACCAGATCCGCGACGCTGCCCGTACGTACCTGCGGATGGACAACTACGCGCACTTCACGCTCTTGCCGGCGAACCAGCCAGCGAAGCCGACCCCGTGAGTTGGTGAGTTGGTGAGTTGGTGAGTTGGTGAGTTGGTGATTTGGTGAGTGAGTAACGAGGAACGGCCCCGGGAGGCATTGCTTCCCGGGGCCGTTCCTCGCTGATCTCGCCCCGCATTCCGGGAGCCAGTATGCCAGTCTCAGTACCCGGTACTTGGTACTCGGTACCGGGAGTGGCAGTTCACTCCACCGTCACCGACTTCGCGAGATTCCTCGGCTGGTCCACGTTCAACCCGCGCTTCGCCGCGATGTAGTACGCCAGCAGCTGGAGCGGGATCGCCGCGAGCACCGGGTTCAGC
Organism: Gemmatimonadota bacterium; assembly: GCA_019510405.1. Lineage (GTDB taxonomy): Bacteria > Gemmatimonadota > Gemmatimonadetes > Gemmatimonadales > Gemmatimonadaceae > AG11. The sequence goes on along the minus strand of JAEKKK010000280.1, from coordinate 3,513 downwards.
ATGTCGATCGTCTGCGGAATCCGGAACTCGTAGTCGATCTTCCCGTGCAGCGCCGGCTCGTCGCGGCTCGTCAGCGCGATCACACGCCCGCCGCGCGCCTTCACCTCCTGCACGTTCGACACGACCTTGTCGAACACCGAATCGTGCGGCGCGATGAACACCACCGGCATGTTCTCGTCGATCAGCGCGATCGGACCGTGCTTCATCTCCGCCGCCGGATAGCCCTCGGCGTGGATGTAGCTGATCTCCTTCAACTTCAGCGCGCCCTCGAGCGCGACCGGGAAGTTGTAGCCGCGGCCCAGGTACAGGAAGTTCGTCGCCGTGACGAACTCCTCGGCGATCTTCTCGACCTCGGCTGCGCGGTCGAGCATCGACTGGATCTGCCCCGGCAGCTCCTCCAGCGCCTGCGCCACCTCGCGCCCCTTCACCACCGACATGTTGCGCAGTCGGCCGAGCTTGAGCGTCAGCAGCGCCAGCGCGATCACCTGGCTCGTGAACGCCTTCGTCGACGCCACGCCGATCTCCGGCCCGGCGTGCAGGTAGATGCCGCCGTCGTCCTCGCGGGCGATCGTCGAGCCCACCACGTTGACCAGGCCGAGCGTCTTCGCGCCGCGACGCTTCGCCTCGCGCATCGCCGCGAGCGTGTCCGCCGTCTCCCCCGACTGCGAGATCACGACGCACAACGTCTTGTCGGTGATGATCGGGTTCCGGTACCGGAACTCCGACGCGTATTCCACCTCGCAGCGGATGCGCGCGTGCTCCTCGATCATCATCTCGCCGATCAGCGCGCTGTGCCAGCTCGTGCCGCACGCCGTGATGACGATCTGGTCGAGCTGCTGCAGCTCCTCCTTCGTCAGGTTCAACCCGCCCAGCTTGGAGAACCCTTCGTCCGGCACGAGCCGCCCGCGCATCGTGTTCTGGATCGTCGTCGGCTGCTCGAAGATCTCCTTCAGCATGAAGTGGTCGAAGCCGCCCTTCTCGATCTGGTCGAGGTCCCAGTCGATGCGGCTCACCCCCTTCTTCACCGTCTGCGCGTCGAGATCGCACACCTCGTAGCCCGTGCGCGTCAGGATCGCCATCTCGCCGTCGTCCAGATAGACGACCTGGCGCGTGTGCTGGAGGATCGCCGCCACGTCGCTCGCGACGTAATACTCTCCCGGCTGGTCACCGAGCCCGATCAGGAGCGGGCTGCCCTTGCGCGCCGCGACGATCTTGTCCGGATCCTTCGCCGAGATCACGGCGATCCCGTAGGTCCCCTCGACCAGTGCCAGGGCGTCGATCACCGCTTCCTCGAGGTTCCCGTCGAACGCGGCCTCGATGAGATGCGCCAGCACCTCGGTGTCGGTCTCCGACGTGAACGTGTGCCCCGTCTTCTGCAGCATCGCGCGCAGCGGGCCGTAGTTCTCGATGATGCCATTGTGCACCACCGAGATCGTCCCCGTGCAGTCCGTGTGCGGATGCGCGTTCATCTCGTTCGGCGGCCCGTGCGTCGCCCACCGCGTGTGCGCGATGCCGATGTTCCCGTCGAGCGGGTGCGCACTGATCGCCTGCTCCAGCGCGGCGATCTTTCCCTTCGCCTTGCGAGTCTCGACGCCCTTGCCATTCATGATCGAGATCCCCGCCGAGTCATAGCCGCGGTACTCGAGGCGCTTCAGGCCGTCGATCAGCGTGGTCATGCTCTTCTTCGGCCCTACGTATCCGACGATTCCGCACATGGTCTGCGTTTCCTCTGCTAGGTGATCAGCCCACCGCTATCGGCCCAACGCGTCCAACGGCTCCCGCGACCGGCGCACCAGCTCGCGGGCCTGCGCCTCGTCCGGCGCCTCCGCGATGACGCGCACGATCGGCTCCGTCCCCGACGGCCGTACGTGCACCCATCGATCCGCCCAGGCCAACCGCAGCCCGTCCTGCGTATCCGCCGCGGCATCGGCGAACGCCGCGCGAAGTGCTCCATACACCGTGTCCAGACTCGCGTTCGGCCTGGCGAGCTTGTCCTTCACGATGACGTAACTCGGCAGCGATCGCGCGATTTGCGAGAGCGGCCGTCCCTCCTCCACCAGCAATTGCAGGAGCAGGGCCGCGCCGATCGGCGCATCCCGCCCCAGATGCACTTCCGGGAGGATCACCCCCCCGTTCCCCTCCCCACCGATCGGAGCCCCCTCGTCCCGCATCCGCACGGCGACGTTGACCTCCCCGACTGGCGCCCGGATCGCCGGAACTCCGGCCTCACGCGCGACATCCTCTACCAGAAGGCTGGTGGACAGATTCGTCACCACCGGACCACGCTTGTGCCGCAGCACCAGCTTCGCCGCGAGCGCCAGCGTGTAGTCCTCGCCGATCGCCCGTCCTTCATCACTGACGATCGCCAGGCGGTCCACGTCAGGATCCACCGCCATTCCGATGTCCGCCCCGCTCTCCTTCACCAGCGCTTCCAGCGCCGAGAGATTCTCCGGGATCGGCTCCGGCTCCCGCGGAAAGCGGCCGTCCGGCTCCATGTTGATCGCCACGACGTCGCACCCCAGCCCCGCCAGCAGCGCAGGCATCACCGTCGCGCCGGCGCCGCGCACGCAGTCCAGCGCGACCTTGAACCGCCGGCGCCGGATCGCGTCGACGTCCACGTACGGGATCGCGAGCACGGTCGCCACGTGTCGAGCCGCCACCTCGGTGTCGCACGTCACATTACCGATCTCTTGAGCGCGTTCCACTCGATCGGGTTGTGGCTCGCCGACAACATCACGGCGCCCGCGGCATGGTGATGCTCGACCGTCATCTGCGCGCCTGGCGTCGTCGTGAGCCCGATGTCGATCACGTCGCAACCCACCAGCTGCAGCGTCCCCACGACGATGCGGTGGAACATCGGCCCCGACACTCGGCTGTCGCGCCCCACGACGATCGCTCGCGAGCCGCCCTGCGCCAGACACCACGCGCCGAACGCCGATGCGTAGCGCGCCACGACTTCGGGGGTCAGCGCGTCGCCCACGCGACCGCGAATCCCCGAGACGCTCACCATCAGCCCGCCGCCACCGCCCTGCGCCATGAAGCCTCCATCCAAGTTGTCATCCCGAGCGAGCGCAGCGAGTCGAGGGATCTGCACCGTTCGGCAAGACGCGTAAGCTAGTCCGCGGCCTTTGGACGACAAAGCACAGCGGACGTCTCTCATGAGGCGGGCACCGTAACTTCACCCCCCGGTTGCGCGTCCCTCTCTCGCAGTACCCCTCCCTTCTCTCCCCCCTCGTCTCCTGGCTGCCGCGTCCCGATTCCCCGTGCGGCTCAAGATGGCCGCGCTCGCCGTCACGGCCGTCACGCTCACGCTCGTCGTCCTGCTCTTCCCGACGTATGCGCGCGTCCGCAGCGCCCTCGCGCGCGGACAGGGCGACCGCCACGGCGAGAGCGATGGCGCAGTAGATCAACAGGTCGACGACGGCGGCGCGCGCATGCGCGAGCAGCCCATCGGCGCGGCCAGTGGCGACGAGTGCGCCGACGACCTGCTGGTTGGCCATGATCGGGACGGCG
>JAEKKK010000279.1:6521-7989 GCA_019510405.1 Gemmatimonadota bacterium | reverse complement strand
GGATGACGTTCTGCGCGTTCACCGCGCGGCTCACGTCACCAGGCGAAAGCCCCTTCGCGTACAGCGCCTGCGGGTCGATGTCCACGTTCACGGTGCGCTGCACACCGCCGAATGCGGGCAGGACGCCGGCGCCGTGCACGGTGCCAAGCGGGATGCGGATGAAGTTCGTCCCGAGATCGCTCAGCTCCGCCTCGGTGCGCTGCGGGCTCGCCACGCCGAGCTGGAGGATCGGAACGTCCGTCGCGTTGAACCGCACCATGAACGGCGGCGAGATCCCCGGCGGCATGATGCGCGTGATCCCCTGCGACGACGCCGTGAGCTGCGCCATCCCGGCCTGCACGTCCGCGTCGGGCTGGAAGTACACCTTGATGATGCTCAGCCCGTTCAGCGACTGCGACTCGATGTGCTCGATGTCGTTGACGTAGCTGGAGTACACGCGCTCCGCCACGGCGACGACGCGCTGCTCCATCTCCTTCGGCGAGAGTCCGCCGTACGCCCACAGCATCGACACCACCGGCACGTTGATCGACGGGAAGATGTCGATCGGCATCCGGATGATCGCTACGATACCGAACACCAGCGTCAGGATGGCGACGCAGACGAACGTGTACGGGCGCCGCAGCGCGAGTAGTACGAGCCACATGGTTCAGCGCCCCCCGCTCACAGCGTGCGGCCCACGAGCGCCTCGAGCGAGGCGCGCGTCACCTGATAGTTGTAGCGTGCCGCTACGCGGCCGAGCTCCGCCTGTGTGAGCGCGACCTGCGAGGTCAGCTCGTCGAGCACGGTGGAGATGCCGGCGCGGTACCGCTCCGTCTGCACGCGCAGATCCTCCTGGGCGGCCTGCACCGCCTCTTCGGCCAGCGCCACGTTCTCCTCGGCGAAGTGCAACGCGGTCACGAGACGCGCGGCATCGCTCCGCACCTGGCGCTGGACATCGAGCGCCGTGCTGCGCGCGACGTGCGCGCTCGCTTCGGCGCGCGTGATGGCGTCCTCGCGCTGGAAGCCGTTGAACAGGGGCAGGGTGGTGCCGAGCGCGAGCTGCCAGCCCGGCCGCACGGCGCCGATCACCGCCGACTCGCGCGCCCAGTTGTAGCCGCCCGTGAGCCGGACGTTCGGGAGATACAGCGTTCGCGACGCGCGCACCGTCGCCGAGCCCGCGGTGCTCGCCGCCTGCGCCGCTTCCACCGCCGGCGCACTCGTCACCGCGAGCTGGACGACCGCGGAATCGGAGAGGGCGAGCGGCGTCGGGTCGAGCGAGGCCGGTGGCTTCGCGCCGATCGGCACGTCGGCGCCCACCACGCGTCCCAGCGCGAAGGCGGCGGACTGCAGTGTGTCACGCGCGCCAAGCTGTTGCTGGCGCGCGCCGGTGAGCTCGAGCCGAGCGCGGAGCTCGTCGGACTTCGTCGCCGTGCCGGCGCGCACCCGGTCCTGCGCGTACTTGAGCCCGCGCTCGGCGCGCGTGACGCGC
>JAEKKK010000279.1:0-6500 GCA_019510405.1 Gemmatimonadota bacterium | reverse complement strand
CGCCGCGGCCAGCAGGTCCGCGCCGCGGAGCGCCTCGTAGTACGCCCGGCTGGCCACCAGCGCGATCGCGTACGTCTGCGACCGATCGGTTGCCGTCGCCGCCGCGAGGTCCGCCGAGGCGCGCTGACGCTCCGCGCCGCGCCGGCCGCCCGTGAAGAGGTCCAGGGAAGAGGAGAGTCCGGCGGAATATGCGTCCGCCGACGCCGGCACCGGTTCGCCCGCGACGCCGCCTCCCGTCGAGCTCAGGACGTTCGAGCGCAGCGCGGCGGAGTTCGCCGACACCGACGGGAGGTACGCCCCCGTGGCGACGCGCATCTCCGACCGGGCGACACGGAGTCCTTCCTCCGCCTGCGCGATCACCGGGCTCGCCGCGCGCGCCCGATCGATCACCGACTGGAGATCCAGCAGCGAGTCGATGCGGACGGCGAGGCCACGCACCGTGACGGGAGCGGCCGTGGTCGGCGCGGCGGGCACCTGCTGGGCCGACGCGCCGTGTATGGCGCAGAGCAGCGCGGCGGCCGTCACCAGAGGCCGGCCGCGCGTTCCAATCATCATTGTCGTTCGATCCAGGCGAACCTGCACTGTGTCCTTCTCCGCTTACGCGGATGTGCCCTCAGGCGCTGACTGCGTCGTAGATCACGATCTTCTTCCACGAGCCGCCGCAGTTCTCGCGGAAGGCGTCGTGCACCGGATGCACCTGATACGCGTCCTGCGCCGCGGCGTCGGCGAAGGTGAGCACGAGCGCGTACGAGTACGTCGTATCGATGATCTCCCGGTTCGTGCCGGCGGGCGTGCCGATGAACCCCAATTGCACCACGTCGATCGTCGTCAGGGATCGGATGCCGTCGACGAACTTCGCCTTGGCGGCTGGGCTGAGGTCGTCACGCAGCCAGAAGTACACGGAGTGCACGAACATGGTTGGAGAAAGTCGGGTCGGAGGGGTCGTCTCCCGCGCGGGGAGGGGATCACCACAAGGTATCCCCGCGGCAATCCTCACGGGGCGTCGCCAGTTCCACCCGATCCAGGTCTGACCCCAGAGGGTCAGACCTGATGGGGTCAGACTTGAAGGGGTCAGACTTGGCGGGGATAGACCAGGGAACGGCATCGCTGCGCCCTGTTGCCGTGTCGAATCACGCGGCGGCCAGCACCCGTAGAGGAAACAGATATTCCGCGACCGCCCACCGGACCGGGCGCTGCCGTGGGCGACGAAGAATCCGACCTCATGCATCGACCATCTCGTCCCAGGCAGGGCTCGAACCCATCGCTGTGCTCTGGCCGACGGGCGCTCTGTGCCACAAACTCCGGAAGGACCACCGCACCGAACCATTCGCCGGCTCGCGCTGTCTCTCATGGAGGCGTGCCGGGGGACGGTTCCCCGGCCAGACCCACCGCGTGACCGAACCTTCAGTCTCCCACGTGCTGAGCTCCCTCCGGCGCGCGCTCGCCGGTCGGTACGACGTCGAGCGTGAGCTCGGCGCCGGCGGCATGGGTCAGGTTCTGCTCGGGCGCGACGTGGCGCTCGACCGGCCGGTCGCCATCAAGGTCATCGCCCCTGACCTCGCCTCGTCCCCAGCGTCGCGGCAGCGCTTCCTGCGCGAGGCGCGCACGGTGGCCCGCCTGCGCCATCCCAACATCGTCGCGGTCTACGCCGCCGGTGAGGCCGACGGGCTCCTCTATTTCGTGATGGAGTACGTCGAGGGGGAGAGCCTGCGCCAGAAGCTCGAACGCGAAGGACGCGCCGAGGGAGACCGCGTCGCCCCGGCGGTGGCGCTGCTCGGCGACCTCGCCCGCGCGCTCGGCTACGCCCACGCGCAGGGGGTGGTGCACCGCGACGTGAAGCCGGAGAACGTCCTGCTCGACGCCGCCACTGGCCGCGCGATGCTCACCGACTTCGGCGTCGCCCGCGCCTTCGCCAGCGGCAACGACAGCGATGGCGATAGGCGCCGCCCCCACTCGCGCTGCGCCGCCCCGATCTCCCCGCCGAGATCACCAGCGCGATCGATCGCGCGTTGAGCAAGCAGCCGCGCGATCGGTGGGACACCGCCGAGGAGTTCGCGCGCGCCGTCACCGGTGCGACGGCATCGGATCCCAATCTCGCCGCGCCGGTGCTCTCGCCCGCTGCCACTCCCGCCGCTCGCGTTCCCACCGAGGTCACGCCGGCCGCCGTGCGCGCACCGCACCTGCGCACGCGCCGCTGGCTGGGCGCGGCGGCGGCGCTCGTCGTGCTCATCGCGGTCGGCGCATCGCTCTTCCTGCGCCAGACGGGCACGCCGAGTGGCGTCGACCCACGCAAGTCGTTCTTCGTCGCGCCATTCGAGATCCTCGGTGGTGGCGATCAGCTCACGTGGCTGCGCGAGGGGAGCGCGAGCATGCTCACGCTCGATCTCTCGCAGTGGTCGGACCTCAGCGTCGTGAGCTACGAGCGCGGGCTCGACCTGCTGCGCGAGGCGCGGCTCGACACCGCGCGCCGCATCGGGCTCGCCGACGCGCAGCAGATGGCGCGGCGCGCCGGCGTGTGGACCGTCGTCATGGGGCAGGTGACCGCCGCGGGCGACTCGCTGCTCGTCACGGCGCGGATGTTCGACGTCGCGACCGGGCGCCAGGTACATCAGGCGGAGCAGGCGGGCGCACGCACCGCGGATCCGCGCCCGCTCTTCGACGCGCTCACCCGGCAGCTCCTCGACGTCGTCGGCGCGCCGGCGTCGATCTCGCTCGGCCGGTTGACGGAGACGACCACGGAGTCGGTCGAAGCGTACCGCGCGTATCTCGAGGGCACGCGGGCGATGAATCGGTGGCGGCTCGATCGCGCCGACTCGCTGTTCACCCTCGCCACCGAGCGCGACTCCAACTTCGCCCTCGCGTACTACCACCGCGCCATGGTGCTCGGCTGGCGGCAGGTCGGTGATTCGCTCCATCTCAAGCTCGCCGCGCACGCCGCCGCGCTGGCGAACCGGCTGCCGCCGCGCGAGCGAGAGCTCGTCCTGGGCTACGCCGATCTGACCCGCGCGCTCACGAGCGAGGTCGCCAACGACACGACGACGGCGCGCGCGAAGTATTCGTCGGCGCAGGCGCACTATCTCGCCGCGATCGCGCGCGACTCCGGCGATGCCGAGAGCTGGTATGGGCTCGGCGATGCCTACTGGCACCACAAGCCCGACGGCTGGGGCAACCCCGCGACGGTGAAGAACTGGACGCGCGCGCTGCACGCCTTCGAGCGCACCCTCGATCGCGACTCGACCTTCTATCTCGCCTACTCGCACAAGATCGACATCTACCGGCAGGCCGCGGGACAGACGCCGAACCTCATCCTCGAAGGCGACTCGCTGCGCATCGTCGATTCGGCGACGATGCAGCGGCCGCAGAGCGCCGCCCAGCTCAAGGCGGCGCAGCAGGTCGCCTACCAGCTCGCGCTGCGCGATGCGCGCGCCTGGATCTCCGCCGCACCGGCGACGTCGGCATACCTGCAGCTCGCGCTGATCTACTTCGGACAGGGCCACGCCGATTCCGCTGCGTCGGTGCTCCGCGAGTCGATGGCCAGGCCGGAGACGCACACGGCGCAGACGCCCTTCCAGATCGCGTATGCCGACTCCCGCGTCGATCCCAGGGTCGGGCTGCGCTCCCTGCGCGACGCACTGCGCACGAAGAACGAGCGCGCCCTCGAGAGCGAAGGCTCGAACAATCTCATGGAGTTCCTCTTCGGCGCCGGCTCGAGCGCCGCGACGCTCGGAAACTTCGCCGACGTGGACTCACTCGCGGCGCTCGCCAATCGCGCGCTGCCGGTGAACTCCGGCCTCGGACTGCCGGACGACCCGCTCGCGCGGCTCTGGCCCATCGGGGTGCGTCTCGCTGCCGGGGTACCGCCGCGCCAGCTCGCGGCATCGCTCTCCTCGTCGCTCGCGTCGCTCGAGCGTCTGCCCACGACCAACGTCGCGACGTACTACCGGCGGCAGGCGATGCCCGCGCTCTACGTCGCGTATCTCGCCACGCACGACGCGCGCCCGCTCGCGCTGCTCCGGAAGTGGCGTGCCCCGCAGCAGGTGCACGCCGAGCTCGATGCGCTGGAGGCGCTGGATGCGCGCGATACGGCGAAGGCGCAGCGCCTCGCGAAGACCTTCCCGTCCGTCGATTCTATTCGCGCCGCGCATGCACCGCTCGGGCTCCCGCGATGGATCGCGCGCGCCAAGGTGTACGAGGCACTTGGCGACCCACACGCGGCGCTCGCCGCGTATGCCCTGCTCGATCCGAAGCAGCTGTGGCCCATGGGGCAGGCGGATCCGTCATGGCCGTTGTACGCCAGATCGTTCCTCTGGCGCGGCCAGCTCTACGAGCAGGTGAACGACACGACGTCGGCCGTCTCGGCGTACCGGCAGTTCCTCGCGCTCTGGTCGGACGCGGACGCGTCGCTCGAGCCGCAGCGCGATCAGGCCCGCGCCGCACTGCGTCGGCTCGGTGCCACGCAGGTGATCGCCGCCCGCTCCAACTGAGCGGCGCGCGATCGCATGCTCCACCTGACTCCCTGGTTCTCCCTCGCGATCGTTCTGGTCGTCGCCCTGTTCGTGCGGCTCGTGCCGCCGAGTGCGCGGCTGCGCGGACGCGTCGTTGCCTTCGCCCGCGCGTTCGCCCACGGCTCGTGGCTGCCGCTGCTGATCGGACTCGCGACCGGCGCCGCGACGTTCTGGGTGTGGGGTTCGCTCACCCGCACATCCGTTGTCCACGACGAATCGGCGTACCTGCTCCAGGCGCAGCTCTTCGCGAACGGACGCTTCACCGCCCCGACGCCGCCGCTGTACCACTTCTTCGAGCAGCTCTACGTCAATCTCGTGCCGGCCATCTCGTCGAAGTATCCGCCGGGGACGTCGCTGCTCATCGCGCCCGGGATGCGCGTGGGCTATCCGGGGCTCCCCATCGTCGCGGCGAACGCGCTGAGTGGCCTGCTGGTGTTCGTGCTGGCGCGCCGCTTCGCCGGCGTCGTCGTGGCGATGCTCACCTGGACGCTCTGGGTCACCGCGTTCCCGGTGCTGTACTTCCACGCGATGTATCTCTCCGAGGTGCCGACGAGCCTCGCGTGGCTCGCCACCTGGTGGGGGATCGCGCGCTGGCGCAGCTCGGGGCGAACGCGAGACCTCGCCGTCGCCGCGCTGGCGATCGCGTACTGCGGCATCACGCGACCGCTCACCGCGGTCGCGCTCGCGATGGCCGTCGGGATCGTGATGTGGCGGGTCACCTCGCATCGCACATCGCCGCCACGCTTCCGTCGCGCCGAGCTCGTGACGTTGGGCACCGCCGCGGCGGCGGCACTCCTCTTCGTCGGCGTCTGGAGCTGGCGCAGCACGGGAGATCCCACGCTGACGCCGCTCGCGCTCTACACGCGCACCTACGTGCCGTTCGACAAGCTCGGCTTCGGTGCGCGCCCCGAGGACGCGCCGTCGGCGAAGCTGCCCTGGGACCAGCAGATCACCGATCGCTCGTTCTATGAGGAGCACCAGAAGCACACCATCGCTCGGCTCCCGCTCACCGCGGTGTCGCGCGCACGGATGATCGGGCGCGACATGTGGTACGATTGGCGTGGCGGGCTCGCACTCATCGCGTTGCTCGGTCTCGCTGGCGCGCCGATCGAGCTGTGGGTCGGGCTGGGTGCCCTGGCCCTGCAGCTGCTCCAGTATCTGTTGTACGCGCATCCGCCCGGCTGGTCGCTCTACTACATCGAAGGGCTGCCCGTGCTCGCCTTCGCGACGGCGCTCGGGGTGCCCGTCGTGCTCTCGCTGGGCACGCGAGGGAAGGTGCCCGGCGTCGCGCGGCTCGTCGCCGGCATCGCGCTCTTCCTGATGCTCCTGTATCCGGCGTGGGTCACCATGCACCAGGTGCGCGACCAGATCTCCGCCGACCACCAGTATTACGACGCATTCCGCGGATCCCTCCCGCCGCTTCCCGACTCGACGTCGAAGGCACTCGTCTTCGTGCGCTACTCGAGGGCGCACAACGATGGATTGAGCCTCGTCCGCAACGTGCCCGACCTCGGCAGCGAAGCGATCTGGATCGTGTACGATCGGGGCGCCGAGAATACGAAGCTCATCGCCTTCGCCCCCGATCGTGAGCCGTATCTCTTCGACGAGTCCAGGTGGGCGATGCATCGCCTGAACAGGGATGGCTCCGTGCACAAGGACAGTACCGTGGCCAGGGACAGCACCGTGGCCCGGGACAGCTCGGCGGCCGGCGACAGCGCGCTGGTACAGAATGCGCGCTCTGCGGCGCCATGAAGATCTTTGGACAGCACGACGAGCAGACGCTCGTCCAGTTCGAGCGTGTGCGTGAGGGCGCGGTGGACGCCGCGCTCATGGCAGACGGCCACGTCGGCTACGTCATGCCGATCGGCGGCGTCGCGGCGTACCGCGATCACGTCTCCGTTGTCGGCGTCGGCTTCGACATCGCCTGCGGCAACGCCGCCATCCGCACCGACCTCACCCTCGAGTCGCTCGGCCGCACGCCGGAGAAGGTGCACC
>JAEKKK010000186.1 GCA_019510405.1 Gemmatimonadota bacterium | reverse complement strand
CTCACCGCGGTGCAGGCGCGCTACGGCACGATGCCCCTCTCCGCCGTGATGCAGCCCGCGATCCGCCTCGCCGAACGCGGCTTCGTCGTGGACAGCGCCATGGCGGGGAAGTTCGCGTCCTACGCGCACAACATCGCCGAATTTGGCGGTGCGGCGCTCTTTGTGCCCGGCGGTCAGCCGCTGCGCGCGGGAGACACGCTGAAGCAGCCTGCCCTCGCGAAGACGCTGCGCGCGATCGCCCGTCAGGGGAGCAAGGCGTTCTACACGGGCCCGATCGCCGATGCATGGACGAGCGAGCTGGCGAAGCAGGGCGGGATCATCACGATGGAGGATCTGCGGCGCTATCGCCCCGTGTGGCGCACGCCGATCCGCTCGACGTATCGCGGCAACATCCTGCTCACGATGCCGCCCGCGTCGTCGGGCGGCGTGACGATGACCGAGACGCTCAACATCCTCGAGGGGTTCGACTCGCTCCCCCCCTTCGGCAGCGCGGGCTGGGCGCACCTCGTCGGCTCGGCGTTCCAGCGCGCGTTCGTCGACCGCAACGCGAAGCTCGGCGATCCTGCTTTCATCGAGGTCCCGCTGAAGCAGCTCACCGACAAGCAGTACGCGGCGCGGCTGCGCGCCACGATCGGCGCGCGTGCGACGCCGACGACGTCGCTGAAGGCGCTCGGCGAGGGGATGCAGACGACGCACACTTCCGTCGCCGATGCGCGCGGCAACGCCGTGGCGGTGACGACGACGTTGAACGAGCTGTTCGGCTCGAGCGTGTATCTCACGTCGGCGGGGTTCTTCCTCAACGACGAGATGGACGACTTCGCCGCGAAACCCGGCACACCCAACATGTTCGGGCTCGTGCAGGGGGAGGCCAACGCGATCGCCCCGGGCAAGCGCATGCTGAGCGCGATGTCGCCGACGATCGTGCTCGATCCGCGCGGACGTCTGCTGCTCGTCGCCGGCAGTCGCGGCGGCCCGCGCATCATCACGAGCACGACGCAGGTGATCCTGAACGTGCTCGAGTACCGGATGTCGCTCGCCGACGCGATGAGCGCCCCGCGCCTCCATCATCAGGCACTCCCCGATTCCCTCCGCTTCGAGCCCGGCGGCCTCACCCCCGCCGTGAACGACTCGCTCCGCGCGATGGGCTACCAGACCTACCCCGGGAGCGGCATCGGCCTCGTGAACGCCCTCATGCGCGTCCGCGGCGGCTACGAAGGCGTGACGGACCCGCGCGGCAGTGGAGGAGCGGCCGGTTACTGATTTGAAGGCTAACGGCGTGCTCTGACTACGGGCTCTGACTACGGGCTCTGACTACGAGCCCGAAGGGCGAGTGCGCCTCTCGAGCACGCCCTTAGAGCACGCCCTTAGAGCACGCCCTTAGAGCACGCCCTTAGAGCACGCCCTTAGAGCTGTACCGCCCTAGGGCCTGGGCGGCCCGTTCCGATTGCCGCGTCCATCCTCCCACCCCCGCGGCGGCCCACCGAACTTCATCCCCGCCAGCTTCTGCCGCTGCGCCGAGTCGAGCCGCGCATTCATCTCCGCGCGCGACGTCTCGAACACCTGCTTGAGCCGCGGCTGCATGTCGCGGCGGATCGCGCGGAGCGACGAGTCGGTGCGCTGAAACACCGAGTCGAGGCCGGCGCGCTGCGCCGGCGTGAGCGAGAGCTCCTTCGTCATCTTGTCGAGCATCTCGGTGCGGCGGCGCGCCTCCATCTCCGGCGGCGGGCCGCGACGATCTCCGCCGCCCCCGAACCCGCCCCCACGCTGCCGCACGTTGCGCATCACCACGTTGCGGTCCACGGCGGCGCCCGCGATCGCGCTCGCCACGACGACGGCCGCGATCACCAACCCCGCTCGCAGCCGTGCGTGCATCAGTCCTCCGCCGCCAGCATCGTGACGTCCGCCGTGACCGTCCGCGCGAAGCTGCGCGCCGCGTCCTCCACCGGCGCGCCCTGCACGACCTCCGCCACCACGTCCGTCACCGCCGCCGAGCTACCCACGACACTCGAGAGCTCGTCCGCGTCCCACAGCGCCACGGCGCCGAGCAGGCTCGCCGCGAACGCGAGCGGGAGCAGGCGCTGCGACCAGCGTTCCGCGTAGCTCCACCAGGTGATCGTCGCGCGGCCGGGCAACGAGCGCGCGATGCGCGACGCGAGCGCGTCCCAGTCCACCGCGCCGAGCGGCACGACACCATCCGCCTGCCGCAGCAGCGCGGCGAGCGCTTCGTCGCGCGGCGGGTCCACCGCCGCGAACGGGTTGAACGTCTCCCCCCCGCTATCCCTCGATCCGGCCATCGTCGCCCCCAAAGAAATGCGCGAGCACGCCGCGCAGATGTCGACGCGCTTCGTGCAGGTGCCACCGCACCGTGCCCGGCGCGAGCTCCAGCATCTCTCCGATCTCGCTGCTCGTGAGCCCGTCCACGTCGAACATCGTCACGATCAGGCGCTGCCGATCCGAGAGCGTCGCGAGCGCCTGCTGCAGGATCTTCCCGGTGTCGCTCCGCTCCGTCTCGTCGAGCGCCGACGGCGCTTCGCTCACGCCGTCCGTCTCCGGCTCCATGGTGCGCCGCGCCCGCGAGCGGCGCAGGTTGGAGCCGCGATTCAGCACGATGCGGATCAGCCAGGGCCCGAACGGCCGGCCGATCTCGAACGAATCCAGATACTGGTACGCCGCCAGGAACGACTCCTGGACGAGATCCTCGGCATCCTCTCGGTGCCCCACGACGCGATACGCGACGCGGAACGCCTGCTCCATGTACGCGCGTACCAGCAGGTCGAACGCGGACTGATCGCCGGCGCGGGCGCGGCGGACCAGCGCGCCGTCCCGCTCGGCCGCCGCGACGCGTTCGGGCGTCTGCGCTGGCTCGACCGGAACGTTCACGCTCACCGAGAGCGAGACCGTCGGACGCGCCGCGCCCTTACTCCAGCGGCGAGCGGCCTGTCCCATCCCGGATCTCTCCGCGGCGACGCTCGCCGCGAGGCACCATCTCCTGCTTCACCTCGAACTCCTTCTTCGCCAGCTCCTCGGCGCGCTTGCGCGCGTCCTTCTCCAGCTTTGCCGCACGCTCGATCTGCTCGGGGCGCAGCACCGCGCGCGCCTGCTCGTTCGCCTTCACCACGTTCGGCGCGACCGAATCGACGATCGCTTCCTGCGCGTGCCGGTAGGCGACGAGCTGGTCACGCTGCTCCTGGCTCAGGTCTCCCAGTCCGCCCGCAGGACGCCACGTCGGACGCGCTGCTTCGAGCTTCTGCAGGAACGGCGCGTTGGCCGAGTCGAGGTGCGCCTGGATGCGCTTGAGCTGCGCGCGCTGCGCGTCGTCGAGGGCGATCTCCTTGTCGTCCAGCGCGACCTTGGCGACGCTCGGCGGCGTGACCGGCGCCGGCTTCCCGCCGAACGGGTCGTTGTCGTGATGGACGTACTGGGCCCGGGCGACGGACGGCAGTGCGACGAACGCGAACGAGGCGATGGTGGCGACACTCAGGAACTGGCGACGCATCTGCGAAAGCTCCATGTGCAATGGAAACGGACCGGGTGGGGTGACGTCGGGCCGTCACCACGAGATGCACCCGGACCTGCCAAAGTGTTGGCCCCGGCTGCCAGGACGCAACAGGGGGGCGCCAGTGATACCCTGGCGCCCCCCTGTCGTTCGCTCCTGGCCGCTGTGTTCAGGACGTAACGCGGACCTGCAGCGGTGCCGAGAGATCGACCGCGATCGCGCCGCCTTCCGGGACGCAACCTTCGTAATTCGACGTCGCACCAGCCACCGCCCCACCAGCCGCCGCACCCGCCGCCGCACCGATGATCGTCGACTTCGTGCTCTTGCCGAAGATCTGGCCGGCGATCGCGCCGACCACGGCGCCCGTCGCCACCTTCTGCGCGTCCTTGCCCTTCGGCTGGTTGCGCACGCGCTCGACGTCCGCGCTCGAGACCGTGCCCGAGACCGGATACGTCTTGCCGCCGAACGTCACCGACTTCACGGCGAACTCCATCACGATCTTGTCGTTCACGTTCTCGCTGCGCTTGAGGTTCGTCACCTCGAGCGTCAGGTCCGCGCCGGCGGGGATCGTCGCGCCGTTCGAGCCGGACACCGCGTTCGCCAGGTTGGCGGTGAAGGTCTGCCCGACCGTGTAGGTGTTCGTGCAGACGCGCGCGTTCGACTTGAGGGCGAGCGAGGTCCCCGACGGGATCGTCCCCACCGAGCCGCCGCCGGCGTTCGCCGCGCCTGCACCCGTGTTGCGCGTCACGGTGTTGCCCGAAGCGGTCACCTCGGGCGCCGCCGGCCTGGCCGGCGTCGGCGCGGGCTTCGGCCGCGTCACGGTGCGCGTCGGCTCTCTCGGCGTCGTGCGCATCGGGGTCGGCGCAGGTGCCGGCTCGGCCGCGGGGGTCGCGGGCACGTCCTTCAGCTGGGGCTGCACCGAAGTGTCGCGGCCTGCCATCTGCAAGTCGCGGCTCAGTGCGGTGTCTCGCGCGAGCGAGGTGTCGCTCTTGCTATCCGAGACCGTGCACGCGCTCAGCGACAGCGCGGCGACGAGGGCGAACGGTGCGCCGGCGAAGCGGATATACTTCGTCATCCAGAAACCTCCGTGAGCGTGGTGCAGCGGTTCGTA
>JAEKKK010000172.1 GCA_019510405.1 Gemmatimonadota bacterium | reverse complement strand
GTCCCGCACGTCCTGCGCGATGCGCTCGATCCGCGTGGCTGCCGCCGGCGAGATCACATTAGCGAAGTCGTTGACGAGCCCGCGCGGAGGCGGAATCTGGGGACCGCTCTGGAACAGCAGGGCCGCGGCAAGGAACGCGAGACGGCCACCGATAGTAGAGAGCATGCCTGTTGGCGAAGGACGTCCTACCGTACGCGATATAACGGCAGCGAGATTCGGCCGGGAAGACGGCACACGGCGGGCCAGCCCGCTTCGCCTCGCCCGCGGCGGGGCAGCAGCGTTAACTTACAGCTGAAGTTGCCGACCCTACCGCCACGACTCCAATGCTTCACCTCTCTCGCGCCCGGCTGCTCGCCGTTCTCCTGCCTCTGGCCTCCCTGGCCGCCTGCTCGTCGCGCGAGACGCCTCCGGCGTCGGCACGGCAGGTGAACGTATCGCCGGGCGAGGTACTCGGGCCCACGGGGAACCCTCACTTCGACGACTCGGTCAGCTCGTACGCCGACCGGTCGCGTATCCGCGGCGCCGAGACGGCAAAGGTCTGGCTCGTCGAGATCAGCGACTTCCAGTGCCCCTTCTGCAAGCAGTGGCACGACGAGACGTTCGCCAAGATCGACCAGGAATATGTCAAGACGGGCAAGGTGCGACTGGCCTATCTGAACTTCCCGCTCAGCCGGATTCACAAGAATGCCCAGGCAGCCGCGGAAGCGGCCATGTGCGCCGGCGTGCAAGGGAAGTTCTGGGAGCTGCACGAGTCGCTCTTTCAGTCGCAGCCGAAGTGGGCGGACCTGAAGTCGCCGCTGGCCGTCTTCGACTCGCTGGCGCGCGCGGCCAGGGTGGAACCCAAGGGCTGGAACAGCTGCATGTCCACCCACGCGACCGCGAAGCTCATCCAGGCCGACAGGGATCGAAGCTCGCAGGCGGGCGTGGAGTCCACGCCGACGTTCTTCATCGGCGACCGTGCGTTGGCGGGCGCATACCCGGTGGACACCTTCCGCGTCGTTCTCGATCAGGCGATCGCCAAGGCCAAGGGCGCGCCCTGACCACGCCGCGCGGAGGCGCATGAACCTTCCCCTCCGCGTCGGCTACGAGGGCATCGCGCTGCTCGCGCGCGGGCTCGCCTCGATCGCGCCAACCACGGGCAACAAGCTCCTCGAAACCTTCGCATCCCGCCGCGGCGTGCGGGCGCGATTTGCCTCGTTCGCGCGCGCGCCGGGGCGTCCGTTGCTCTGGATGCACGCCCCCAGCGTCGGCGAAGGGTTGCAGGCCCGTCCGGTGCTCGAGCTGGCGCGCGAGCGGGCGCGTGAGTGGCAGGTGGCGTACACCTACTTCTCGCCCAGCGCCGAACGATTCGCGGCCGGATTGAACGTCGACTTTCGCGATGTGCTCCCCTTCGACGGCACGGGCGACGCCCGCGCCGCGCTGCGCGCGCTCGATCCTACCGCGCTCGTCTTCAGCAAGCTGGATGTGTGGCCGACCCTCGCGCGCGAGGCATCCAACCATGGCGTGGCGCTCGGCCTCGTCAGCGCCACCCTCGCACCCGGCTCGACGCGGCGCCGCGGCATCGCGGCCGCACTGCTGCGCGACGCGTACGCGCGCCTCGACCGCGTCGGCGCGATCAGTGCCGAGGATGCGGAACGACTCGTCGCGCTCGGCGTTCCGGCGACACGCGTGACGGTCACCGGCGACACGCGCTTCGATCAGGTCTGGGCCCGCGCCGCGAGAGTGGATCTCACCAGTGCGCTGCTCGCACCCCTCCGCGGCGACCGGCCGACGCTCGTCGCAGGGTCCACCTGGCCCGCCGACGAACGCCCCCTGCTCGAGGCGTGGAGCAGCCTGCACGAGCAACACCCGGAGATGCGGCTGATCATCGCGCCGCATGAGCCGACGCCGGCGCATCTCGAGCCCGTCGAGCAATGGGCGACGAGCGCGAAGGTGCGCTCCGCGCGGCTCGGCGCGGCGGAGGCGGCGGAGGCGGACGTCGTCATCGTCGATCGGGTTGGCGTGCTGGGCGACCTCTACGCCATCGCCGATGTCGCCTTCGTCGGCGGAGGCTTCCACGCCGCCGGGCTGCACTCGGTCCTCGAGCCCGCGGCATTCGGCGCGCCGGTCGTGTTCGGACCGCGCTTCGGGAACAGTCGCGAGGCCGGTCTCCTGCTCGCCGTCGGCGCCGCCGCGAGCGTGTCCGATGCGCCCTCCCTCGAGGTGGTGCTCGGCCATTGGCTCGAGGAGTCGGCGGCGCGGCGCGCCGCAGGGGAGGCAGCCCGCGAAGTGGTTCGCGCGGGACTCGGCGCCGCCGAACGGTCGTACGAGCTCGTCGCGTCGCTGATGCGCTAGCGGTCGCGTGAAGCGCGCGCTGCTGTCTACGCGGTCGCGACGGTGACGATCGGGCTCGATGCCGGCTGCGGGCGGTGGAGGAAGAAGCCCTGCACGAGATGCACGCCGAGCTCCTGCACCGTCTTGAACTCTTCGGCGCGCTCGACCCCCTCGGCGATGACCATCGCGTTGTGGTCCTCGGCGAACCGGACCATCGTCTGCACGAGGTTCTGCTTGATGAAGTTCGTGTCGATCGCGTTGATCAACGAGATGTCGAGCTTGATGAAGTCCGGCTCGAGATTGGCGATCGATCCGAGACCCGCGTAGCCGCTCCCTGCGTCGTCCACGGCGAAGCGGTAGCCGAGATTCCTGAACGCCTTCAACCGCTCGCGGAACTTCGGGTAGTCCTTGATCGCGGTGCGCTCGGTGATCTCGATGACGACGCGCGAAGGATCGGTGACCTCCTTCTCGTTGAACGCCGGATCGGCGAAGTCGTGCGGATCGACGTTGAGAAAGAGCAGTTGCCCGGGGCCGAGTCGCGTGTCCATCCCCTCGAGCGCTCGCGCGCGACACAGCCGGCTCAGCTCCCAGATGAGGTCTGCTTCGGCCGCCACGTCGAACATGACCTCCGGGCTGCGTAGCGTGCGCAGCTGGCCCCGGGCGAGCGCCTCGTAGCCGAAGATCTCGCGCGTGGACGCGACGACGATCGGGTGGTAGTCGACGTAGACCGATCGGTCGCGCAGGGAGGTGCGCAGGTCGCTCACGCGGCGCGCCCGTTCACGCTGCTCCACCGAGCGCGAGGCATTCGCCGCCTCGCGGATGCCGCGGTAGATCAGCCGCTCCAGGCGGATCTTCGGGTTGTAGTACAGATGCGCGCGGCCCACGTAGATGTCGAATAGCGCGGCGATGTCCTCGCCGTGCGCCTCCTCGATCTGGCCGCCCACGTGCCGCTGGAGGCGAGTGACCATCTCGGTGATCTCGCTCTCGGTCGCCGCGGCCACGCCGCTCGCCGGCACGTGGAAGAAGATGAAGTCGTCGTCGTTGGTGAAGCTCACCATCACGCGCGACGCCCCGAGCTCGTCGTCGTCCAGGAAATCGCGCACCGCGCTGGCGGTCGTCTCCAGCACGGAATCCAGCTTCTCCCACCCGTAGATCTCTTCGATCTTCGAGTAGCGCACGAAGTTGAAGTACAGGACGACGAGCTCGCCGCGCTCCTTGAACAGTTGCCGCGACCGCTCGATCGCGACGGGGAGCGTCGGCAAGCCCGTGAGCGAGTCGTGGAGCATCTGCTCGTACTCCACGCGGTCCACCCGTTCGGCCACCGCCGCGCCGAGCCCTGCTCCGCGGGCGACCGCCGACCAGATGCGCGCCGAGATCTCCTCGGCCGTCGCCGGCAGCAGAAACCACTCCTCGGCCTTGAGCTCGACGGCACGCCGGCGGCCAGTCTCGTCGGTGCAGCCGACCAGCACCGGCACGCCGCGCGCGTGGGCGAGCTCCACGCTGGAGCGCAGCAGCGAAGGGTCGTCCGTCGTCAGTAGGAGCGCACGGACACCAGGCTCGCCGAGGGCGGACGCAAGCTCGCGGAGGGCGCGCTTTTCGGCGCGCCACCCGTCCAGCAGCGCGACTGCATCACCGACCGGGGAGGCGTCGGTATCAGTGAGAAGGATCGAATCGCTCACGCGGTTGGCGCGACGCCACCGATGCCGACGCTACGACGCGGCGCGCAACTGGGCGATGTTTCGCTGCACGGTCCTGGCGAGCGTCGGCAGATCAAATGGCTTCTCCACGTAGTCGTCGGCGCCGCGCTGCAGCGCCTCGCGCTTGTCGGTCCATGCATCGAGCGCCGTGACCATGATGACGCGCACCGATTTCCCGAGCACCGGGTGCTGCTTCATGATCCGGCAGACTTCCCATCCGTCGCGGCCAGGCATCATGACGTCGAGCAGGACGACTGCAGGACGTACCGTCTCGTACATCGCCAGTGCCTCTTCTCCGTCGTGCGCTACCGTGATCGGGTAGCCTCGGATCTCGAGATACTGCCTGATGATCTCCGCGTTGTCATGATTGTCGTCCACCACCAGGATCGGCGGTAGTCCCGCGTCATCAGTGTGCACTGGATACGCTCCCGCGTCTACTGCCCGATTCCGCTCGATGGAGCTCTCAGGGTCTTTTAGAGGCAAGTCGAGGGCCAAATGTAGATGGGGACGGCATTTGCGCCTTCTCGCCCCCAAACATCTGTTCGCTCTAGACAAAAAGGGCGCCCACAGGGGCGCCCTTTGAGGTGATCCGGCAGGGCGCTTACGCCTTTGTTGCGTGCTCCGTCACGACCCGGACCTTGTCGTCCACGATCTGGAGGAACCCGCCCTCGATGTGGAAGCGCGCACCCGTGCCAAGCCGCAGATCGCCCTTCCCCA
>JAEKKK010000171.1 GCA_019510405.1 Gemmatimonadota bacterium | reverse complement strand
CGCACCGTCGATGCGCTGGGCTACTCGATGGGAGGGGGCGTCGCCCTGCGGCTCGCCATCCAGCACCCCGACCTCGTGCGACGGCTCGTGCTCGTGTCCACCCCGTATGCGCAGAACGGTTTCTTCCCCGAGATGCTGCCGCAGCAGGCCGCACTCGGCGCGAGCATGGCGCCAATGATGAAACAGACGCCGCTGTACGGGGCGTACGCCGCCGTCGCGCCGAAGCCGGAGGATTTTCCGCGCCTGCTCGATCGCATGGGTGAGTGGATGCGCGCGTCGTATGACTGGACCGACGAGGTGAAGACGCTCAGAGGCCCTGTCATGCTCGTGTACGGCGACGCCGACATGTTCCGCCCGGAGCACATCGTGCGCTTCTACCAGTTGCTCGGCGGCGCGCTGCGCGACGCCGGTTGGCAGCGCGAGCACATGTCGCGTAATCGGCTCGCCGTCCTGCCCAACGTGACGCACTACGAGATGGCCGCGTCCCCCGCGCTCGTGCCGACCGTGCTGCCGTTCCTCGATGGAGAGCCGACCGGTTCGGGTACGCCGTAGCCGTCGGCGAAGCGACCTTCGGATTCCCGCGTCCTCGACCACGATGCGCTACGCACAGTTCGTCAGGAAGCTCGAGTTGCCGGCCGGGTTCACCGTGCCGACGCGGCTCACCCACGAGCACCTCGTCGCATCACCCCTCGGACGCGAGTGCCTGCATGACGACGTGCAAGGCATCAATACGAGCCTCGCGCTTATCCAGCGCACGCGCGGCGGTGGCTGGCCGACCGAACCGGTCACGGAGGAGTACGACTTCGTCGATCTCGTCTGGCACGAGCTCGAGTTCCGGGACGGCTTCTCGTACAGCTACGTCGTGCACGATACCGCCGGGCACTACGTCGGCTGCTGCTACCTCTATCCGATGGGCCGGCGCACGGAGCTCACGGAGCAGTTGGTGGCGTACGACGTCGACGTGAGCTGGTGGGTGACGTCGGAGGCATACGAGCGTGGCGAGTACGTCAGGCTCTACGCCGCACTCCGGCATTGGCTCGCGGCGGAATTCTCCTTCTGGAGACCGTACTACTCCAACCGTGAGATTCCCGAGCCTTCGTGAGCCGGCGATGTCTTCACCGGTAGCCGGTGCTGCGTCCGGGGTTACTCACTCACTGACTCACCGACTCACC
This sequence comes from Gemmatimonadota bacterium, assembly GCA_019510405.1. Classification (GTDB taxonomy): domain Bacteria; phylum Gemmatimonadota; class Gemmatimonadetes; order Gemmatimonadales; family Gemmatimonadaceae; genus AG11. The sequence goes on along the minus strand of JAEKKK010000171.1, from coordinate 3,594 downwards.
CGGCGTCCACGCGTCGAGCCCGTGTGCGCGCGCGAGCGCTGCGACTTCGGGTGCGATCTCCGCATAGGCGGACCAGACCACGGCACTCCATGATGAGATCGCCCGGTCGCGCGCTGGACCCGCTGGAGCGGCGAGGACGTCGGCTGCTGTCATCGCCCCACGTGTCTCGGGCAGCCTGAAGACCGGCCAGGTGCGCGAGCGCCGTGCGAGCATCATGTGCGCGCGCTGTACCTGCCGCCCCGTCAAGCCACGCTCGACGTGCAGATACAGGCCGATCAGTGCGAACGCCACCGTGATCGGCTTCGTCGCCTCCGTGGCGTGCTGCGCCGCGAAGGCGTCGACGACGTGCTGGTGAATGAACGCTGGGTCGCCGAGCGTGAGAGTGTAGGCCGCGAGCGCGTCGTACGCGGCCTGCGTCGCCGATCCCTCGGTGCTCACGTGCGCGTCCATGAGGCCGGATCCTGCTGGTAGAATGCCCGCAGCTCCTCGTACAGCGCGGCGTGCTTCGCGCGAAGCTCCACCGGTCGCTCGAAGAATGCTTCCGTCGCCACCGCAAAGAACTCGGCGGGATTCTCGGCGCCGTAGTCGTCCAGCACGCTCGGCCGGCCCTCGTCACTCGCTCGGCGCAGCGCGTCGTACTCCGCGCCGAGGACGCGCGCCCAGGATGCGTACTGGCCGTTGGAGCCGAGCGTCGGTGTCCCGTTCACGTCACCCTGCTCGAAGTCGAGCTGGTGCGCGAACTCGTGCAGCACGACGTTCTCGCCGTCGCCCATGTCCCGCGCTCCGTGCAGCGTCGAGTCCCACGCGAGCACCAGCGCCGAGAGAGTGCGCGACGTATGGCCGAGCAGCTCGTCCTCCCCCTCCTCCCAGATGCCCCCGCCGATCGAGTGCTCCTCCGGCACGACGTACGTGCTCGGGTAGACGATGATCGATTTCAGGAGCGGGTAGTAGTCCGTGTCGCGATGCAGAAGGAGCAGGCAGGCCTGTGCGGCGATGGTCACACGGATCTCGTCCGTCAGCTCGAGGCCACCGACGCCCTCGAAGTGCTTCTCGGCGAGGAAGACCTGGACGTGGCCAAACAGCTCCACGCGATCCGATGGCGGGAGCCGGAGCACGATCGGCACGTTGCGCTCGATCGTGCGACGCCAGTCGTCGGGGAAGGGCGCCGCACGCAGTCGCTCGCGCTTCCGTGACCTGAAGAGGGAGAACACCACTCAGCCAATCACCCCAGGAAGCGACGCGCGACCTGCTCCAGCCGGTCGTCTCCCGCCGCTTCCGCCTCAACGCGGATTGCCTCGACGAACGGGCGCAGGCGAGGCTCACCCCAGAGATATCCGGTGGCACGTTCGGCGAGCTGCGTCTCGCTCACGCGCGCCGCCTCGAGCAGCGCACGCGCCGCGGCGCGATCGTAGTCCGGATCGTCGCGCTCGGGCAGCGCGTAGTTGCGGCGGGGCATCTCCCCTTCCGCGTCGTCTCTGAGAAAGGCCTGTGACATGCCTGAAATGTATCCTCGCTGACCTCACGGTCGCCGCGGACGACCTCCGCAAAGCCTTCCACCGCTTATCTTTCCGGGATGTCCAGCCCCGACTACGCTTTCGACGCCGACGAGTCCGAGGTCGATACCCTGCGCGATCAGATCCGCGCGGCGACCGAGCTGCTCGAGAGAATCATCGCCGACCGCGGCCTGCTCCTGGCCGTTGAAAAGAAGGAGCGCGACCGCCTTCGCGATGCAGTCGCCCTCGTCTACCACCCCGACGCCAAGGCGCGCCGCACGATGGTCAAGGCGACCATCCGCCAGCGGAAGGCCGCCGCGGTGCGCAAGGAGGAGGAGGTGCTCGAGGAGCGCGGGATCCGCTCGCTGCGCCGGCAGTCCGTGTTCAATACGCCGAACGTCTTCCCGCCCGAGCGGTTCGAGCAGACCGATGTCGACGATCCCGACTTCCGCGAGACCGTGGAGGAGCGGCACTGCTACGTCTGCAAGGAGCAGTATTCGGCGCTGCATCACTTCTACGATCAGCTCTGCCCCGCCTGCGGGGACTTCAACTTCGCGAAGCGCACCGAGCTCGCCGACCTGGGTGGCCGCACCGCGCTGCTCACCGGCGGCCGCGTGAAGATCGGCTACCAGGCCGGCCTCAAGCTGCTTCGCGCGGGCGCGCGGCTCATCGTCACCACCCGCTTCCCGCGCGACTCGGCTGCGCGCTACTCGCGCGAGCCCGACTTCGAGCAGTGGGCGCACCGCCTCGAGATCTTCGGGCTCGACCTGCGGCACACGCCGAGCGTGGACGCGTTCTGCCACGAGCTCCTCGCGTCGCACGATCGGCTCGACTTCATCATCAACAACGCCTGTCAGACGGTGAGGCGCCCGCCCGCGTTCTACGAGCACATGATGGAAGGCGAGCGCGCGAGCGTGCACGCCCTCCCCGAGCCGGCGAGAAAGCTCCTTGGTCGGTACGAGGGGTTGCGAGGGGAGAGTCTCGTGAGCGGCGCGAGCGCAGGCGCGCTCACCGCCGGCACGCCGTCGCACGACTCGCCGGCGATGGGGCTCCTGCACGCCGCGGCGCTGTCGCAGGTGGCGCTACTCGACGAGGACGACGTCGCACCGCACCTCTTTCCGGAGGGCCGACTCGACCAGGACCTGCAGCAGGTCGATCTACGAGAGCGCAACTCCTGGCGCATGCTGCTGTCCGATGTGCCGACCGTCGAGCTGCTCGAGGTACAGCTCGTCAACGCCATCGCGCCCTTCCTCCTCAACGCGCGCCTCAAGCCTCTCATGCTGCGCACCCCCGAGCGCGACAAGCACATCGTCAACGTCTCGGCGATGGAGGGGCAGTTCTACCGGAACCAGAAGACCACGCGCCACCCGCACACCAACATGGCGAAGGCCGCGCTCAACATGATGACGCGCACGTCGGCCGCCGAGTGCTGGCACGAGGGCATTCACATGAACAGTGTGGACACCGGGTGGGTGACCGACGAGGATCCGGCGGAGATCGCGGCGCGGAAGGTGAAGGAGCACCGGTTCCATCCGCCGCTGGACATCGTGGACGGGGCGGCCCGGATCGTGGATCCCATCATCAGTGGGATCAACACGGGGACGCACGTGTGGGGGAAGTTCCTGAAGGACTATCGCGAGACGGATTGGTAGGTATAGGGGTCGCCACCTTCGGAATCAGGCGAACCCGTACCGCGCGAGCATTGCCGCCCCTCCGGCGTCCGCTCGGAACGGCGCCCACGCGGGTGCCTTCGCGAACTGCCACCAGATCTCGTGCTGCTCGATACCGAGCCCCACCAGCCGCCGCGCCTCCGCCATCTCGCCGAGGCAGGCGTGCACCGTGCCGAGCACCGAGTGCTCCACGAAGCTCTTCTGCGCCCGCTCGTTCAGCTCGGCCAGGATGCGGCGCACCGCGTCGTGCTCGCCGCGCCGCGCGTGGATCTCGGCGAGGTCGGCAAGGATCCGCGGATGGCGCCCCGACATCGCGAGCGCGTCCGTCACCGCAGCGATCGCGTCGTCGTCGCGGCCGAGCGCGGAGAGCACCCACACCAGCGCCCACCGCCCGGTGAACGCGTTGTGGTCCAGCTCCACCGACGCGTGCG
>JAEKKK010000068.1 GCA_019510405.1 Gemmatimonadota bacterium | reverse complement strand
GTCGGTCTCCGGACGGACGAGGTGACGCTCCCAGAGCTTCTCGAACAGCGTCTTCGGCGCGCTCATGCTGACACCTTCGCCTGCTTCGCCTTCGGGAAGCGCAGCGACGCGTTCTTCTCCGCCTCCGCATCGCGCATCGTCAACAGGCTGTTCACCGCATCGAGGTACGCCTCACCCGACGCCTCGACCACATCGACGTGCGTCCCGTGGCCGACGAACGTGCGGCCCGAATAGAGATCCTTCACTCGTACCGTTACCTCCGCGAGCGCACCGGTCCCCTCGGACACGGAACGCGTGGTGAATCCCTGCAGCTCGCCGGTCTCGCCGACGACTGCGTCGATGGCTCGGCAGCATGCGTCCACCGGCCCGTCTCCCGTCCCCGATCCCACCTTCGTCGTCCCGTCGGCGTTGCGCAGCCGCACCGTCGCCGTCGGGATGAGCTGCGTCCCCGACTGCACCTGCATCTGCACCATCGTCCACCGCGCCGGCGCGTGATCGTGTGCGGTCGACGCCAGCGCCGCAATGTCGCGGTCGTCGACGAACTTCTTCCGGTCGCACAGCTCCTTGAACCGCCCGAACACCTCGAGGAAGCGCTCGTCGTCCAGCTCGTGCCCCAGCTCCTTGAGCCGCTCGCGCAGCGCGTGACGCCCCGAGTGCTTGCCCAGCACGAGCATGCTGCCGTCCGCCCCCACGGACTCCGGCGTCATGATCTCGTACGTCGCCCGGTGCTTCAGCACGCCGTCCTGATGGATGCCGGCTTCGTGCGAGAACGCATTGGCGCCAACGATCGCCTTGTTCGGCGCGACGTACGTTCCCGTGCACTGCTGCAGCAGCCGCGACGCGCGCGTCAGCTGGGTCGAGTCGATGTTCATGTACGCGCCGTCGAACAGCTCGGGGCGCGTCTTGAGCGCCATCACCACTTCCTCGAGCGACGCGTTCCCCGCCCGCTCGCCGATGCCGTTCAGCGTCACCTCCACCTGGCGCGCACCGGCGCGGATCCCGGCCAGCGTGTTCGCGACGGCCAGCCCGAGATCGTCGTGGCAGTGCGTCGAGACGACCACGCCGGGATGCTTCGCGGCCAGCGCGACGACGCGGCGGATGGTGTTCTCGTACTCCCACGGCGTCGTGAAGCCGACGGTGTCCGGGATGTTCAGCGTCGTCGCTCCCGCCTCGACCACCGCCGCGAGCACGTCGAGCAGGTACTCGGGATCGGTGCGCGCCGCGTCTTCCGGCGAGAACTCGACCTCGTGGACGAGCCCCTTCGCGAGCGAGACCGCCATGATGCCGCGCGCGATCACCTCGTCGCGCGAGCAGCGCAGCTTGTGCTGGAGATGGATGTCCGACGTCGCGAGGAAGATGTGGATCCGGCTCCGCGTCGCGGGCGCCACCGACGCGGCGCAGGTCCGCACGTCGTGCTCGGTCGCCCGGGCGAGCCCGCAGATCGTCGGGCCCTGTCCGCCCCCGACTTCTTCCGCCACCGCCTTGACCGACTCCGCATCACCCGGCGAAGCGGCGGGATAGCCCGCCTCGATCACGTCCACCCCGAGCCGGGCGAGCTGGTGTGCCACCTGGAGCTTCTCGTCCAGGTTCATCGTGCAGCCGGGCGCCTGCTCCCCGTCGCGCAGCGTGGTGTCGAAGACGCGGACGCGATCGGATTCGGCGCCCGGCGTACGTACTCGATTGGCGTCAGGGCTCACGGTTCGCCGTCCGCTTGGGGGTAGGCTCGCTCATGCGACGGCTCGACCGGCGCCGTAGCGGGAAAGGCTGGGGCGGACGCCGGGGTGCCCGGCTGTGCGCTCGGCTGCAGCACCCCTGCTCGGCGGGTGCCGTTACCGGCCGGATGCGTGTGCAGATTCACTGCGTGGCGGTCTGGAGAGAAAGCGAACATGGCTGCAACGGTGGTGAAAGGGGGCGAGGCGGGGTCCCCGAGCCGCGGCGGGTGAGCGGCGAGCGATCCTTGTCCGAAGCAGGCGAGCGGTCAGTATGAAAAAGGCCCCTCGCCGTGTGCCGGGAGGGGCCGTTCGCGACTGTAGCGCCGCGTTACTCGGTACGTCCTCCCATGCACGAAATCCCGCGACCGATAATAATAATTCGGCCGAGGGCGCTGCTAAGGAGGAGGACGCTCTGGTGTTGCATGGTCAGTTCAGTATATGCCGCCCGGGACGGGCGTCAAGGGTCGGACGCCTAACACGAGCCGGCGCAACGCCCTGACGCCGCGGTTGCCCCACTCGCGCGAGGGTCGTCGGTCCCTCAGCGTGTGCTGGGAGGCCCCCCGCACGCCACGGTCCCACCCGCTTGCCAGTTGGACGCACAGGGTCGAGTCTCGATTCGTCCCTGCCGTTCGCCCCTCACCTTCTACAATAAGATCGGCTTCCGGCGTGCTCCACGTTCTGCTCGTCGTTCCCTGGGATCAGTCGCACGGAGGGGTCAACACCGTCGTGCGCAACCTCGCCCGCTTCCTCCAGGAATCGGGGCGGGCGCCGCTGTTCCTCTTCCCGGGAAACAGGACGGCGCCGCAGGACGGGCTCTCGCGACTCGGCTTCTCTTCGCTCTACATGAACCTGCGGCCACCGCTCGTCCGGCGTCGGCCGCTGCGCTCGGTGGTCGCCTTCCTGCTCACCGCGCCGCTCTCGCTCTGGCATCTCGCGCGGCTGGTGCGCACGCGAAAGATCGATGTCGTGAACGTGCACTACCCCGACCTCAACTTCCTGCACTTCGTCGCGCTGCGCCGGCTGACCGGCGTGCGCCTCGTAACCTCGGTGCACGGCGGCGATCTCACCTCGCTCGAGCAGCGGTCGCTGCCACGCTGGCTGATGTCGCGCCTCCTCCCGTACTCCGATCTCATCGTCGCCCCGTCGCAGGAATACGCCGAGTACGTGCGGCGGGAATATCCGTCGGCGGCTCCGCGCGTCATCGCGATCACGAACTCCGTGGACGTGGACGAGGTGCGAGAGCTGGCCGTCAGCTCGGCCACTCCGCCCGGCTGGAACGCGCCCCGGGAACCGTACTGCGTCTGCGTCGCCGCACTGAACCGCAAGAAGGCGCATGACACTCTCCTCCGGGCCTTTGCGCGAGTCCCCGAGCCGGTGCGCCTGCTCCTCGTCGGCGATGGCCCATTGCGCGACGAGCTCACCAGCCTCGTCGCGCAGCTCGGTCTCGAGAAGCGCGTGGAGTTCGTCGGGTCGCAGCCGCCGAACGTCGTGGCGAAGCTGTTGGCGGGTGCGGTGTGCGCCGTGCTCGCGTCGCGCGACGAACCGTTCGGCATCGCCGCGGTCGAGGCGATGGCCGTCGGTACGCCCGTGGTGGCGACGGACGTCGGCGGCCTGCGCGAGTCCGTGACGCATGAGGAGAGCGGGCTGGTCGTCCCCGTGGACGACGAAGGCGCGCTCGCGGTCGCGCTGACCCGGCTCACCAGCGACGCCGAGCTGCGGCAACGACTCGGTCACGCCGCCGCCGAACGCGCGAAAGCACACTTCGATTGGAAAGAGTGGGCGTCGCGCTACGTCGACACGGCCTACGTGAAGTCGGGCGACTCTTCCGGTCCGAGGAGGCTCGTCACGCCGTCGGAGCCTGCAGCAGCCCAAGCTTGAGCGCGAGCTTCACGTAGTCCGCCCGGTGCGTGAGCCCGAGCTTGTCGTTCACGCGCTGCTTGTAGGTGTCCACCGTCTTCGGGCTGATGGCGAGCTGCTCCCCGATCTCCGGTGCCGTGTAGCCCTCGGCGATCAACCGCATCACCTCGCGCTCGCGGTCCGTGAGCCGCTCGTACCGCGCCCGCTCCGTCGCCTGCTCGTCGCGCCGCCGCGCGCCCTGCGCGAGCACCCGCGCCGCGGTCGGCTGGACGAAGATCTCCCCCCGCGCCACGGCGTGCACCGCCTCGACCAGGTCGCGGTCGGCGTTCGCCTTGCCCAGGTAGCCCGACGCGCCCGCCTCGAGCACGGCCTCCAGATAGGCCTCCTCGGCGTGCATCGTCAGCACGAGCACGCGGGTGCCGTCGCCCGCCGCGGTGATCTCGCGCGTGGCGGTCAGACCGTCGCCCTCGCTCATCGAGAGGTCCATCACGACGACGTCGGCGGCGGTCCGCGTGAGTAGATCCACCGCCTCGTAGCCCCCCGACGCCTCGCCGACGACGTCGATCTCCGGCGCTTCGGCCAGCACGGCCTTGAGCCCGGTCCGGACGATGGCGTGATCGTCCACCAGCACGACGCGAATCGTCATCCTCGCTCCCGTTCGATCTGCTCGGTCAGCGGCACCGTCGCCACGACACGTGTTCCGCGGCCGGGTGCGCTCTCCACGGAGAGTGTGCCATTCGCGAGCCCGACCCGCTCGCGCATGGAGAATAATCCCATTCCCGGACGCCGCTCCTCGGCGCGCCGAACGTCGAAGCCGCGACCGTCGTCCACGACCTCGAGCGTGGCCGTGGTCGGCGTGCGTCGCAACCAGACCTCTACGCGGTGCGCGTGGGCGTGGCGCACCGCGTTGCGGAGCGACTCCTGCGCCACCCGGTAGAGCACCGTCGCCTCGAGCCGCGGGATCGGCGCCCCATCGTCGGCGAACGCCTCGGCGTCGAGCGATTCCTGCTCGCGCGTCTGGCGCGTCAGCCAGGACAGCGCGGCCGCGAGGCCGAGGTCGTCGAGCACCCGCGGATGGATCGTGTGCGACAGGCTGCGCACCTCCTCGAGCGCGTCGGCCACCATGTCGCGCACGGTCGCGATGCGCGCGTCGAGCGCCGGCGACTCGTTCTCCCGCGCGGCGACGCCGAGCTGGAGCATCACCGCGGCGAGCATCTGCGCCGTCGAGTCGTGCAGCTCGCGGGCGACGCGGGCGCGTTCCTCGTCCTGCGCGCTGATCACCTGCGCGGCGAGCCGCCGTACGCGCGCGCGGTCGTTGGTCAGGTTGTCGAGCAGCGTGTTGAACGTGGTGCCCACGCGCGCCATGTCGCGGTCGGCGAGAATGCTGTCGGCCACTCGCGCGCCCAGATCTCCCGCCGACACGCGGGCCGCGGTCAGCTCCAGCTCGCTCAGCGGCCGCAGCGCGACGTGCACCAGCCCGAGGTTCACGACCAGACTGACGCCGAGCGCGATGCCGAGGATCGACACGGCGTCGCCCGGCAGCTTTCCCTGGCGCTCGGCGACCACGACGACGAGCGCGGCGACGACGATGAGGAGATTGGCCCCGGCCAGCTTCCCGAGCAGGGGGACTCGCAGCGCCCGCTCGGTCAACGCGCGCAACGCCGAACGCCGGGACGCCGTCGGATGTCGGCCGTCGGCTCGCGGCTCCATGGCAACTCCTGCGAAGGCATGCGCTTCGGACATGCCCGAAAGGTGCCCGCGCGTCGTCCCCGGTGCGAGAGGAATTCCCGCACCCTTGGTGGGGGATTTCCCTACGCCGCCAGGACCAGACGCCGAGGTCAGACGCCGGGGCTACTCGAAATCGAGCGCGAGGTCGAGCGCCGGAGCCGAGTGGGTCAGGGCGCCGACCGAGATCCAGTCCACGCCGGCCTGGGCAATGGCGCGGACCGTCTGGAGGCTCACTCCGCCCGACGCCTCCGTGGTGGCACGGCCGCCGACGAGATCCACGCAGCGCGCCATCTCGTCCGGGTTCATGTTGTCGAACATGATGATGTCGGCCCCCGCCTCGACCGCGGCACCGACCTGCTCGAACTTGTCGCACTCCACCTCGATCTTGGTGCCGGCGGGGGCGAGGTCGTGGGCGCGCCGCACGGCGAGCCCGACGTCGCCGTCCACGGCGGCGAGATGGTTGTCCTTGATGAGGACCGCCGCCGAGAGGTTGAGGCGATGGTTCGTCCCGCCGCCCGCGCGCACGGCGTACTTCTCGAGGAGGCGCCAGCCGGGCGTCGTCTTCCGCGTGTCGAGGATCTTGGCCTTCGTCCCTCTCACCGCGTCCACGTAGCGGGCGGTGAGCGACGCGATCCCCGAGAGCCGCTGCATGAAGTTGAGCGCGACCCGCTCCGCAGCGAGCAGCGCGCGCGCGTGGCCGGAGAGATAGAGGATGTTCGAGCCGCGCTTGAGGCGCGCGCCGTCCTCGAGATCGACGCGGATCGTGACTTTCGGATCGAGCTGCCGAAACGCTTCGACGGCGAGCGGCACGCCGCACAACACACCCTCGGCGCGCGCGACGAGCTGGCCGCGGGCGTGCCGGTCGGAGACGACCGTCGCGATCGTCGTCAGGTCGTTGAACGCCTCGTCTTCGTCGAGCGCGGAGCGGACGAGGTTCCGCAGCTCATCCTGATGATATGGAAAGCGGAGCAATCCCATTCCTCCGAGCGCAGCCGGTGTGCTGAGCGGCGTGATCGTGCGCGGCGACGGACGACGCTCGTGCTCGAATGGCTGCATCTCCATGCGTGATCTCCGAGTCGCGGTGCGTGAGGACGGCTATTCGCCTGGATCGACCGTGGTCTCAGGAACGGGGCTGAGCGGAGTCTGACCGCCGATGGCGATCATCCGCTCGATCGCGCGCCGAGCCTTGTTCGCGACGTCCTCGGGCACGGTGATGCGGTGCTTGAGCGTCGTGAGTGCGCGCTTCACCTTCGGCAGCGTCGTCACCTTCATGTAGGCGCACGACGCGCGCTCGTTCGCGGCGACGAATCGCTTCGCGGGGTTCTCCCGCCGCAGCCGATGCAGGATGCCGACCTCGGTCGCGACGATGAATTCCGACGCCTCGGAGAGGGCCGGCCGTTTGATCATCCCTTCCGTGGAGAGGATCTGCACGCCTTCCGGATCGATGTCACCGGCGGACATCGCCTCGAGCACGCTCGTCGAGCAGCCGCACTCGGGATGGATGAGGAGCTCCGCATCGGGGTGCAGCCGTCGCTGCAGGCGGATGTTCTCCGGATCGATGCCGGCATGCACGTGGCACTCGCCCATCCAGATGCGGATGTTCTCGCGTCCCGACATGCGCTTGACGTGCGCGCCGAGGAACATGTCGGGACAGAAGAGGATCTCGGTCTCGGCCGGAATTGCGTTCACGACCTCGACCGCATTCCCCGACGTGCAGCAGTAGTCGCTCTCCGCCTTCACCTCGGCCGTCGTGTTCACGTAGGAGACGACGACGGCGCCCGGATGTTCGGCCTTCCAGCCGCGGAGCTGCTCGGCGTCGATCATCGAGGCGAGCGAGCATCCCGCGGCGAGGTCGGGGAGGAGTACGGTCTTGTTGGGAGAGAGGACCGCGGCGGTCTCGGCCATGAAGTGCACGCCACAGAAGACGATGACGTCGGCTTCCGTCTTGGCCGCTTCGCGGGAGAGTCCGAGCGAGTCGCCGACGTAGTCAGCGACGTCCTGCACTTCGGCGCGCTCGTAGTTGTGCGCCAGGATGACGGCGTTGCGCTCGCGAGCGAGCGCCTTGATCTCTCCCTGCAGCTGGGCGACGAGCTCTTCGCGCGGGACGATGCCCGTATCGGTCGTTCCCATGGTGGTCTCAAACTAATCGGCGATGCACGGGCGCGTGAGCGCTGGGTGCCGAGGTGGGCAGCGCGGTGTGGCACGCCAGCGACTCTGGCGAGCGGGAGCATCTGTCGGCATGCTCTTGCTCGCTCTCCGATTGGAGTTCCCTCTCACCCGAGATCCGATGTTAAAGGAATTCAAGGCGTTCGTGATGCGCGGCAACGTGCTCGACCTCGCCATCGCCGTGATCCTCGGCGCGGCGTTCGGCAAGATCGTGACGTCGTTCACGAGCGACATCCTGATGCCGCCCCTTGGCCTGCTGCTGGGCAAGGTGGACATGACGAACCTGTTCATCGATCTGTCGGGCCAGCATCACGCCACGCTGGCCGAGGCGAAGGCGGCCGGCGCGGCGACGATCAACTACGGTCTGTTCCTCAACGCGGTGGTGGACTTCCTGATCGTCGCGTTCGTGATCTTCCTGATCATCCGGCAGGTGAACCGGCTGAAGGGTCCGGCGCCGGTGGAAGCGCCCAAGACGCGCGAGTGCCCGGAGTGCCTGACGCCCGTGCCGGCGCTGGCCCATCGGTGCTCGGCGTGCACGTCGGTGCTTCCGCCGCCGACAGTGGCCATAGTGTGAGCCGCGCCTTCGGCGCGCCGAGGAACAGCCCTTGCCCTCGTGGTCGCTGGTCCGCCATCACCGACTCAGAGCGAGGGATAATTCAGTGGCTGAGATCCCGATTCGAAGGAAGGAAGGGCGAAACGTCTGGCCGCTGTTGCTCGGTCTGATCGTTCTCGCCGCAGTGCTGTGGTTCGTGTTCGCCCGGAATTCGACGAACACGGCGACCGCCGTTCGCGCCGATTCCGCGGCCGCTGCCAGCGGCAACGTGACGAGAGACAGCGCCGGAGGAACGACCGTCAGGGCCGATTCTCTCAGCAAGAAAGCGCCGTAACGGGAAGGACAACGGCCACTCCCAGTACTGAGTACGAAGTACTCGGTACCTGGACTGGCATAACGGCTCCCGGAAGGCTCGGAAGTCGCTCCATCAGACCAGCAGACGGTCGGTATGCATCGGGGTCAGAGTCAGCGAACCGCTGACTCTGACCCCTTTCATTGATTTGCTGGAATGCGCCAAGGGTCAGGCACCTTCGGTATCTGACCCCGATATCTCGCCCCTCATTCCGGGAGCCCGTATGCCAATCTCGGTACCCGGTACCTGGTACTCAGTACTGGGAGTGGCAGTGGCAGTGGCACTCCCACCTACATCTCGATGTGCCGCCCTCGCCAGAGCGACTTCGCCCGGGGGAAATCAGTGCGGTAGTGCCCCCCGCGTGATTCCTTGCGGAGCAGCGCAGCCTCCGTGATCAGCTTCGCCGTCTGGACGAGGTTGAGCTCCTCGGTGGCGCCGGTGGGGAGGCGTTGCTCGATGTCGGAGAGGTCGGCCAGCGCGGTGCGCAGCCCCTTCGCCGTGCGCGTGATCGCGACGTGCGTCCACATCACCGTGCGAATCCGCTCCGCGGCGACGTGCGCCGCGCCGCGGTCGGTGAGCGGGGGCACCTGCCACGGCTTCGTCTTTGGCGCCGTCTTGAGCGGAGCGACGTTCGCCAGGTCGCGCGCGACTCGTTCGGCGAAGACGAGCCCCTCGAGCAGCGAGTTCGACGCGAGGCGGTTGGCGCCGTGGACTCCCGTCCGTGCCACCTCGCCCACCGCGTACAGGCGCGGCATGCTCGAGTGTCCGATCAGGTCCGTCACGATGCCGCCCATCATGTAGTGCGCCGCGGGCGTGACCGGGATGAGATCCTTGCGCGGGTCGATGCCGCGCGCCCTACACAGCGCGAAGATGCCGGGGAAGCGCTTCGCGAAGCCGCGGCCGAGCTGGCGGGCGTCGAGGTAGACGCGCGACGTCTTCTGCTGCCGGTAGATCGCGCGCGACACGACGTCGCGCGGGGCGAGCTCCGCGTCGCGGTGCTCCTTCACCATGAAGCGGACGCCCTTCTCGTTGACGAGGATCGCCCCTTCGCCGCGCACCGCCTCCGAGATGAGCGCGAGCGGATTCTCCGGCGTGTCCAGCGCGGTGGGGTGGAACTGCACGAACTCCATGTCGGCGAGGGTGACGCCGGCGCGGTGCGCGATGGCGTAGCCGTCTCCCGTCGCGACCATCGGGTTCGTCGTGTAGCGGAACACCTGGCCGCAGCCGCCCATGGCGAACACGGTTGCGTCGGCGATGATCTCGACCGCCTTGCCGGCGATGCTCGCGCGTACCCCCGCCGCGGCGCCTCGCGTGACGACGAGGTCGAGCACACGCGCGCGCTCGAGCACGCGGATCCGTGCGCTCGCCCGCACGCGCTCGATCAGCGTGCGCGCCACCTCGGCGCCCGTCTGGTCGCCATGCGCGTGGACGATCCGGTTCGTCGAGTGCGCCGCTTCGCGGCCGAGCTTGAGCTGCCCGTTCGGATCGAGATCGAACTCGGCGCCCGCCGTCTGGAGCTCGCGCACGCGCGCCGGGCCTTCCTCCACGAGCACCTCGACGGCGGCCGCGTCGCACAGTGCCGCGCCGGCGGCGAGGGTGTCACGCCGGTGCAGCGTCGGCGAGTCACCGGCGCCGAGTGCAGCGGCGATCCCTCCCTGTGCGTACGCCGTCGCGCTGTCGAACAGCGAGCGCTTGGTGAGCAACAGTACGTCGCCGTGCTGCGACGCGCGCCACGCGGTATGCAGGCCGGCGATCCCGCTGCCGACGACGAGGAAGCGAGTCTTGAGACGATCTGGCATTGGTGCAAGCTAATTCGGGCGGAATCGCCAGCTACTTCCGCGACTGCCACTCCCAGTACTGAGTACCCGGTACTTGGTACCGAGACTGGCATACCGAAGTGACAACGGCCACTCCCAGTACCGAGTACTCGGTACCTGGTACCGAGACCGGCATACTGCCTCCCGGAATGCGGGGCGGATCGCGACCCGACTGCGACCAGCTCTTACTCGCTACCAGCTACTACATCAAAGGGGTCAGAGTCGGCGATTCGCCGACTCTGACCCCAATACGCATCGCAGTGCGCCGTTCTGATAGAGCGACTTCCGAGCCTTCCGGGAGCCGTTGTGCCAATCCAGGTACCAAGTACTCGGTACTCAGTACTGGGAGTGGCCGTTGAAGGATCAGCGCATATCGAACACGTAGGAATTGAGATGCTGGATCGTCGTCTCCTGATCCGAAAGTCGATGCGCGAGGAGATCACCGATCGTCACGACGCCACGCAGCCCCGCCGCGTCCACCACCGGCAGGTGTCGCACGCGGCGCGTCGTCATGATCGAGGCGATCTCCTCGACGTTCATGTCCGGCGAGCAGGTGACGATGTCGCGCGTGAAGACGTCGGCCACTCGGGTGGTCTCCGGGGGAAGGCCGGCGGCCACGACGCGCCGCAGGATGTCGCGCTCGGTGAAGATGCCGATGAGCGAGTGCGTCTCGTCCACCACGACGACGCCCCCGACACCGCGATCGTTCATGAGCCGCGCGGCTTCGAGCACGGTCGCAGAGGGCTGGATGGAGACGACGTCGGTGCCCTTGCGGGCCAGCAGGTCGCGAACGACGGCCATTGGGGCGCTCCTGAGATGTATGCCGCGATTGTAGCCGGCCCCCTCGGGAACCGCTAGAACACCCCCCACCCCCCACCCCTGACCGCCATCCCGGGTCAGTGCCTCTTCCCGTCGTCCCGGTGGCAGGCCTGGTCCACGACGACGGCGCTCGCAAGGATGAGCACGTCGTCCTCCCCGTCGGCGACCTCCACCCCGTAGGTGTCGGCCAGTGCGAACCAGCGCTTCGACACCGTCGCGACCTCGCGCCCGCCGCGCGTGAAGACGTACTCGTGATCGAGGAAGTCGCCCTTCGCCTCCAGATCGTCCGGGCCCGGCACGTCCACGGTGAACCGATGATGGATCAGGGCGAAGAGCTCCTGCTTCACCACCGCGGCGAGCGTGCCGCTGCGGTAGATCTCGTAGGTGGGCGACAGCTTGAACATCTTCTGCTTGATGAACGCGAGCTCGCGCCCGTCCATGTCCTTGAACGAGAGCTGCCCGCCCCAGCTGATCGCTTTGCCGTCGACGAGAAAGAGCTCGCGTCCCTCCTCATCCTTGATGACGTAGTCGTCGCCCCAGGAGAGCAGCTTCTGTCGCATCACGTAGCGCACGGTCGGTCCTCGTCGTGGAGATGGGGCACAGTACGGCGGCGCACACACCGCGGTGACAGACAACGGAAAGGTTGCCGCATTCCGGCGCCGGCGCGCTTGACATGCCGGGCGACCGCGCCACAATCTGCGTGCCGCCAATACGTCGAACAGCGCGCGGCCATGGCGCCTTCCGCACCGCGCGCAGCGTCACCTCACTCAGGATCCGACTCGATGCGAACCCGTCGCACCACGCTCTCTCTGCACGGACTCTGTGCCCTCGTCCTGGCCGGCTGCTCCTCGGCGCCCGCGCCGCAGAGTACACCGACGCCGGCGACCGCCGCGGCGCAGCCGAACCGGCAGTGGAAGCCGGAGGACACGGAGTACTACACACCCGTGCCGCCGATCGTCACGCCGGGCGAGAATGGCTCGCCGCCGTCGGACGCGATCGTCCTCCTCGGCAAGGGTGGCCTCGACGAGTGGGTGCTCTCGAAGGACGGGAGCCCCGCGACCTGGCCGGTGACCGACGGCGTCGCGACCGTCGACAAGAAGGTCGGCGGCATCAAGACGAAGCGGTCGTTCACGAACTACCAGCTCCACATCGAGTGGCGCATCCCCGAGGGGATCACCGGCTCGGGCCAGGCGCGCGGCAACAGCGGCGTCTTCCTCGCCTCCACCGGCCCGGGCGACATGGGCTACGAGCTCCAGGTGCTCGACTCGTACAACAACAAGACGTACGTGAACGGCCAGGCGGCGAGCATCTACAAGCAGACCCCACCGCTCGTGAACGCGATGCGTCCCCCCGGACAGTGGCAGGTGTACGACGTGATCTGGACGGCGCCGACGTTCAACGCGGACGGCTCACTCAAGACGCCGGCCTACGTCACCGCGCTGCACAACAACGTGCTCGTGCAGAACCACTTCCAGCTCCGCGGCCACACGCCGTACATCGGCCTGCCGAAGTACACCGCACACGGCCCCGCGCCGATCATGCTCCAGGCCCACGGCGACCCGAGCCCACCGATCAGCTTCCGGAATATTTGGATTCGGCCGTTGAACCAGTGAGTTAGTGAGTTAGTGAGTTGGTGAGTGAGAGACGGCCTCGGGAGGCAGGAGCTCCCCGAGGCCGTCGTCGTTACCCACTCACCCACTCACCCACTCACCCACTCACCTCCCATCCACCTTCAACCCACTCGGCACCCGCACCGGCACCGAACGGGAGAGATCTCGCGCCGCCGGGTCGGTGAGTGCGCTCATGTACGCCATCAGCTTATCCACGAGGGCGTCGCTCAGCACGACGCCGGCGAGCAGCGTGTCACGTTGCAGCAGGACGTCGGCCGAGTTGTTCACGAGCGTGAGACGCAACCCGGGCTCGAGGCGAGTCGGATCGAAGGCGAGGAGCTTGAGGTCGGACTCGCTGTAGTGCTCGAGGAACTCGCGCAGCGAAGCGATCGAGCCGTCGTGGCCGTACGGACCGGTGAGCTCCACGTTGCGCAGCGGCGACGTGCGGAATCGATACTGATCCGCCGGAAGTCCCGTCACGTTCATCCGGCCGAAGTCGTCACGCAGGCTGACGCCGTTTCCCTGGCCGGGCCCGATCTGCGCCACGGCCACGTTGTGGAACTGATCGTCGCTCAGCGTCGCACCGGTGTGGCAGATGGAGCACTTGAGGGTGAGGAAGGTCTGCGCGCCGTCGAGCTGCGCCATCGTGAGCGCAGCGTCGTTGCCGGCGAGGAAGCGGTCCCACGGCGAGTTGCGCGTCGAGAACTGATCGACGATGAAGCCCGCGATCGCGTTGGACGCGTACGCGAAGTTCATGTCGTCGAAGCGCGTACCGGGATAGGCGGCCTCGAACAGTCCGCGATATTCACCGATCGCGCCGAGGCGCTTCATGAGCGCGGCCCAGATCCCCTGGAAGTCGTCGTCCGCGATGAGCGCGAGCTCGTTTCCCGAACCGGCGCGCATCTCGAAGCGGTTGGTGACGGGAAACATCCCCAGTGCGGACACGGGCCCGAACTCGAACACCCGCGCCATCGCGGGCGTGAGCTGCGCCCCCGCCGGCGTGGTGATGTTGCCGGCGCCGTCCACCGCGACGCGTCCGTCCCAGAAGAGGTGCCGCATCGCCGACAGGTTGAACAGCGGCGGCGCATTGCGCGGGATGAAGACGCCGGTGGGATGGACGCGCGTCGGTCCCAACCCGGTCGCGCCCTGACCGATCGAGAGACTCCGGTCGTCGCCGGTCGCGAACGCGGGGAGATGACAGGTCGTGCAGGCGATGTCCTTGTTGCCGCTGAGAATCCTGTCGAAGGCGAGCGCCTGCCCGAGCTTCGCGAGTGCGGGCCTCACGCGCGGCGGCGCGGCGAGCGGCACGATCCCGCGCGCGGCCGCGAGCTGGCGGACGATCTGGGGGAGCGTGTTGTTCGGGGGCGCCGGCGCGACGGCCGACCTGGGTGCGGTAGGAGCGGGCTGCGGCACGGGGAGGTGCTCGTCGCATGCCGCGAGCGACAGGGCGCCGGCGACGAGAGCGGCGGCGAACGAGGGTCTGCGAAACACGGGACTACTCCGGTTGGGTTCCGGACTGACTGCGGGGACGTGGGGGCGGCCCGCCGAGCGAGCCGCCCTCAATGGTCATACGGAATCAGGTGCTCGAATGAGACATTCGCGTTGCCGACTCGGCGCGGCGATGCCCCAACGTCACCAGATCCGCGCTCGGGTCCCCTCGCTGCGGACCATCGGATCGCCCTCCTTGCAGCCGAACGCCTTGGCGAACTCGGGCATGTTCGAGAGCGGACCGTTCACCCTGAACCGTCCGGGCGAATGCGGGTCGGTCGCGAGCAGCAAGCGCGCGGACTCGGGCCGGAGGACCGACAGCCGCGCCTGCGCGTACGCGAGGAAGAACCGCTGCTCCGGGGTGAAGCCGTCGATCGGCGCGCGGCTCGTTCCGTCGAGCGCATGTTCCAGCGCCTCGTAGGCGAGTGAGACGCCGACGACGTCGGCGATGTTCTCACCGAGTGTCAGCCGGCCGTTGAGGTGCATCGTGTCGACCGCGACGTACGCGCTGTACTGTCGTTCGACCACGCTCGCCCGCGCGCGGTAGTGGCGCGCGTCCTCCGGCGCCCACCAGTCGCGTACGTTCCCCGCCGCGTCGTACTGGCGGCCGGCGTCGTCGAAGCCGTGCGACATCTCGTGGCCGATCGTCGCGCCGATGCCGCCATAGTTCGCCGCGGCGTCGTACGACGCGGAGAAGAAGGGGGGCTGCAGGCGCCCAGCGGGGAAGACGATCTCGTTGAGCTGCGCGCTGTAGTACGCGTTCACCGTCGGCGTCGTCATCAGCCACTGCTCACGATCCACCGAGCGGCCCACGCGCGTCACGTCGTGCTCGAACAGCCACGCGCGCGTGCGGCGCACGTTCTCGGCGTACGGCACCGCGGCGATGTCGAGCCCCGCGTAGTCGTTCCACGATTCCGGATAGCCGATCTTCTGCCCGAACGCGTCGAGCTTGCGCAGCGCCTCGGCGCGCGTCTCCTCGCTCATCCAGTCGGCGTGGCGGATCCGGTCGCGCAGCACGCCGCGCAGGCTCGCGACGATCTCCCCCATCTTCGCCTTCGCCTCGGGAGAGAACTCGGTCTTCACGTACTCGCGGCCGAGCGCGTCGCCGAGTAGCTGGTCGGTCGCGGCGAGGCAGCGCTTCCAGCGCGGCAGCTGCTCACGGGCTCCGGTGAGCATCGAGGCGAGCCGGAACGACTCGTCGACGAACGGCGCGCCGAGCTGCGACGCGCTGCGATTCACCACGGTCCACCGCAGGTACGCCTTCCAGTCGTCGAGCGGACGCGTCGCGAGCTCGTTGCCGAGTGTGGTGAAGAATTCCGGCGTGCCAAGGTTGACGGTCGTCACGTTCGGGAGCCCGACCTCGGCGAGATAGCGCCGCCAATCCATGCCGGGCGTCAACGCGTTCGCCTGCGCGACCGTCATGGGATGGTACCGCGAGTTCGGATCGCGCATCGCGACGCGCGAGAGCTGCGATCGCGCGAGCGACGTCTCGAGCGCGAGGATGTGCTGCGCGCGCGACTCCGCGATGGGCGCCGCATCGCCGGCGAGCGAGAGCATCGACGTCACGCTGGCGACCAGCCGGTCGCGCGTCGCCGTGCCCTCCGTGTCGCTGCGCAGGTAGTACTCGCGGTCGGGCAGGGTGAGCCCGCCCTGTGAAGCGTTCGCGATCACGCGCGTCGCATTCTTCGCGTCGGCCACGGCGCCGAAGGAGAACGCGGCACCGTAGCCGAGCCGATGCAGCCGCGCGATCTCGTCCTGGAGCGCGGCGCGATCGTCGATCGCCTCGATGCGCGCGAGCTCGTCGGCGATGGGCTCGATCCCCGCGTGCTCCACCGTCGTGGAGTCCATGCAGCTGGCATAGAACATCCCGAGCTTCCGGGTGCTCGAGTCGGGCGTGGTGGCGGCCTGCGCCGCCGCGCGCTCGGCGATCCCCTTCAGCACGAGCGTGTTCCGTTCGCTCAGCTCGTTGAACGTGCCCCAGCTCGCGAACGCGGACGGGATCGGGTTGCGCTCGATCCAGCCGTTGTTGGCGAACATGTAGAAGTCTTCACACGCGCCGTACCGGCGGTCGACGTTCTCTGTGAAAGCGTCAACGATCGATCTTTCTCCGCACGCTCCAGAGCACGGCACTCCGGTCCGGCACGAGCGACGGCACCGCCCACCACGGCAGCGTCCGCCCGAACGAGCGCAGCGGATGGGCGAGCCGCTGCGCCATGCGCGTCTCGTGAACGAACAGCCCGCCGGGACGGAGCACGCGCGCCACCTCGCGGAGCGCCGCGCGTCGGCCGTCCATCGTGTCGCTCACGTGGTAGCAGGTGCCGAAGTCGATGACCAGATCGAACCGTGCCTCCTCGAACGGGAGGTCGCGCACGTCGCCCTCGACGAGCGTGGCGTAGGTGCAGCTGTTGCGCACGCGTTCGCGCGCCTCGTCCAACAGGGCAGGATCGATGTCGAGGCCGATCAACTCGGCGGGCTCGAGGCGGTCGTCGAGCACGGGGAGCGCCACGCCGCGCCCGCACCCGATCTCGAGGACCCGGGCGCTGCGCGGCAGCCGCAATGCCCGGATCATCAGTGGGATCTCCACCAGCGCCTGGAGGCCATTCCGCACCTCGACGTTGCCGAATGGCTGATACTCGATGGCGGCACTCCGACCGGAGGCGCGAAGCGCCGCAGGGAGGAGCGATGTCCGGTCGCCGACGAGGGTCGGGTCGACGCGTGGGGGTGCAACCTCCTTCTGCCAGGCTTCTCCGCCTTCCCTGACTGGCGGAGTCTCGACCGTCTGCGACATTGATGTGTGCTCGCGAAGGGGGTGACTTCGTGGGCTGCGCAGCCGCGCCCGCCCGACTTCCCTCCTCCACGCGAGAATCCCCCGCCGATCGGCTCATGGATCGACCGTCCGCCACGCCACTGCCGCCAACACCCGCTGCTCCGGGACCCGACGTCACCGGGCTCCTGCTGGCGTGGAGGCGCGGCGACCAGGCGGCCACCGACCAGCTCGTGGCAGCGGTCTACGGCGAGCTCCATCGGCAGGCCGGGCGGGCGATGCAGCGCGAGGGTGGCGAGCACACGCTCCAGGCCACGGCGCTGGTGCACGAGAGCTACCTCCGCCTGGTGGACCAGCGGCGCGTGGAGTGGCGCAACCGCGCCCACTTCTTCGCCATCGCCTCCACGGTGATGCGCCGCGTCCTCGTCGACCATGCGCGGGCGCGACTCACCGCCAAGCGCGGCGGGGGCGTCGCGCCGATCACGCTCGCCGGCGCGGAGCGTGGCGGCGCGCAGGAGACGGACGACGTCGATCTCCTCGCGCTGCACGACGCGCTCGAGCGACTCGCCGTGCTCGATGCCGAGCAGGCACGACTCGTCGAGCTGCGCTACTTCGGCGGGCTCACGATCGAAGAGACAGCGGAAGCGCTCGGCGTCTCCCCGGCGACGGTCAAGCGCGAGTGGGCACTGGCGCGCGCCTGGCTCCGCCGCGAGCTGACCGGAGGGGGAGGGGGCACGTGAACGACGCGCGCTGGCAGCGCGTGAAGACGCTCTTCGCCGAGGCGATGGAGCGTCCGGCGCACGAGCGCGTCGAGTACATCGACGCCGTGTGCGCCGGAGACCTCTCGATGCGCGCCGAGCTCACCTCGCTGCTCGAGGCGGGCCAGGACTCGGCGAGCGTGCCGCGTGCGCGGGCCGTAGTCGCGGCGGCCGCGCGGGCGCTCGGCGTGAACACTCCCGCGCCCGGCGCGGGCGACAGCTCCCTCCAGCACATGCTCGAGCTGGCGCTCGGCCAGCAGTACGAGATCGTGCGGCCACTCGGCCAGGGCGGGATGGGTGCGGTCTACCTCGCGCGGGAGCGGTCGCTGGAGCGGTTCGTCGCGATCAAGGTGCTGCGCCCCGAGCTGGCCGAGGCGCACGACGGGCGTGAGCGGTTCCGGCGCGAAGCGCGGATCGCCGCGCAGCTCTCGCATCCCGGGATCGTGCCGCTCCACACGTTCGGCGAGGTGGGCGGTATCTGGTACTTCGTCATGGGCTACGTGCGCGGCACCTCGCTCGCCGAGCGGCTGCGTCTCGAGGGAGTCCTTCCGCTCGACGAGGCACACCGGATTCTCACGGAGACGGCCGACGCACTCGCGAGCGCGCATCGCAGCGGCATCGTGCACCGCGACATCAAGCCGGCCAACATCCTGCTCGACGCGGACAGCGGTCGCGCCGTGCTCGCCGACTTCGGTGTCGCGAAGGTGGGCGCGAGCGACGAGCATCTCACCGAAACCGGCGTCGCGATCGGTACCCCGCATTACATGTCCCCGGAGCAGGTGCTCGGCGCGCGCACCGTCGACGAGCGGAGCGACATCTATTCGCTGGGCGCGGTCGGCTACACGATGCTCGCGGGACGCGAGCCATTCGCCGGCGGCGAAGCCATCCAGCTCATGCGACGGCGCATTGCGCAGAGCGCGCCTCCGCTGGCACCGCTCGTCTCCGCCGCCGCGGCACCGCTCGCGGCCGTGGTGATGCGATGCCTCGCGCGCGATCCCGCGCAGCGCTGGCCGTCGGCGCGCGAGCTGGGCGCGGCGCTCGCGCGCGTCGGCGGCGCCGATCACACCGCCATCGCACCGGCGCACGAGCTGCCGGCGTTCGGGCCGTACGCCGTGCTCTGGGCGATGCTCTGGACCGCGCTCGCGGTCCGGCCATCGCACTCGCTTGGCGATGCGGCGCTGCTGCTTCTCATCGCGCTGCTCGTGCCGTTCGGCTTCGCGGTGCACGTGTGGAACGTCGGTCGCGGCGAGCTGCCGCTGCGCGAGATCGCACGACTGTCGTTCTGGCCGCCGGAATGGTGGGGCATGTGGTGGCCCGCGCCGCTGAGACGCCCGAACGATCTGTACGCCATGCTGCCGCGCCCCGCGCGGCGCGTGCGCGTGGCGGTGAGCGCCTTCACCGTCGGGCTGCCGGCGCTGATCCTCGCCCGCGAGTGGCTCGAGGCGGCGACGGGTGCACCACTCACGATCGATGGGCGGCGCATCTTCCTCGGCATGGAAGCCCTGATGCTGGCCAGCACGGCGCTCGCCGTTCTGCTCTCCGTGCGCTGGGCTCGCTCGCGCGGCGCGAGCTGGTCCGACTCGCTCCGGCTCCTCTTCGGCTCGACGTCGCCATCGCGCGGTTGGGACGCGCCCCACCTGGCGGCGCTCCTGAGCGCCCGGGCGGGCGACGTGCGTCCACCCAGGGCGAACGACGCGGCCGACCACGTCCGCGCGATCATCGATCTGGCGTCGGCCCTTCCGGCGAACGCGGCCAGCCTCGGGCGCGACGCCGAGCGCGCCGCGCGCGCCGCCGGTGCGCGTCTCGAGGAGAGCCAGCGTGAGATCGCCGCACTCGCGCGTCACGGAAGCGCCGCCGAGCTCGATCGGCTCGTCGCGCATCTCGGCACGCTCGAAGCCGCGCCCGACGACGCCGACGAGAGTGAGCTCGCCGATCTGCTACAGCGTCAGATCGACGTCGTCCAGCGCATGCAGCTGCGCTGCGAGCTGCTCACCCACGAACGTGCCCGGACCTTCCAGCTCGTGCGCGCGCTCTGGCGACGCCTGATCCTCGTGCGCGACGTCGCGATGGACTCGGGCGACGTGCCGACAGCCCAGCGCGAGTATCTGCGGGTCGTGGTGGAGGAGCTGGAGACGGGGATGCGGGGATGAGGGGATGCGGGGATGAGGGGATGCGGAGATGCGGAACGGCCTCGGGATGCAGGAGCGTCCCGAGGCCGTTCTGTTCGCATTCCCTCATCCCCGCATCACCGCATCCCCGCCCATTAGCCGCCGAAGCCCCCGCCGCTCTGCTGCTGCGGCTGATCGTCCGGCCGCGGCTGACGGACGCGCGGCGTCTGACCGTAGTTCCACTGGTAGGTCACATACGCGGCGCGGTTGCCCATGTTGCGTTCGGTGATCTGCGTCAGCCCGTCCTGGCCGGCCTGGACGCGCATCCTGCCCGTGTTGAACGGGTCGGAGAGACGCAGGCTGACCGAGCCGTTGTCCCCGTCCACCTTCTTTTTGAAGGTGATGTTGGTGAACTGCATCTTCGAGAAGCGGCCGCCCTCCACCTTCATCGGCGCGCGATACATGTGGAACGCCTGCACCGAGAAGGTCGGCGTGATCTCGGCCGTCGCGTTCCCGCGCACCGACCAGGTGACCGCATCCGTGCCCGCGACCGACGTCGTCGAGCCGCCCTCGGTGACCAGCTTGAACACGTTCCCACCCGCGAAGCCGCTGATCCGCTTGCCGAGCTTGAACGAGCCGTTGACGTCGGTGCCCCACGAATCGCTCTTCGCGAGGTTCTTGAAGCTGATCGTCGTCACGTTGCGGCCATCCACCATGTCGTCCGTGTTGATGATGAAGCGGATGACGTTCGTGGTGTGCCGGTAGAAGGGCGAGAGCTGGAACGACCCGAACTTCCCGCTCTTGTTGTAACCCAGCTCGTACGCGTCGGTGTACTCCGGGTTCAGCGCCGGATTGCCGAGGAAGACGTTCTGGACGTCGAAGAAGGTCGGGAACGGATTGAGCTCCTGGGTGCCCGGGCGCCGGATGCGGCGTGAGTAGCTGACCTTCGCCTGGCTCGACTGCGTCAGGTTGAAGCTCAACACCCCGCTCGGGAAGAAGCTGGTGTAGTGGTACGGGTAGCTCTTGTCCGCGAGCTGGAAGTCACGGTTCGCGTACTCGGCGCGCAGGCCGGCCTGGGCGTCCACCTTGCCGAGCGGGCGGCTCACCACGGCGTACGCCGCGTGGACCTGCTCATTGAAGGTGAACGCGTTGCTCAGGTTGCTGCGCACCCAGTTCTCGTCGCCGAGCGAGTCCTTCACGACCGAGTAATCGCGATCGAGCCAGCGCGCGGTCGACTTCACGCCGGACTCCAGCTTGGTGCCGCTGAGCTGGCGAGTGTAGTCCACCTGTCCGGTGGCGCTCTTCGTGACGCCGTCGGTGTTGTCGCGCTCGCGCTGGATCTGCGTGCCCGTCGATACGCCCGTCGACGATGCCGACTCGCGCCACAGGTTCGTCACGTCCTCGTCGTGCGACCGGTTGAGGCGGATCTCCGCTGACAACTCGTTCCTGCGCGGCTCGATCGTTCGCTTGATCGCGCTCGTGTAGTCGATGTTGAGGCCCTTCGATTCGTTGTCGCGCGGACGATAGTAGCGATCGAGCAGCGCGCCCGTGCCGTTGAGCTCGGAGTAGTCGGCGCGGGAATCGTCGGTCGCGCGGCGATGATTGATCGAGATCCCGTTCGACCAGACGTTGCGTGCGTTCAGCTTGTAGTCGACGTTGGTGCCGAAGTTCTGGCCCTTGAAGCCGTTGCTGCCGAGGATGTCCTGGTTCGTGCGCGACAGCAGTGCGTCGCCCTGATCGTAGCGCAGCCGATCGTTGATGCCCGTGATGTCGCGGTCGTCGCTGAAGATGCCGAGGTTGGAGAAGGTCGTGAGCTTCCCCGCCTGATAACCCAGGTTGCCCGACGCGTTGTACTTGTCCTGCGTGGCGGCGCCGACGGTGAGTCCCGCGCTCACGCCGAGGTCGACGTTCTGCTTGAGCTGGATGTTGATGATGCCGGCCATTCCTTCCGGGTCATACTTGGCCGACGGGTTCGGGATGACCTCGACGCGGTCGAGCAGACCGGCGGGGAGGCTCTTGAGGTACGCGCCGAGCTGCGCGCCGGAGATGGGCGCGGGCCGGCCGTTGATCTGGATCGCGACATTCTCGTTGCCGCGCAGGCTCACCTTGCCGTCGGCGTCGACGGTGACGGCGGGGGTCGCCTCGAGCACCTGGCTCGCGTTGGTGGCCGCGGGCGCGACGTCCTTGGCGCGATACGTGTTGCGATCTGGCTCGATGGTGATCGCTTCTTCCTTCTCGACGACGGCGACCGCGCCGAGAGTGAGCGCGGCGCGATTGAGCTGCACCTGTCCGAGATCGACGACGGGCTTGTCGGGCGCGATGGCGACGTCCTGCAGCTTCGGCTCGAAGCCGAGGAAGGTGACGCGCACGGCGTAGGCGCCCGGGCGAAGTCCCTGCACGCGGAACGCGCCCGTCGGGCCGGCGATCGCGCCGGCGACGAGTGCCCCGCTGGCCTTCGCCCTCACCGAGACCGAGGCGCGCGCCACGGGCGCGCTGCTCTTCAGATCGACGATGGTCCCTTTGATCTCTCCGATGCCGGACGGCGGGGGAGCACCGGGCGCACCGCGAGCGGGGCCCTGGGCGGGGAGGGTGCCGGCGGCGAGGAGCAGGCCGAGCGCGGCGGCGAGGGTGGACTTCATAAATGGAGCTCTCGGGCAAACGGTGAATGCAGACGTGCGGAGGGTGAGGTGGGAATCCCTCCGGCGTTCGCACTACGACGTGGCTTCCGAGAGGTTTCAGACAGCGCGCGCACCCAAATGGTTGCGGCAGCACTAGTTGCAGCCGCACACAGGCCGAATCGTTGAACGATCTTGCGCTGCTCTTTGCGCGCGGGTGGCGCGCTTCGCGTCTGATTTCGGCGCGCGCGGTCGGTCGCGTGCGGGTATTCCGGCGGCGCCTGCGGGCTTACACGCTGCGAGCCTCGCGCAAACGGCGCGCGAGTCTCTTGCTACGCCCGAGGGCGCCGCCTCCACACCCGCACGCTCCCTCCCTCACATGCCGTCATGTGCACCTGCGCGCTCTGTCCGCGCGCAGGAGCGCGCGATCCCCAACGTTCGGCGCAGTCCTACGGCGCGACTCGATGATGCGCGCAACGCAACACTCCGACGCGGTCAGATCGTGGCTGCGACTTCGGTGGCGCGCTGACTGAACACGCGAGCGGCGGAGCGACGACGGAAGGAGTGCCCGCGTCCCTTCGCGCACGAAAAGTGATAACGCGCTGAGCCGCCGGCGACGAGGCTACGCGCGCGTTATCGCGTAGTACAGCACGTACAGCCACGAGAAGAAGCCGTGCACGATGGCCCACAGAATCGAGTGGTGCTCGCTCCACGAGATCGCGATCGCGAGCGCGCTGCCGAAGCTCACGCCGGCTTTGGCCACGCTCGCCGACCGTTCGCGCACCGTCGCGCGCGGAGGTGGACCGTCGAATATCGGACCGCTCTGTGTCATCGATCGCTCTCCGGATCAGTGCGCGTTCGTCACATCTTCGGCTGCAACATGATGTGCGCCTTCGGTGTGCCGGGGAACATGATCCAGGGCGTTCCCTCCGCCGGCTTCGCCGAGAGACCGGTCGATGCGGTCGTCGCGCCGGGCATGTAGACGACGTAGAGCGCCTTCGCCTTGGCCGTCCCACTCGTCGCATCGAACGCGTCGGGGCCGCCGAACAGCTGGTACATGGCCGCGGGATGATTCGGCATCATCAGCTTGCCCGCGCGCACCTCGGCGAAGCGTGCGGTATCGACGGCGTCGCCCTTCACACCGCTCGCGCGCAGCGCACGGCCGCGCGCCATGAACGGCTCCATCGACTGGTGATAGCACGCGACGTGGAATTCCTGCTGCGCGGGATCGCTGCCGATGCAGGTGAACGGCCCCTTCCCTTCGCGCAGCGTCACCAGCTGATGCGCGCTCCCGGAATAGCCGAGCACCTTCGCACTGGCGCGGAACTCGGGAGGGAGCGCGAGCACGGCGGCGGTGATCTGCTGCGCCGCGGGCGGTGCGACGACTGCGGCCGCCGGCGTCGCTTGAGCGCCCACCCCGAGTGGGGCGAGCGAGAGCGGAAGCACGAGCTGCCAGAAGCGAATGCGCATGAGGAATCTCCGAATGGTGGGGGAGCGCGTCACTGCCGCGCCGAATGGCGCGACGTGCGCGGGGCGGCAACACCGGGAATGCTGTCCAGCTGGAACAGGTAGGGCCAGTACTTGCCCGTCACGAGCACGCGGTCCGTGGCGCGATCATAGGCGATCCCGTTCGCCACGCCACCGCGATCCTTCAACCGATCGAGCTGCGCTTCCGGGAGCAGCTTCGCGAGATCGATCCAGCCGAGGACGTGTCCGGTCACCGGATCGATCCGCGCGATGAGCGTCGTCTCGTAGACGTTCGCCCACAGCTCACCGCGCACCCATTCGAGCTCGTTGAGCATGTGCACGCCCTGCCCCGCCTCCGTCACCCGGATGCGCCGCACGACGTGGAAGCCGTTCGGGTCTATCACGCGCACGCGGCTCGTGCCGTCGGACAGGTAGAGGAGCGTGTCATCCGTCGCGAGCCCCCACCCCTCTCCGTCGTAGCTGAACGAATCCACCACGGCGAGGGTGCGCGCGTCGTGCACGCGACCGCGCCCGGACTGCCAGGTGAGCTGATACACACGATCCCCGATCGCCGCGATCCCCTCGCCGAACTCAGAGTCGGGGAGCAGCGCACGCTGCAGCATGCGCCCCGTCGCGCGATCGACGGTGCGCAGGTCGGAATGCCCCTCGAGCCCCGTGCTCTCGAGCAGCACGCCGTCGCGTACGACGAGCCCCTGGGTGTAGGCGAGTGAGTCGTGCGGCCACCGCCGCGTCGCGCGCGCGACCCAGCGCGGCGTCTCGCGCGAGAACGGCACGTCGGGGATCGACGCCTGCGCGTTGTTGCGCCGCTGCGCGAACGCGGGCAGGATCGCGGGATGGGTGCTGTCCGTGCTCGCATCCGCGTCGCCCGCGCCGCTGCACGACGCGATCGCCGCCACGAGAGCGCCCGCCACCACGACGAGTCGCGCGCCGATCATCGCGTGCCGCCGTCGGGCAGGGCGAACGCGGCGACGACGTCCGCCTGATCGCGATCGAATGCGCCGCCGCCACCGGCCGCGATGACGACGAACTGCCGCCCGGTGCGCGCGCCGCGATAGGTGATCGGCGTCGCGTGTGCGCTCGCCTCGAGCTTCGTCACCCATAGCTCCGCGCCGGTACGCGAGTCGAAGGCGCGGAAGCGCTTGTCATTCGTGCTCCCGATGAACACGAGCCCACCCGCGGTCGCGATCGAGCCGCCGAGGTTCGGCGCGCCGGTCTTCGGCACGCCGCGCGCGAGCAGGCTGTCGTTCACGCCGAGCGTGACGCTCCACGCGAAATCACCCGTAGCGAGATTCACCGCGATCAGCTTTCCCCACGGCGGTCGCTGGCAGGGCAGATCGTTCGCATCCCAGAAGCGCGCGTAGAGTCCCCACGGCGACCACCGCTCCCACTCGGGCGCCGACGCGCCGCTCGGCTTCCGTCGCATCGCACCGATCGCGCCGACCTCGTTCACGTTCACGAACGCGTAGCCGAGCCGCGGATCGATCGACGCGCCCGACCAGGTCGCGCCGCCGAGCGTGCCGGGAAACCACACGCCGGGCAGCGTGTCGATCGGGAAGTAGGCGCCCCCGCTCCAGCGG
Source organism: Gemmatimonadota bacterium (assembly GCA_019510405.1). GTDB lineage: Bacteria > Gemmatimonadota > Gemmatimonadetes > Gemmatimonadales > Gemmatimonadaceae > AG11. Next base: position 4,641 of record JAEKKK010000068.1, on the reverse strand, counting down.
AATTGCCCGAAGAGATCGGCGCAGAAGGCGCGCGACTCCGGCGTCACGTCGGTGAGATCGGCCGCGGTGATGGCCGAGTGGCGAACGAGTGGCGCCGGCTTCGATGGATAGGGTTGCGTGGCCCACGCCTGCTCGCCGGGCACGTGGCTCGCCGGCATCGCGCGCTCCTCGATCGGGAAGAGCGGCTCGCCGCTGCGGCGATCGAACACGAACATCACGCCGCTCTTCGTCATCTGCACCACGACGGGAATCTCGAGCCCGTCGCGGCGGATCGTCGCGAGCGCGGGCGGCGACGCGAGGTCGTAATCCCAGATGTCGTGGTGCACGAGCTGGCGATGCCAGCGCGGCTTCCCGGTCGCCGCATCGAGCGCGACGATCGAGTTGGCGTACAGATTCGCCCCCTTTCTGTCTCCCCCATAAAAGTCGGAGGCGGCGGAGCCGAGGGGCAGGAAGACGAGCCCGCGCTCGACGTCCACCGACATGATCGACCAGACGTTCGCGCCGGTGCGGTCCCGCCAGGAGCCCGGCTCCCACGTCTCGTTCCCCGGCTCCCCTTCGTGCGGCACCGTATGGAAGCGCCAGACGAGGGCGCCGGTGCGCACGTCGAAGGCGCGGATGTCGCCACTCGGTCCGCGCGACGCCGTCTCGGGAAGGAGCGCGCCGGTGATGACGAGATCGCGCCAGACCGCCGGCGGCGACGTCATGGTGTACGAGCCCGCGACGTCGGTCATGCCGGTGCGGAGGTTCACCATGCCCCCCACACCGAACGTCGGCACGGGGCGACCGGTGCGTGCGTCGAGCGCGACGAGCCGCCCGTCCGTCGTGCCGAACACGATGCGCGCGTCGGCGGCGCCGTCGGCCGTCCGCCCTTCCCAGTACGCGATCCCGCGATGCGGCCCCGACACCCGCTTCCTGTCTCCCGCTGCGAAGGGATCGTACGCCCACCGCTCGGCCCCCGTCTCCGCGTCGAGCGCGATCAGCCGCGACGACGGCGTGGAGAAGTAGAGCGTTCCGCCGACGACGAGCGGTGTCGTCTCGAACGCGGTGGGGCGGCGTGCATCGCGCGCCGTCGCCGAATCGGGTCGCGGATCGAGCTCGCCGGTGTGATAGGTCCAGGCGCGCACGAGCTGCGCGACGTTACTCCGGTCGATCTGCGCCAGCGACGAGAAGCGCATGCCTCCGGCGTCGTGGCCGTAGCTCCGCCACTCGGCGTCGTTGGCGACAGGAGCCGGCGCCGCATGCGGCGCGCGTGAGCACGCGGTGAGGAACAGCGCAACGGCGAAGGCGCTCGCTCGGGATGACACGCCGCGTGGGTGCATGGTGGAATACCCACCCGGTTCGAAGGCGCGTCAAGTCGGCTTGCCGCTCGCGGAGCGCGTCCGCATCTTCGGGGCCCGCTGGACCACCCCTTCGCGAACCGAGAACCACATGCCCGTCCTCGCGCTCGACGCCGGCACCACGAGCACCCGTGCCATGGTCTTCGCCGACGATGGCTCCGTGCTCGCGCAGAGCCAGAAGCCGTTCGCCCAGTTCTTCCCCGCCGACGGGTGGGTGGAGCACGACGCCGACGAGATCTACGCGACGACGGTGGCGTGCGCGCGCGACGCCCTCGCCGCGGCGAAGCTCCAGGCCGGCCAGATCGCGGGCATCGGCATCGCGGTGCAGCGCGAGACGGTGGTCGTCTGGAACCGCACGACGGGGCGGCCGGTGCATCGCGCGATCGTCTGGCAGGACCGGCGGACGGCGGAGCGGTGCCGCGAGCTGAACGAGGACCCGAACGCGGTGGAGCTGGTCGGCCGTACAGGGCTCCTCCTCGATCCCTACTTCTCAGCTACCAAGCTGGCGTGGATCCTCGACCACGTGGACGGCGCGCGCGCCGCCGCCGAGCGGGGCGAGCTGATCGCCGGCACGATCGACAGCTGGCTCCTCTGGAAGCTGACGGGCGGCAAGGTGCACGCGACCGACGCGACGAACGCGTCGCGCACCCTGCTGTTCGACATCTACCGCCAAGAGTGGGACCAGGAGCTGTGCGTCCTGTTCGACGTCCCGATGTCCATCCTGCCGCAGGTGCGCGACAGCGCCGACGACTTCGGCGCGACGATGGCGGACGTCTTCGGCGCACCGATCACGGTGCGCTCGCTCGTCGGCGACCAGCAGGCGGGCGCCGTCGGCCAGGACTGCGTGAACCCGGGCGAAGCCAAGGCGACCTACGGCACGGGATGCTTCGTCCTCGTGCACACGGGCGACGCCGCGCGCGTCTCGCGTCACCGGCTGCTCGGCACGGTCGCGCTCCGTCTCGCCGGCCGCGTGTCGTACGCGCTCGAGGGGAGCATCTTCAACGCGGGCACGGTGGTGCAGTGGCTGCGCGACCAGCTCGGCCTGATCGAGCACGCGCACGAGAGCGCGTTCGTCGCGGCGAGCATCCCGTCGTCCGACGGCGTGTACTGCATCCCCGCCTTCACGGGGCTCGGGGCGCCGTGGTGGGATCCCGATGCGCGCGCCGCGCTGATCGGCCTCACGCGCGACAGCGGCCGCGCGCACATCGTGCGCGCCGCCCTCGAGTCGGTGGCGTTCCAGACGCGCGACCTGGCGAACGCGTTCGCCGAGGATGGCGTGCCCCTCGCGGCATTGCGCGTCGACGGCGGCATGGCGGCGAACGAGTGGCTCATGCAGGCCATCGCCGACCAGCTCCGCATCCCCGTCGAGCGGCCCGTCGTGCTCGAGACGACGGCCTGGGGCGCGGCGCGTCTCGCCGGGATGCATGCCGGCATCTACCCCGCGCTCGGGGAGAAGGGGGTGCGCCGCGTCGAGCAGACGTTCAGCGCGATCGCACCGAAGCAGGCGAGCGACGCGCAGCACGCGGGTTGGCTGCGCGCGATCCACCGCGTGCGGTCATAGAGATCGCTCCTCCCTCCGGCGCTTCGCACCTCCGGTCGGAGTTCCACATATCAGGCTTGAGATCGCTCCTCCCTTCGGCGCTTCGCACCTTCGGTCGGAGTGCCGCAGGTCCGGCTCAGAGCACGCGGCGGGGCTGGGCGGTGGCGGGGTCGCCGGTGTTGGGCGTACCCCTCGGCTCGATGAGCATGATGTGCACCTCCTCCGCGGCGACGGGGCGGTGCTCCACTCCCTTCGGCACGACGAACAGCTCCCCAGGCCCGAGCTCGACGTCGCCGTCGCGCAGCTGGATGACGAGCCGGCCGCGCAGCACGAGGAAGAGATCGTCGGTCTCGTCGTGCTTGTGCCAGACGAACTCTCCCTTCGCCTTCACCACCATGATGTCGTGGCCATTGAACTCGGCCACGGTGCGCGGCTGCCAGTACTCGGTGAAGTCGCCGAGCTTGTCGGCGAGGGAGATGGCGTGCGGCGGGCGCTGCCCGCGTCCCGCGTCGACCGAGGCCATTCGCGTCCGTGCTAGGGGAGGATCTGCAGATCCGTCGACACGCCCGTCCGGCTCGTCACCCGCGCGAATTGGATCGTTCCGTCGAGACTGGGGAATCCGAGCGAGACCTTCTGCCCGTTGTCGACGTTGTAGATGAGCACGATCACACCGCCGCCCGAGCTCCCGTTCGGTGTTCCCCATCTGTCCACCGCTTGCTGCGGCGTGAGCGACCGGGTGATGTACGGCTGCATGGCCGCGACCGTGAGGTTCTCGAGCACGTCCGACGGCGCGCCCGTGACGTGCTCCGTGCCCTTGCAGCCGACGAGGAGGAGAGGGAACGCGAGGAAGAGTGCATGTCGGGTAATTCGCATGACGACATCCATGTTCAGACGTGACCGGTAAGGCGAAGCGCGGCTGCCGGCGCGACACGCAGGGACGGCGCTCGAGCGGGTTGTATGAGACACGCGTCCCATGCTGAAACCCTCGGGGGCGCACCTTACGTCACTCCGCGACTGCGCCGGCACCATGGAGAGTATGGCCAGCGCACCGGGGCGCCACAACGAGGGGTGGGGCGGGACCCCTCAGCGGGCGACCGCGAGCGCGAGCGCGACCTCGAACGCCGCAGCACACACTCGCCCGTCGGGGTCGTACGCGGGATCGTACGCCGTGATCGCCCCCGCGGCGATCGGGCATCGCGCGCCCGCCGTGTGGATCGCCTCCAACAGCCCCGCGAGGCTGATCCCCTCGGCTCCCGCGTAGCCATTCGCGCGGCCCTCGGTCGCGTCGAGCACGTCCAGATCGACGTGCACGTACAGCCGGTGCACGCGCCGCGCGACGTCCTCGATGGCTGCGGCGACCCGGGACACTGGCGCATCGGTCGGTAGGTGCTGCACCCCGCTCATGCGCAGCAGCTCGGCCTCGGCCGGGTCGAGGTCGCGCGCGCCGATGAGCACGACGTTCTCCTCGGCGACCGGCGTGAAGCCCGGCACGGTCGCCGCGAGCCCGGTCCAGCAGCGCCCGGTCGCGACGGCGAGCGCCATTCCATCCAGGAAGCCCCCGACCGTGGACTCCGGCGTGTTGAAGTCCCCATGCGCGTCGAACCAGAGGATGCCGGTGGGGCCGCCACCGAGTCCGCCCAGTGTCCCAACGCTCGAGATGCAGTTGCCGGCGAGGATCAATGGAAACGCGCCGCGCGCGACCGTGGCGGCGACAGAGGCGGCGAGCTGCCAGTCGAGGTCGAACGCGGTGCCGATCTCGGCGAT
>JAEKKK010000067.1 GCA_019510405.1 Gemmatimonadota bacterium | reverse complement strand
CCCTTGGCGAGGGCGCTGACGTCGAGCCCGGCGCCCGGCTTCGTGACGTTCACGACGATCAGCCCGATCGCCAGCGCGAACGTCGTCACGATCTCGAAGTAGAGGAGCGCCTTTCCACCTACCCGCCCGACCTTCTTCAGGTCGCGCATGTTGGCGATGCCGAGGGTGATCGTGAGGAAGATCACCGGCGCGATGACCATCCGCACCAGATTCACGAACGTCTCCCCCACCGGCCTCATCGCCCGCCCCGCGCTCGGCCAGCCGAGGCCCAGCAGGATGCCGAAGGAGATGGCGACGAGAACCTGGACCGTGAGGTTGCGATGGGGGGAGCGCATTGGGGCGGGAGTTTAGGCCGCGGGGACGGGGATGGTGAGGGGGAAACCGTGAACGGTGAACGGCCGGCGTCGGGACGCGCGCGCTTCCCGGCGTCGGCCGCTCACCGATCACCGACAACCGTTCACCGGCGGCCCAGACGGGCCGTCCCTCTGGTATATTCCCTGCGCTACCCCTTAGTCGCCTCAACCGGACGACCGACCGATGTGGAACTGGCTCAAACGACTGTTCCCCGAGAACATCTTCGCGCGGAAGATCGATCCGAGCGCCGAGCGGCGGCTCCGGCTGGCCCAGGCGCGCGCGGAGGAGTCGATCATCCGGGCGCACGTCGACAACACCCTGATGTTCGTCGACACGCTCGCCGAGGACATGACCTTCGACCGGGCGATCGACTCATACGTCCGGCAGATGTCGATCCCCGAGCCGCTCGCCAGCGTCGTGGTGACGCGCACGCTCGTCGTGCTCGGCCAGGATCTCGTCCCCTATCGTCGCCGCTCGCGTGAGGAGGGGATGACGACGCCGGAGGAGGCGCGCCCCGCGCTCCGCTTGAACGAGGCAGCCGAGACGCGGCGCGGAGTCAAGCGCGCGTGACGGGGGCGGCGCGTAGCGCCGCCCCCGCCCACTCCACCTCTCTCGCAATCCCCGCCACGATCCCCTCGCGGCGGAATTCCTCCGGCAGCACGTCCCACGTGTACGTCTCGCACTCGAAGTGCTCGGAGACGCGCCCCTGCTGCACGAGGCGCAGCAGCTCGGCGACGTACGCCTGAGTTCCCTCGAACAGCCCGTACCGGTCGCGGAACACGGGGACGTGGAAGTGCACGCGCCACTCGCGCGCGCCCGTCACCCCGCGCGCCGCCGCGAGTGCCTGCGGCAGGTCGAGATGCCGCACCAGCGTTCCGTCCGCGCGCCGCTCCACGACCTGATGCAGATAGACGTCGTCGGCGAAGGCGCCCAGCGCGTCGAGCGTCGCCGTGTCGTTCTCGCCGATCAGGACGCGGAGTCCCGCCGTCACCTGCACCTTGGGGACGCGAATGCCGGCGGTGGCGAGTGCCGCGAGCACGCGTGCCGGCTCCTCGAACTCCACCGCGAGGTGGCACGCATCGAGACAGATGCCGAGATGTTCGCGGATCATCTCCTCGGCCTCCCCGCGCGCGAGGCCGGCGGTCTTCTCGAGCGTCCGCACGGCGTCGCCGCAGAAGAGCCGCTTCTCGAAGAACGCGACCGCCTGATCGATCGTCTCGAGGAAGCAGCACGGCTCGGGCTCGAGGGCGAGCGCGATGCGCCGTCCCGTGTCGCGCCGGATCCGCACGAGGTGCGCGACGTGCGCGATCATCGCCTGCGCCATGCGCTCCTGATCGGCCTCGCCGTGCACCCGCGGCGCGAATGCGCCCGGCACCGTGCTGATCGTCCCCTCCACGCCTTCGGGAACGAGCGCGGCGAGGATGTCGGCCAGCCGGTCGGTGTAGGCGAGCCGCTCCGGGTCGAGCCAGTCCGGGAGGTAGACCTGCTCCTTCACCGGACGTCCATGGAATGGCCCGTACGGAAAGCCGTTGATCGTGAACACGTACAGGTCGTGCGCGCGCAGGAAGTCGTGCAGCTCGTCGAGCACCTGCGGCGTGGCGAGCGTGCGCGCCGCCTCGCCCGAGATCCGCAGCCCGACACCGAACGCGTGGCCCGGCGCGACGCGCTCCCGCACCGGCACGAGGTAGCGCTCCAGATTCGCACGGACCTCGGGCCAGCTCTCGCCGGGATGGATGTTCGTGCAGTAGCTGAGATGCACGGTGGACGAGACGGTCGGGAGATTGGGGTAGGCCGGGAAGGTGATTCGCATGGGCCTAGTCGTGCGCCGAGCTCTCGATGGTGGGCAGCAGCGCGGTCAGCAGCCCGATCGCCGGCAGGAACGCGCAGAGCTGGTAGACGTAGCCGATGCCGGCGCGATCGGCGAGCCCGCCGAGCAGCGCCGCACCGATGCCGCCGATGCCGAATGCCAGCCCGAAGAACACCCCTGAGACCATCCCCGTGCGCCCCGGGATCAGCTCCTGCGCGTAGACGACGATCGCCGGGAATGCCGAGGCGATGAACAAGCCGATGATCACGCTGAGCACGACCGTCATCGCGAGTCCGACGTGCGGCAGCGCCAGCGTGAAGGGGAGCACGCCGAGGATCGAGACCCAGATCACGCGCTTGCGACCGATGCGGTCGCCAATCGGGCCGCCGAGGATCGTGCCGACGGCGACGGCCGCGAAGAACACGAACTGGTAGAGCTGCGCCGCGCGTGCCGTGAGTCCGAACCGCTCCATCAGGTAGAACGGGTAGTAGTTGGTGATGCTGGCGAGATAGATGTACTTGGAGAAGAGCAGCATCACGAGCACCGCCATCGCCCGCCACACCTGCCTGCTCGAGACCGCGGAATGCCGCGCCATCACGCGCGTCGCCGTCCGCCGTGCATGGCCGGTGCCGCGATACCAGCGGCTCAGCCATGTCATCACTACGATGCCGGTGAGCCCGACAGGCGTTGCCCACGCCAGCCCGTGCTGGCCGCGCGGCAGCACCACGAACGCCGCCGCCAGCGGCCCGAGCGCCGAGCCGACGTTGCCGCCCACCTGGAAGACCGACTGCGCCAGCCCGTGCGCTCCGCCCGACGCGAGCCGCGCGATCCGGGAGGATTCGGGGTGGAAGATCGACGAGCCTAGCCCGAGCAGCGCCGCGCCGAAGAGCAGCGTGTGGTAGTCCGGTCCGAAGGCGAGCGTGAGCAGCCCCGTCATCGACGCCAGCATGGCGACGGGAAGCGAGTAGGGCTGCGGCCGGTGGTCGGTGTAGAGGCCGACCACCGGCTGCAGGATGGACGCCGTGATCTGGTAGACCAGCGACAGGAGGCCGATCTGTCCGAAGCTGAGCGCGAAGTCGCGGTGCAGGACGGGATACGCCGCCGGCAGCAGCGACTGCATCAGGTCGTTCAGCAGGTGGCACAAGCTGACGGCGCCGAGCACGGGGACGATCGTCGCGCTGGCCGCGGCGCGGCCAACGGCGGCGGAGCTGACCGATACGTCCGTGGGAAGCGTGATTCCGGTTGGTTCGCTGGCCATGGTGGGCGCTGGGAGTCATGCGAGCGCTCGCGACGGAGCGAGGGTCGCGCTTTCACAAGCTAGCCGGGACGCCCCGGGGTGCGCTGGCCTTCGCGTCGCGTCCAGGGCGCTGAACCCGGCGTGGTCCGCTGAGTACATTCAGATGTCAAAGCGGTCGCCCGGCGACCGCCGTGGATGCGAACCACTCACCAGGAGAGCTCCCGTGCCATCCGGAGTGATCCCTTCGCCGAAGACGGGCCGCGAGCTCGTCGACGAGTACTTCATCGAGAATCGGACGCGGCTGCTCGAGATCGCGGCATTCCTCGACCGGCTCGACCGCACCGACGCCACCCTGGTGGACCGCGACTACCGCGTGCGCGCCTTCCGTGAAGCGCTGCGCCTGCTCGAGGATCGCCCGGCTACCGCCGCAGAGGCGCAGACGCGCGTCGAGCGCATCCAGCATCTGCTGAGCGATCCGACCACCGAACCGCTCGAGAAGCTCGACGTGAAGAGCGCGCGCGGCGCCTACGACCGCTGGCAGCTGGGGGTGGCGTGATGCGCTACATCGACCTGCACGCGCACATGGTTTCACGCACCACGGACGACTACGTGCAGATGGCGCTCACCGGGTGCGTCGCCGTGACCGAGCCCGCCTTCTGGGCCGGCTGGGACCGCAGCTCCGCCGACGGGTTCGAGGACTACTTCCGCCACCTCACCGACTTCGAGCCGAAGCGCGCCGCCGTCTACGGCATTCGCCACTTCGCCTGGCTTTGCCTCAACCCGAAGGAAGGCGAGGATCGCCAGCTCGCCCGTGAAGTGCTGCGCAGAATTCCGCGCTATCTGGAGTCGCCGACGGTCCTCGGTATCGGCGAGATCGGCCTGAACCGCGTCACGCGCAACGAGATCGCCACCTTCCGCGACCACGTGGACCTCGCGATCGAGCACGATCAGCTCATCCACATCCACACGCCGCACCTCGAGGACAAGTACAAGGGGACGCGGACGATCGTCGACATCCTCACCGAGTACGATCGCATCGACCCGTCGCGCGTGATGATCGACCACGCCGAAGAACACACGCTCCCGATCATCCTCGAGAACGGATTCTGGACGGGACTCACGCTCTACCCGCAGACGAAGGTGAGCCCCGAGCGCGCGATCGACATGTTCGAGCGCTATGGCACCGATCGCATCTGCGTCGCGTCGGCGTGCGACTGGGGTCCGAGCCTGCCGGACGCCGTACCGCACTTCGCGCTCGCGATGCGTCGCCGCGGACACTCGGCCGATCTGATCGACCGGATCATCTACCACAACCCGATCGCGTTCCTCGGTCAGTCGCCGAAGTTCGACGTCGGCACCGACTCTGCTCGACGCAACGGTGCGGAGAAAGCGCTGCCGCGCAGTGAGTCCGACGCCAAATCCTCCGCGGGGGTCGCCGCGGCGTGAGACGGACCGTCGCCCTGCTCGTCGTCGGCCTCACCAGCGACCTGATTGGCGACGACACGCCCCACCTGCGCGCCTTCGCCGCGCGCGGCGGACTCCGTCCGCTGCGCACCGTGCTCCCCGCGGTGACCTGCTCGGTGCACGCGACCTTCACCACCGGGCTGCTCCCGCGCGATCACGGCGCGGTCGCCAACGGATGGCTCTTCCGCGACACGTCCGAGGTGCGCCTCTGGCAGCAGTCGAACCACCTCGTCGCGGGCGAGAAGATCTGGGACGCGGCGCGCCGCGAGGACCCGAGCTTCACCTGCGCGCAGCTCTTCTGGTGGTACAACATGTACAGCGGCGCGGACTTCACCGTCACGCCGCGTCCGATGTATCCCGCCGACGGACGCAAGGTGCCGGACGTCTACACGCAGCCGATGCCGCTGCGCGACGAGCTGAATGCGAAGCTCGGCACCTTCCCCCTGTTCAACTATTGGGGCCCGCGTGCCGACATCACGACGTCGCGCTGGATCGCCGACTGCACGATGCACGTCTACGACACCCGGCATCCGTCGCTCACGCTCGTCTATCTCCCCCATCTCGACTACAACCTGCAGCGGCTCGGCCCCGGCGATCCGAAGCTCGCGACCGATCTCCGCGCGATCGACGCGATTTGCGGTGAGCTGATCGAGCACGCCGAGAAGGACGGGGCGCGCGTCGTCGTGCTGTCGGAGTATGGCATCACGAAGGTGAGCGGCCCGGTGCACATCAACCGCGTCCTGCGTGAAGCGGGACTGATCGAGACGCGCGCGGAGCTCGGTCGCGACATGCTCGACGCCGGCGCGTCCGAGGCGTTCGCGATGGCCGACCATCAGATCGCGCACGTCTATGTGAAGCGACCCGAGCGGGTCGCTGAAGTGAAGGCGCTGCTGGAGCGGATTGACGGCGTGGAGACCGTGCTCGATGAAGCGGGCAAGCGTGCGCACGGGCTCGATCACGCGCGCTCGGGAGAGCTCGTCGCCATCAGCGCCGCCGATCGGTGGTTCACCTACTACTACTGGCTCGACGACGATCGCGCCCCCGATTACGCGCGCACCGTGGACATCCATCGCAAGCCGGGCTACGACCCGGTCGAGCTGTTCATGGATCCCGCGATCCGCTTCCCGATGCTCAAGGTCGGCGGCATCCTCGCGAAGCGAAAGCTGCTCAACTCGCGCGCGCTGCTCGACGTCATCCCGCTCGACGCGTCCCTCGTGAAGGGCTCGCACGGCCGGCTCACCGACGATCCGGCGCAGGGGCCGGTGTTCATCTCCGGCGATCCCGCACTCGTTCCGCCGGGCGAAGTGGCGGCGACGGATGTGAAGGCACTGCTGCTCCAGCAGCTGTTCGATCGCGCCGGTTCGGCGCAGCACGAGATGGCGCGTGTCCGCTGAGCAGACCGCGGCGCGGCCGCGGGTGGTCGCGCGTCGCACCAGGCCGCGCGGGCAACCTTCGGTCGGCGATGCACTGCTCCCGTATCTCCGGCTCGTTCGCGCGCCAGCTGTCTTCTCCGCCCTGGGCGATCCGCTCGCCGGACTCCTGCTCGACGACGAGCGCCTCGAGGTCGGACGCGCGGCGCGGCTCTCCGCCGCTTCCGCGTTGATCTATCTCGCCGGCATGGCGCTCAACGACTTCGCCGACCGCGAGGAGGACGCCCGCGAGCGTCCCGATCGGCCGATCCCGTCGGGCGCCGTATCGCCGCGCGCGGCGGCGCTCGTCGGCGGCTCGCTGCTGCTCGCGGGGACGCTCGCCGCATGGCGCGGTGGCGCGCGCTGGACCGGCCCCGCGCTCGCCGCGGCGGTCGTCGCGTACGATTTCCAGCTCAAGCACTCGAGCACCCTCGGCCCGATCGCGATGGGCGCCTGCCGCTCGCTCTCGCTGATGATGGGCGTTGAAGCGTCGGGCCGCGACTCGAATCGTCGCGGTGTCGAGGGCGCGCTCCTGCTTGGCGCGTACGTCGCGGGGCTCACGCTCGTCGCGCGCGGTGAGACGGGCGCGGCGCGCACGAAGGAGCTCCAGACGGGCGCGGGGCTCGCCGCCGCCGCGCTCCTCGCGACGGCGATCCGCGGCGGCCCTTCCTCGCTGCCATGGGCCGCCGCTACCGGTGCGCTCGCTGGTCCGGCGCTCGCGCGCGCGTTGCGCGATCCGGGCCCCAAAACCGTTGGCCCCGCGGTCGGTGCACTGATCCGCGCGATCCCCGCCCTCGACGGCGCGATCGCCGGTGCCAGCGCTCCGAGACCCGCGCTCGTACTGGTATCGCTGCTCGCGCTCACACGCTGGGGACGCACCTTGATCCCCATCACGTGATGTCTTTGTGATGTCTTTGTTCGCTTGTCGTTGGTTCTCGGTTATTGGTTATCGTTGTCAGCCTGCCGCGCGATGACGGCGGACGTCATTCCGCGCGCAGGTCGTCATCCCGAGCGAGCGAAGCGAGTCGAGGGATCCGTACCTGCTGACGTCGTTCCGCATCACCGCATCCCCTCATTCCCGCATCCCCGCACGTGAAACTCTGGATCGTCGGCGCCCGAGGCTCCATCGCCACCACGCTCGCCGCGGGCGTGCTCGCCGCCCAACGCGGGCTCGTTCCGCTCGAGGCGCTCCTCACGGAAACCGCGCCCTTCGCCGCGCTGGGACTCGCGCCCCTGCAACACGTCGAGATCGGTGGCTGCGATCTGAACCCCGGCAACCTCGCCGAGTCGGCGCACGCCACCCTCGCCGGCGTGGAGAGCTTCGCCGTCGCGACGATCGACGCACTGCGCCCCGACCTCGAGCGCATCGCCATCACGCGGGGCGTGCTGCGCGGCGGCGGACCGGCGGTCGACGCGCTCGCCGGTGACCAGCGCGACGCGGGCGCCGCGGGCTCGGCTCGTGAGATGCTGACGCGACTCGTCGCCGACATCCGCGCCTTCGCGCGCGGCGAGCCCACCGTCGTCGTGAACCTGACGTCGACCGAGCCCACCCCCGCTGCGCCACTGCTCGAGTGGGACGCCGCCGCGCTCCGCCGCGCGATCGACGACGATGATCCGCGCATCCAGGCGTCGACGCTGTACGCGCTCGCCGCGATCGAGACGGGATGCCCGCACGCGAACTTCACCCCGTCCTCCGGCGCATCGCTCCCCGCCGTCGTCGAGATCGCGCGCGAGAAGGGCGTCCCGCTCGCCGGCCGCGACGGCAAGACGGGGGAGACGCTCCTCAAGACCGCGCTCGCGCCGATGTTCCCGATCCGTGCGCTCACCGTCGAAGGCTGGTACGGCACCAACATCCTCGGCAACACCGACGGCCTCGTGCTCGCCGATCCGGACAACAAGGCGAGCAAGATCACGTCGAAGAAGGGAGTGCTCGAGGGGATCCTCGGCTATCCCACCGACGGCGACGTGCGCATCGACTACTTCAAGCCGCTCGCCGACCACAAGGTCGCGTGGAACTTCATCCAGTTCCGGGGCTGGGGCGGACATCGCATGCGCATGCAGTTCACCTGGGAGGGCACCGACTCGGTGCTCGCCGCGCCCCTCGTGCTCGACATCGCGCGGCTCGTGCTGCTCGCGCAGCAGCGCGGCGAGTCGGGTCCCATCGGCGCGCTCGGCCTCTTCTTCAAGACGCCGGAAGGGTCGAGTGAGATGAACCTGCACAAGCAGTTCGACGCGCTGCTGCGGTGGACCGCGGGCGAGTGACCGAGCCCGCGTTCCGGCTCGGCTACAACACCAACGGGTTCGCGCATCACCGGCTCGACGACGCGCTGCACGTCATCGCCGAGCTGGGATACCGCGCCGTCGCGCTCACCCCCGACGCGAACCATCTGCATCCCGACCATACGTCGGACGCGCAGCTCCTCGCGACGCGCGCGCTGCTGGACCAGCTGGGTCTCTCCGTCGTCGTCGAGACGGGTGCGCGCTACGTGCTCGACCCTCGGCGCAAGCAGCGCCCCACGCTCATCGATGCGCGGGGATCCCCGCCGCGGACATCGACCGTGAGGTCGCCTGGCAGCATCTCGTCGCCGGCGTGCGGCAGCTTCACGAGCGCATCACCCCGCTCGGCGCCCGCATCGCCTTCGAGCCCGAGCCCGGGATGCTGGTGAACTCGCTCGGCGACTGGGAGCGGTTGCGCGACGCCGTCTCCCTCCCCGACTTCGGTCTCGCCCTCGACGTCGGCCATGTCCCCTGCACCGAGTCGATCTCCGCCGGCGACGCGATCCGCCGCTACGCCGGCTCGATCCGCACCGCCCACCTCGACGACTCGCGCAACGGCGTGCACGAACACCTCCAGATCGGCGACGGCTCGCTCGACTGGCCCGACATCATGCGCGCCCTCCGCGAGATCCACTTCACCGGCATCGCATCGGTCGAGCTGTCGCGCCACTCGCACGCCGCCCCCGAAGCTGCGCGCCTCGCCATCGAGCGATTGAACGCCGCACTGCCGAACTAGCCGACTGTCATCCCGAGCGAGCGGAGCGAGCCCTCTGTCATCCCGAGCGAGCGGAGCGAGTCGAGGGATCTGCACGTTGCAGTCAGAGATCGCCGCGCCGGTGATTTCACGCGGAGCACGCGGAGGACGCGGAGAACGGCTCACGCGGAGAACTGCTACCGGGAAAGGTCCCAACCCGTTGCACCAATTCTTTCAATGCGAGGAGGTGTGTTTGTTGGGTCTCGGGGGCGAGACCCAGTGCACCCGATCAGTGGGTCTCAGGGCTGGCCGTCGCGATACGACGCCTGGATGCTGACCCCCAAATCCTTGCGGCGCTTTCCCTCAGAGGGGCCATACGCCGGTTCGAGATCTCAACCAGCAGGCGGTCTCCGCGTGTCGTTTCTCCGCGTGCTCCGCGTGCTCCGCGTGCTCCGCGTGAAATCCCTTGCGCGACCACGCCAGAATTGAGAACGGCCCCGGCACGCCGAAGCGTCCCGAGGCCGTTTACCAACTCACCAACTCACCAACTCACTCCTTCCTGATCGCCCGCATCGCCACTTCGCTCGTGTTTCGAATCCCCGCGCCGAACGCGCCACCACGCAGGCGTTCCGCGGCCTCTTCCGCCGTCTCCTCCACGAGCCGCGTGAGCTCGCGCAGGTCCAGCAAGCTCACGATGAACAGGATCGTCGCCAGGATCGCCGAGATGACGCACCACTGGCAGATCGCGTGGATGACGAACAGCTCGAGGTAGGTGAGCCAGATCGAGAAGAGGAGCCCGAAGCCCGTCAGGAGGACGAGGATCTCCGACAGCCGCCGCGTGTCCGCATAGCGCGGCGTGAGGCCGACGAGTCCCAGCGCGAGCACGACGACGTAGTATCCCACGCCCCACGCGCCCACGGGGACGCCGAGGAAGGTCGCCCACTTCGACGTCTGCACCGTCTCGCAGGAGCCGACGGCGCAGGCGAGCGTGCCGATGTAGCCCAGCTTGTAGAGCGTGAGGTACAACGCCACGAAGACGCCGGCGAGCGCCACGAGCGCCACCAGCATGCGCTTGTTCACTTCGCGCCCGCCTTCTTCGCGGCAGTGTCGCCCATCGGCCGGAATCCGGTGGAATCCGCCGGCTTGGTGGCCGGCAGCTTGGCCAGCTCGGCGTCGACCAGCTGCTTGAACTGATCGTACGGCAGCGCGCCCGGCACCATCTTGTCGCCGATCACGAACGTCGGCGTCTGGTTCACCCCGCGCCGCTCCGCCTCCATCAGCGTTGCCTGGATCTTCGCCTTGTGCGTCTCGCTATCCATGCACGCGCCGTACTTCGACATGTCGAGTCCGAGCCCCTTGGCCAGATCGGAGAGCACCGGACGGGGCCGGCTCGTCGCCTCTCCGTTCCACCGGTCCTGGTTCTGGAAGATCGCGTCGTGCATCTCCCAGAACTTCCCCTGGTCGTTGGCGCACGCGGCGGCCAGCGATGCGTCCCAGGTGTTCTTGTGCATCGGCAGCGGGAAGTCCATGTAGCGGACGCGGATCTTGCCGGCGTTCACCAGCTTCGCGCGGACGTCCGGCTCGGTGATCGTCGCGTACTGGCCGCACCCCGGGCACTCGAAGTCGGCGAACTCGATCACCTCCAGCGGCGCCGAAGGGCTGCCGATCAGGTAGCCCTCGGCCTTCAGGGCGGGGAGGTTCGGATCGATCGTCCGCGCGGTGACCTTCGGCCGGCTGGCCACGTAGCCCAGTGCGCCGATGCCGATGACCGCGACGACGCCGAGCGCGAGCCAGAAGCCGCGGCCCGGTCCCCCTCGCTTGGTCGAGTTCACCACTCCGGGGCGTCGTCCCCGTCCTCCGTCCACTCGCTGGTTTGCCATGTCGGTCCCTGTTCCGCCTGCTGGATGGCGTCGTTGACGATGCGGCGGCTGTCCGCCACTTCCGGTGTGTCGTAGGTGGCGCGGACCTCGTAGTGAAACAGCTCGCTGCGCGCCTCGCCCAGCAGCTTGGTCAGCTCGCTCGCGTTCGCCAGGAGCGTTCCCTGCGCGTCGAGCTCCCTGATCCGCTCGGCCAGCGCGCGGAGGATCTGCTCGAGGTTGCGGGCTCGCCCGTCGTCGTACGTCTGCTCCGAATCCATCGCTCGACCAACTTCGGTTCATGCAAGGCGCCCCATCCGCGCTGCGCACCCCGCGGACGTGTGAAGAATCGCTTTGGTGACGTGGCCGGGCAAGCGTGGAACGATGAACCGGTGCGTTCTGACGTGGACCGATGCACCAACTCACAAATTCCCCAGCAAGACCCGGCTGGCAGACGCCACGGCGCGCCCCCTGCATTCGTCCCTGGGTGACTTGACCCCGCGGCCGCGTCCGGCGAGGATGCCTCCCGGAGGGCGCGGCCGGACCGGTCGCGGGCGGTACTTCACCAACTCGGAGGACGTCCCATCGACGCCGATCTGCTGCGCATCCCCGTCGGACCCGGGTCGATGCACGTGGAGCGATACGGTCACGGCGGTGCGCCCATCGTGCTCCTGCACGGCTTCGGCACCTCCAGCTTCCTCTGGCGGAACATCGCCCCGGAGATCGCACTGGCCAATCGCACCGCGTTCGCGGTGGACCTGTTCGGCTATGGCGAATCGGATCGCCCCTTCGACGCGGATTTCGGGATCGCCGCGCAGGCGGAGCTCGTGGACCGCGCCCTCACCGCGCTGCGGCTGCCCAAGGCGACCGTGGTCGGCATCGACCTCGGCGGCGCGGTGGCGCTGCGCCTTGCCTCGACTCGCCCGGAGCGCGTCGACCGGCTGCTGCTGATCAACCCGATCGCGCTCGACGAGGTGCCGGCCGACGATGTGACGACGCTCCAGCGCAATACGGCTCGCTTCGCTTTCCGCGCCTCGCGCGGGATTCTCGGCGCGGCGCCGATCCTCGGCGAGGTGCTGCGGCGGAGCGTGGCGAACGAGGCCAACATGCCGGACAAGCTCGTCGCCCGGTACCTGGCACCTTATGTGGGTGAGGAGGGTCTCAACCATCTCCTCCTCCTCGCCCGCTCGATCGACGACGAGGACATGGAGGAAGCCGAGCTGGGCTCGCTGCCCCAGCCGACGCTGATCCTCTGGGGCGATCAGGATCCCTGGGTGGGCCCGCGGTTCGCCGACAAGCTCGCCGACACGATCCCCGGCTCCCGCCTGGTTCGTTTACCGGGAGTGGGGCGACTCGTCCCAGAGGAGGTTCCCGATACGGTGGTCTCGGTGTTGCTCGAGTTCATCGGAGCGGCGGCACTGCACGGCTGATCTCGCGGCACACGAAAAATTGGACCTAAAGGAACTGTGAGCCGCGCTTCAATCTGTTTATATTTTTCTTCATAACAACAAACCCTATCACCGACTACATGGCCAAACAGCAGAAACAATCCGGGCGCCGCTACGCGGCCCCAGCCGAGCCTTCGCCTTTCGAGCAGGCCCGCGACGAGCTCTTCCAGCATATCATGCGGTGTGGTGTCGTCGGCGCAGAGCCGGAGCACGTGGAAGAGTGGTTCGGTGAAACGATCAAGTACATGACGGAGCGGTTCCCCGAGCTGAGCGAGCAGCAGATCGGAGAGCTGAAGACCCTGGGCGTGCGCTTCGCGCAGCCGCCAAAGGCCCGGACGGAGACGAACGCCGCCTCCGCCGCCTGAACCAGGATCGGTCTCCTGCAGGTTACGATACGCCTCCGAGATGTTCGGAGGCGTTCGCGTTTCTAGCGGGAATGCGGCGGTGCGGGGATGCGGCGATGCGATTCGACCTCGGGAGCCTTCTGCATCCCGAGGTCGTTCTGTCCGCCTCCCCGCATTTCCTCATCCCCGCATCCCCTCATCTCACCGCGTCCCCCTCCCGCCCCACCGGAGCCCCACCCCCGCCCGCACGCCGCCCCCCAGTCCCACCTGGATCGACGGAGACACCCCGCTCGACGAGCGCGGGCCCTCGAGGTCGAGCGCGACGAGGAGCTGAGGCCGGACCTGCTCCCCCTCGCGCGCGAGGAGGCTGATCCCACCGCCCGCCGAGAAGCCCCAGCGGGATTGGCGGAAGGGGTCGAGGAGAAAGCGCGCCAGGACGTCCAGACGGCCCGCCGGTCCCGCTTCGTTCGCGTCGACCGACGCGCCCGCCCCGGCGAGCACGCCGACGCGCACGTACCACCCCGCCGGGATCTCGATACCCACCGCGCCCTGCACCGTCGCGGGCGATGCGCCGACGGCGTCGATGCGCACCTCGGGGACGAGGCGCGTGCTGGGCTGCTGGGCATGGAGAGGCGCCGCGAGCACGGCGGCCGTCATCACCGCCGCAGCCCACGGACCGCGGCGGCGCGAGTTCATCGTGCGCGAGCGCGCCAGAGCGCGAGCGTGTAGTCCGCGATCGAGAGCACCGACGCGACCCCCACCAGCGCGACGAGCCATGGCGTCGCCGCCGGCACGACGAGCACGGAGAGAAGCGTGAGCAGCTGCAGCACGGTCACGACCTTTCCAGAAACGCGCGCCTTGAAGGTGACGCCGCGCAGCCACGGGATCGTCTTCGCGACGAGGAAGCCGACCGCCGTCGCGAGATCGCGCGAGATGAGCACGAAGTACGCGCCGGTGCCGATCATCCCCGTGAACAGCATCGTCGCCACGACGGTGAGCACGAAGAAGCGATCGGCGATCGGATCGATCATCGCGCCCCAGCGCGACGTGACCTTCGCGCGGCGCGCGATCCATCCGTCGAGGAAGTCGGTGATCGCCGCGGCCCCGATGATGCCAACGCGCATCTCCGTCGCGCTGGTCGCGACGAATCCCGCCGCGAGCGCGACGCGCGAAACGGAGATGAGATTCGGGATCGTGCCGAGGGTGCGTCGTACCGTCATCGTCTCGTATAGTAAACACCCCCGCACCGCGCGGCAGCGGCGTGGTTGCTTGTCGCGCTCGGGTGCGCGATCTAGCTTGGCCTGACGACGACCTCGAGCGCGGAGACTGCGTGCCACTTGCAAGAACCCGGAGAGCCCTGAGGGCGGTCACGCGCTCGTGCGCGATGCTCCTGCTCGCCGCCGGCACGGCGTGCACGCGCACCACGACCCACACCGAGATCGCCCCCGGACCTACGGGGCTGCTCCTCTCCCCCGCGTCGAGCTGGGCGGCCGATCCGCGCATCGGCCTCCGCCGCGATTCCACGATTGCCGCCGCGCTCGGCGAGATCGACCCGGCACGCATCCGCGCCACCGACTCCGCGCTCGTCGCGTTCGGCACGCGCAATACACTCTCGGACACGCTCTCGTCCACCCGCGGGGTCGGTGCGGCGCGGCGGTGGCTGTACGCCCAGCTCCAGGGGGCCAGCCGCGATTGCGGCGGCTGCCTGCGCGTCGCGTACGACCCGGCGATCGTCGCCGTGCCGCGGCACCCCGACAGCCTGAAGGTGAACGTGGTCAACGTGCTCGGCGTCCTGCCGGGCCGCGACACCAACCGGGTCATCGTCGTCGGCGGGCACTACGACAGCTGCATCTGCGCCGCGTCCGCCACGGGGGTGTGGGACGTGACGAGCGATGCGCCCGGCGCGGACGACGACGGCTCCGGCTCGTCGGCCGTGGTGGAAGCGGCGCGCGTCGTCTCGCGGCGCTGGCCGCGCGGCCTCGACGCCACCATCGTCTTCGCGCTCTACGCCGGCGAGGAGCAGGGCCTGCTCGGCTCGACGCATCTCGCCGATCGGCTCACGCGCGAGGGGAAGACCATCGTTGCCGCGTTCACGAACGACATCGTCGGCAACGTCGTCGCCGAGGACGGCACCACCGACTCGACGAGCGTGCGCGTGTACGCGGCGGATCCCGACAGCGGCGCGACGCGCGAGCTCGGACGCTACGTGTGGGGCATCGGCGCGCTGCACCTGCGCGGTTTCGAGGTGCGTCCGACCTGGCGGCTCGACCGCATCGGCCGCGGGGGCGACCACTCGCCCTTCGTCCGCGCGGGGTGGCCCGGACTTCGCTTCACCGAGCGGCTCGAGAACTACAAGCGCCAGCACCTTCCCACCGACGACTTCGCGCACGTGAGCTTCGGCTATGTGGCACAGGTCGCACGACTCAACGCGGCGACCATCGTCTCCCTTGCCGCGGCGCCGCCACCGCCGGACTCGGTGTACCTGCGCCGCGACGCGGCGTCGGGTGGGCAGGCGTGGACCGTCACCTGGCACGACGTGAGTGGCGCCGCAGGCTACGAGCTGCTCGTCCGCCGCACCACCGCCCCGACGTGGGAGCGCGTGGTCTCGGTTGGGCGCGCCACGAGCTACACGCTCGACTACCAGCTCGACGACGGCTGGGTCGCTGTGCGGAGCATCGGTCCCACTGGACACCGCTCACTGGCGCGCACTGCCGGGCCCCCTCCGCGCCCGCCCGCTCGGCCGACCCGGTGAGCGAGACCCCGCTCTTCACCCACGTGAGCGCCGATCTGATCGGCGTCGGCTCGGGTGCGCTGCGCGACGCGCCACTGCTGAGCGGGCTGCTCATCGCGGCAGCGAGCGCCGCCGGCCTCAACGCCGCCGCGGCACCCGTCGTGCGAACAGCCGGGGACGGCGGCATCTCCGCCATCCTCCTGCTCGACCCCTGTCATCTCAGCGTGCACTCTTTTCCCGACCGCGGTCTCGCGCTGGTGGACGTGATGGCGCGCGACGGCGCCGGCGCCACGAAGGCGCTCGACGTCTTCCGCCGCCGTCTCCTGCCGGCGAGCGTCACCAGCGAGACGCGGATGCGCGGCTAGATGCGCAATCTCCTCCCGCTGCTCCAGATGCTGCTCGTCGCGACGATCCTGATCTGGGACGTCGCGCTCACCGCCCGCATCGTGCAGGTGCGCGCCCTCCCGCGCGCCTTCGTCGCGATCACCGCGATTGCGGGCTTCCTCCTGCTGCCGTCGCTCGTCATCCATCTCGCGACGACGAGCTCGATCACGGGGCGCGCCGTCACGCAGGTGGACTGGCTCTGGCCGTTCACCCTCTGCCTGTTCGCGATCCAGGCGCTCTACGCGGCCGTGCGGCGGCTCGTCAATCCGTTCATCGGCTTCTTCATCTCGGCGTACGACCTCCTCATCGCCACCGACGGCGTGCTGCGCTCCGTCGCGTCGACGGGCCAGGTGATGCCCACGCCGGCACTCATCTTCCTCGCCGCGACGACGGGCGCCTTCTCCGTCGCCCTCTCGTCGTCCACCGTCATCGGCTCGCCCTTCTTCGTGCTCGTGCCGATGATCGCGCCGGCCTTCCCGGCGTTGCGGCGCACCACGGCCACCTTCCGCCTGTTCCTCGCGCTCGCCGCCGGCGCGTGGGTCGTGCTGTTCATCAGCCAGCTCACCCAGGCGGATCAGGCGGTGAGCTCGTACCGCATCCACGATCCCAACGTCGAGAAGCTGCAGGAGCGCCCCGAGGGCGACTTCGACATCGGGCTCAAGATCCTCCCCGATCTCACGGGCGCGCCGGCACCGGTCGCGATCCGCAACGATCTGCAGCTCGCCGACACGCTCGGCGTCTCGGTGGTGAGCATCGTCCTCGTCCCCGAGACGATGGACCGCCAGGCGCTCGACTCGCTCGCGCACACCCTCGACCTGCTGCGCCGCGACAGCACGGAGCTCATCATCACGATGGGCTATCCGCGCTCGATCTTCTCCTTCTCGGGACGCACCTTCAACGACACGCGCCGCCTCGAGACGATCGAGCGCGTCGTCCGCCGGCTGCATCCGGACGTCCTGCTCCCGGCGGAAGATCCGTACGACTCGGGCACCCGCGCCGCGGGTCCGCGCGCACCGCAGTACTGGGAGAGCTTCCTCACCCGCGCATCGGCGGTCGCCAAGCGCGCCGACCGCAAGGTGAAGATCGGCGTATCGGCCTCCGCCTACGATCGGCGCGACAGCACGCTCTACGCATGGGCCGCCGCGCGTGGCTCGCCGGTGGACGTGGTGGGCTTCACACTCTTCCCGTCACGCACCGGAGTCCGCACGCTCGACGCGGCGACGCACGCCGCCGATCGGTGGATGCGCGAGGCCAACTCGACGAAGGATCACTGGATCTTCGCGGCCGGCGGCTTCCCCGAGGCCCACGGCGAAGGGAGCCAGGAGCGCGCCCTCTGGGCCGCCCTCGCGTGGGGCACGAGCCGTCCGCAGATCAAGGGAATGATCGTGAGCGAGGCGGGAGACTACGGCACGATCACGGGCCTCCGCGCCCCCGACGGCCACCTCCGCCGCGCAACGTTCGCCGTGATGACGGCGATGCGTGGATTGCGCGAGACACAGCCTGTTGCGCCCACGTTGAGAGTGCAGCAATAGGGGTAACTGCCACTCCCAGTACCGAGTACTGGGTACCTGGTACCGAGACTGGCATACTGCCTCCCGGAATGAGGGGCCAGATCCTGGGGTCAGATACCGCAGGTGTCTGACCCCCTTTGTCATGGGTGCGCAAAGAGAGGGGTCAGAGTAGGCGATTCGCCTACTCTGACCCCGGTGCTTACCGACCGTCTGCAGGTCTGATAGAGCGACTTCCGAGCCTTCCGGGAGCCGTTATGCCAGTCCAGGTACCTGGTACTTCGTACTCGGTACTGGGGAGTGGCCGTTCACTTACCCGCGACCGTTCTCCCCCGCACGATCCCCTCCACGCGCCGATCCTCCACGAAGTACGTTCGCGCGATCGCGCGCATCTCCTCGGCCGACACCGCCCGTACGCGCGCGTCGAACTCCTCCAGCTCGGCCAGTCGCCCGAACAGGTAGGCATCCACCAGCTCGCCCATCACCGACGCGCCGCTCTGCTGGCGGATGGCGTGCACGCCGAGCGCGTACGTCTTCGCCTGGTCCAGCTCCTTCGCCGTCACCGGCTCGTCGCGCAGCTTCGCGAACTCGTTCAGCAGCCCGCGCCGCGCCACCTCTTCCTTCTCCGGCGACGTCGCGATGTAGCTCACGAAGGCGCCGGCCAGCGCGCGCTCGGTCGCGAAGGCGTGCACCGTGTAGCCGAGCGACTGCTTGTCGCGCAGCTCGTCGAAGAAGCGGCCTCCCAGCCCGCTCGCCACGCCGGCGATCATCGCCGCGGCGAAGCGTGCATCGTCGGCGCGCGACGGACTGGCGAACATGAGCGCCAGCGCCGTCTGCGCCTTCTCGCGCTGCTCGACGTGCTGCACCACGTCGCTCGGCCACGTCGGTGCGGTGAGCGAATCGATCGCGCCGCCACGCAGCTCGCCGAAGGCGTCCGCCGCCAACGCGGCCAGCTCGGCCGGCTCCGCGTCGCCGACGACGGCGATCACCGCCGGCGCGGTCAGCACGCGCGACCGGTGCCAGTCGCGCAGCATCTCCGCCGAGATCGTCGGCAGCGTGCGCTCATCCCCCGTCGTCGGCACACCGTACGGATGACCGGCGAACGCCGCCTGCGACGCGAGACGCACGGGATAGCGATACATGTCGTCGCGTAGCGCGACGAGATCGGCGAGCGCGATGGCGCGCTCCGTCTCGAGCGCCGCATCGGGAATCGTCGGATGCTGCACGACGTCGGCGAGCAGCTCGATCGCGTGCGGGGCGTAGCGCGCCGGCACGTTGATCATCCACCCGAAGCTCTCGCCGGCCGCCGAGCCGGTGACGCTCCCGCCCAGCAGCTCGCCTTCCTCGGAGATCTGATTCGCGGTGCGGCGGTGCGTGCCCTTGAGCGCGGTTCGCACGAGCAGCGACGTGAGCCCGGCGTTCCCCACCGGCTCGTCGCGCGCACCGCCCAGCACGTACACGCCGGCGTGCACCATCGCGCTCGGCTTGCGCCGCACGAGCAGGGGCAGTCCCGTCGGCGTGCGGAACACGTGCACGCCCGCCTCCTCGCGCTCCGCACGCAGTCCGGTCGCAATCGCCGGCGCGACGAGCGGAGGCACCACCACCGGCTCCGCGCGCCCGACGGGCGCGTCGTCGAGCAGGGTGCGCATCGCGGCCGCATCTTCCGCCACGCGCGCGCTGTCCGCCGGACGATACACCACCACCGACGCCTGATCGGGATCGAGATACTTCTGCGCCAGCGCCTGGATGTCGTCCGTCGTCACGGCGAGGGTGCGGCGCAGGTAGTCGTCGCCCATCGTCCAGTCGCCGAGCGACTCCCAGTCGGCGAGATAGTTCGCCTGCCCTTCCATGTCCTCGAGCCGGCGCGTCCAGCGCGCCTCGAACACGCGCTTCGCACGCGTGAGCTCACCTTCCCCGATGCCGATGTCGCGCACGTCGCGCAGCTGCGCCCAGATCGCCCGCGCCGCTTCGGCCGCGCGCTCCGCCGGCGCCTCGGCGTGCACGACGAACACGCCCAGCGACGTCGGGGTGTAATCGTACGCCGACACGGCCGACACCAGCTTCTTCTCGCGCACGTTGCGATAGAGCCGCGACGCGCGCCCCGAGCCGAGGATCGTGCCGAGCAGGTCGAGGCCGGGCGTGGCATCGTCGAGCGTGGGCGGCGTGCGCCACCCGAAGGCGATCTGCGTCTGCCCGATGTCGCCCGTCCACTCGCGATAGCGGAATCCCGGCGCGCTCTCCTCGTCCGGTCCGGCGATGCGCGTCGGGGTGCCGGCGGGAAGCGCGCCGTAGCGCGACGTGATCTCCGCCATCGCCTCGTCGGGATCGACGTCGCCGACGACGACGAGCACCGTGTTCCCCGGGTGGTAGAAGTTCCGGTAGAAGCGCATCATCGCGTCGCGCGTGAGCCCGCGCAGTCCGGGCTCGCGCCCGATGCGCCAGCGGCGGATGCGATGCCGGTCGTGCAGGAGGGCGAACAGCGTTTCCGTCGCGACCGCGCCCGGATTGTCCTCCTTCCGCTTCGCCTCCTGGATGATCACCTCGAGCTCACGCGCGAGCTCCTCGGAGTCGATCAGCGAGTTGGCGTAGGCGTCGAACTGCACGTCGAGGCCGGCCGCGAAGCTGGAGGACGGCAGCACCGTGTAATAGCTGGTGTGATCATAGATCGTCGCCGCGTTGAGGTAGCCGCCCACGGCCTTGGTCTGCCGCGCGATCTCCCCCACGCCGCGCGTCGGCGTCCCCTTGAAGTACATGTGCTCCAGCACGTGCGCGATGCCGACGACGTCGTCGGTCTCGTCGAAGTAGCCGGCGCTCACGTACGTGACGATGGCGACGACGGGAGCCGAGCTGTCGCGGCGCACGAGCACGCGCATTCCGTTCGGCAGGGTAGTGCGACGTACCGTCGCGGGATCGAGTGCGACGGACAGATCGGAGACGGTCATGGAGTCGTTAGACGATGGCGAGACGGCGATAGCGCAGCACGACGAGACCCGCCGCGAAGCACACGGCGCCATACCCCGCGAGCCACGCGAGGAGCGACCACGGAATCACGGTCGGCGCACCGGAAGCATACATCGGAACACCCGACACCGACGCATACACTTCGTCGGCGCGGTGCAGCGGGGGCAGCAGCACGAGCAGCCTGGCGAGCGGGTGCGTCGACTCGCCGTACCGCGCCCAGAGGAACGTCGACGCCACGGTCACCGCGACGAGCGACATCCAGTCCCACCGCGCTGCCGCCGACAGCAGGAACGCGATCCCCGCATACGCGACGAACATCAGCGCGATCACGAGAATCAGCGGACGCGAGAGCACCGGCCAGATCAGCGCGCCGTAGACCAGCCCGAGCACGATCATCACGGCGACGAACCCCGCCCAGTGCACGAAGAACGCCTGACCATAGTACCGGGCCGGCGTCATCGGCTTGGCGAACAGGAAGCGGTAGAACCCTTGCTTGCGATCGTTCGCGACGATGCCGTTCATGGCGAACAGCGCGCCGACGAACACGATCGTCCCCAGGATGCCGCGGAGGAATGCGTGGTTGAAGTCGAGCATCCGCGCCGCGTATACGGCCTCCGCCGAGCCGAACCGCGCCAGGACTCCCGCCGGCACCTCGTCCGCCCGAGTCGGCATCCGCTCGATGATCGGGCTGAGCCCGAGATACCCGGATAGCAAGGCGACGATGAACGTCGGCACGCCGCGGTCCTTCGCGTAGTCGCGCAGCTGCCAGAGCGCGTACGCTCCCACGCGCGCACGGCGACGCTTCGTGCCCGCTTCGCTCACGTCGCCTCCGCGCCGGCGGCGGACACGGCCTCGCGGAACTGCTGCTCGAGGAGCGAGTGCGCCGGAATCACGAGGCTCACCAGCGCGCCGCGTGCGATCAGCGTCGCGATGCCGGCGTTGATCTCCTGCAGGGTGAGCGCGTCGAGCTCGAGCTCCCCCTGCCCCACGTCGCGCGCATGCGGAAAGACGTCCGGCACGAGCTCGGCGCCGCGCGCCAGCGCGATGCGATAGGGTGCCGCTGCACCGTCCGGCGGCGGGGCGGCGCCGCGCATCGCGACGACGCGGCGCAGCCGGCCGTGATCGAGAATGCCGACGCGATCGGCGAGCCGCGCGAGCTCGTCGAGGTTGTGCGACGCGATGAGGATCACGCGGTCGTCGCGGCGCAGCGCGGTCACGACGTCCCGGAAGCGCTGCGTCCACACGGGGTCGAGCCCGTGGGTCGGCTCGTCGAGCACGACGACCTGCTCCTCGCACAGCAGCGCCTGCGCGAGCCCGAGCCGCTGCAGGTTCCCTTTCGACAGCTGCTTGACGCGCTTGCCGCGGTGCTCACCCAATCCGAGTCGCTCGATGGCGTCGTCCACGCGCGCGCGAAGCTTTGCCGGCTCCACCCCGGCGAGCAGCGCGTAGCGGCGCAGCGTCTCCTCGGCGCGCCAGGCAGGTGGGATGTTCACGAGCTCGGACAGGTAGCCGACCCCGTGCCGCTCGATGAACCGGCGCGGCTCCAGCCCGGCGATGCGCACCGTCCCCTCGCTCGGCCCGAGAAAACCGAGCAGCAGCGCGATCAGCGTGGTCTTCCCTGCGCCGTTCGGGCCGGCGAGCCCGAACACCTCGCCGGGGCGCAGCTCGAGGGTGAGGTCATCGAGCGCGCGGACCTCGCGGCCCGTGAAGCTGCGATACCGCTTCCCGACGTGGTCGAACGCGATCACGGTGCGACGGAGGTGATCAGCGCGGAGGCAGCGCTCCCGATGGAGGAACCTGTTGCATGCCCGGCTGCCCGCCGGGTGGCACGACGCCAGCCTGCGGTACGGCGCCAGGCTGCGGTGCGCATCCACTCCACGCCCCCGGACCGGCGCGCGTGACCCAGCGCATCCCCTCGTCGACGCGACCCAGCCGGATCAGCGAGCAGCCGAGGAACCCCTGCGAGAGCTTGTCGCCGCTGTCCGCCTGCACGGCGCGGATGTAGAAGCGGCGCGCCGCATCGTAGTTCTGCGTCGCAAAGCTCACGGAAGCGAGCTCGCGCAGCGCGACGCCGCTGTTCGGCCCGAGGCGCACCGCCGTCACCGCTTCGCTGTTCGCGGTGTTCATGTTCCCCGCCTCGCGCGCCATGCGTGCGAGGTAGACGTGCGGCATCGGATCGTTGGGGGCGTCCTTCGCCGCCTTCATGAAGTCGCCCGCCGCGGCTTCGCGTCGTCCTTCCCGATACGCAGTGATTCCGCTGGCGAGCGCACCGTTGCCGTGATTCCGTCCCGCGATCGCGTACCACGCAATGCCGCCCACGGCGAGCAGCGCCACGAGGCCGATCACCGGCGCGACCCAGCTCGAGCGCGCACGCTCGGGAGGCACCGTGGTCGGCGTCCCCTCGAACCGCTCGCGCGCCGACGGATCGAGCGGGCCATCGGGAGTGTACGCGGCCGCCTTGGGGCGCTGCGCGCCGGCGGCCGAGGCAGCAGCGGCCGCGGCGCTCGCGCTCGGCGCAGCGGGAGCGGCGGCCGCGGGCGTGTCGCCCATCAGGCCGGCCTCGAGCTTGACGAACGCGTCGCGCGACGCGTTGACGTCGCCCTCGGTCGGGATGTAGTCCACGCGCGACGCGCGCTCGCGCGCCGCATGGAACTCGGCGAGCGCGTTCGCCTGGTCGAGCGAGAGGAAATGTCGCTGGCGCAGCTCGCGGATCAGCTGCTGCCCGGTGAGCGACGACCCGCCGATGAGTGAACGGAGACCGGTCTCCGTCGCCGTCCACGCCTCGATGAGATCGGCCGCCAGATCCTCGCTGTCGCGCGCCATGCTCAGACGCGCGATGATCGGGCGGGCCGAGTGGATGGCATCCAGCGCGGCCCGCTGCGAGCCGGCGGTCATCGCACGATGCGCAGGATCCCCGCGTCCGCGTTGCCGCGAACGAACAGCTCGGCGTCGTGGCTCGGCACGCGCACGCCCGTCTCCCGATACGTCCGCCGCGCGAACCGCATCATGTAGTCGCGCAGCGAGCCGTCCCCTGCCACATCCACCTCCGCGTCGCGCATCGATCGCACGATCTCCTCCCACGAACCGGTGAGCTGCCGTCCCTCCCGCGTGAGGATCGAGTGCTCGCCGATCTCGACTTCCTCGGCGTCTCCGTCCTCCGCCTTCGAGTCTGCAAGCGAGGAAAGAAGCGTGCCGAACAGCTCGAGCTGCCCTCGAGCCACTTCGACCTCGCCGCTCTCACCCGCGACCGCACCATCGATCTCGATGAACAGCTCGTCGATGTCGTCGAGCTCTCCGCCCAGCTCCGTCAGCCGATCTTCCCACGGCTTCAGATCCGGATCGTGCTCGGCGAGCTTGTACGCCGCGCGCTTCAGCTCGATCAGCCGCCAGATCCCGAGCTCGTCCCAGTGATCCTCGGTGGACGTCCGCTCGAAGTGGTACAGCGACGCCTCGTAGTCGCCGCGATCGTACAGGATGTTCGCCAGATAGATGCGCGCCTCGGCGTGCTCGTTGTCCACCTGGAGCGACTTCCGCAGCGACGCGATCGCCGCGTCGTCCTCGCCGAGCCGGTGCTGGGCATACCCGACACAGGCGATCGCCTCGGCGCTCTCGGGCGCCTGCTGCACCGCCACCTCGAAGAACTCCTGCGCTACGGCGAACAGCTCGCGCCGCTCGCGCAGCGAGGCCTCGCGGAAGAGCGCGCGGCCGATCTGAAGCATCAGGTCGAGGTCGTCCGCGTAGCCCAGCTCCAGGGTGCGACGGAAGCAGCGCAGCGCCGCATCCTCGAGCCCGAACTTGAGCAGCGTCTCCCCCAGTCCGGCCAGCGCGTCTTCGTGCTCCGGCTCGAGGACCAGCGCCTCCTCGAAGCTGCGCCGCGCCCAGGCGAACTCCTCGCGGGCGAGTCGCGCATATCCTACCCCGATGTGCAGCTCTACCGACGTCGGGTAGAGTGCGAGCCCTTCGCGCAGAACCTGTAACGCCTCGTCGTACTGACCTTCGTTGTAGAGCTGGTGGGCGCGCTCGTCGTACTCTTCCGAGCTCAGGAACGGGGTGGGCATGGGGACTGAAGCCTCCGGCTCGTGAGGGGTGCCCTATAGTACCATTCGGTGAGCGGCAAGTTCAACATCTTGACGACTCAGTAACGAAGAAATTGCAGAGGACGGGCCGTGGTTCCGCGATGGGCGCGGCGGGAGGGGAAACCGGCCAGTCGGGGCGGGATCAGTTACTCGACAGCTCGACGGCGATCGCCCCGGCGAGGAAGGCATTCTCCTCGAGGAGCGCCAGGTTGGTCCTGAGCGACTGGCCGCCCGTCGCCCGCTCGACGGCGGCGAGGAGGAAGGGGGTGAGCGCCGCGCCCCGGACGCCCTTCGCCCTGGCCTCGCCGAGCGCCTGCTGCACGGCGCCGTCCACGAGGGCATGGTCGAGGGCGGCGTCGGCCGGCGGCGGCTGGACGACGAGCGTCGCTTGCGTCCTGCCGAGGGACCTGGACGCCAGATAAATCGCGGCGACGTCCTTCGGGCTGTCGGCGCGGGCCGGCAGCCGGAGCCCCGTCGTGCGGGTGAAGAAGCCGGGCAGCTCGTCGCTCTGGTAGCCGACGACCGTGATGCCCAGCGTCTCGAGCCGCTCGAGCGTGGCCGCGAGGTCGAGGATCGACTTGGCGCCGGCGCAGACGACGACCATCGGCGTGCGGGCCAGCTCGTCGAGGTCGCCCGACTCGTCGAAGGGCGCATCGCGATGCACGCCGCCGATGCCGCCCGTCGCGAAGACCGTGGCGCCGGCGGCACCCGCGATGGCGAGCGA
>JAEKKK010000066.1 GCA_019510405.1 Gemmatimonadota bacterium | reverse complement strand
GCTGCGGATACCGCGCGTCGCAGGCGACGCATCGGATGTACGGCGCGTCGCAGGCGAGCGCGCTGCCGCACCGCGCGCACCCGATCAGGTCCTGTAGCGCGGTGAAGAGCCCACCGGAGCGCACCTCGCTCATGCGCGGCGCACCAGCGAGGGGATCACGATCCGCTCTCGATGATGGTTTCGGTGTGCCAGTCGAGACGCGGCCGCACTGCACCCTCCCACTTCCCGTACCAGGAACCGCGACGCTCCACGTCGTCGAGCACGTCGAAGGTCACCGCATCATCCAGCCAGAACACGACCTCCTGCTTCTCGATCAACGCGAAGGAGACGCGATGGAGCCCGTCGTTCAGGAGGCTGCCGGGCACATGGCAGACGTCGCGAATGAATGTCGGCCCGTCCGGACGCTCGCGCCACGCCGACTGCTGCACCGGTCCGACGTTGAACACGGTGGCGCCCTGCTGGTTGTACAGGTGCAGCGTCGGGACGAGACGGGCGCTCGCATCGGCACGCCAGTACTCGAACTCGATCACGAACGGCGTCTCCACCGAGATGGCGTCGCCAGCCTTGCCGTGCTCGGGGCGAACGCGGACGGCATGCATCCGCGCGTGCTCGTTGCCGGGCGCCGTCGCCGGATCGGTCCACTGGCGCTCGGTCTGCGTGGTCGCCACGCTGCGGAGGTAGCTCGCGACGACCGCGCGCGCGGGCCCGTCCTCGACGAGCCGTCCCGCACGCATCCAGATGACGCGATCACACAGCCCTTCCATCGCGATCAGGTTGTGGCTGACGAAGAGGATGGTGCGCCCGTGCCGCGCTACGTCGCTCATCTTCCCCATGCATTTCTGCTGGAAGGCGGCGTCGCCCACGGCGAGCACTTCGTCCACGAGCAGGATCTCCGGCTCGAGATGCGCCGCCACCGCGAACGCGAGCCGCAAGTACATCCCGCTGGAGTAGAACTTGACCGGCGTGTCGATGAAGCGCTCGACCTCGGAGAAGGCGACGATCTCGTCGAACCGCCGGAGTATCTCGCTGTGGCGCATGCCGAGGATCGCGCCGTTGAGGAAGATGTTCTCGCGCCCGGTGAGCTCCTGGTGGAATCCGGTGCCCACTTCCAGCAGCGAGCCGAGTCGGCCGCGCAGCTCGACGCGCCCCGTCGTCGGCTCGGTGACCTGCGCGAGCACCTTGAGGAGGGTGCTCTTGCCCGCGCCGTTCGAGCCGATGATGCCGAGCGTCTCGCCGGCCCGCACGTCGAACGATACGTCGTCCAGTGCGCGGAGGAGCCGTGCTGCCTCGTCGGGATCGGTGTCGCCGCTCGGCGCCAGGCGTCGCGCCAGGCGCGCCGCGCCGGACGCCAGCGACTCGCG
Organism: Gemmatimonadota bacterium; assembly: GCA_019510405.1. GTDB lineage: Bacteria > Gemmatimonadota > Gemmatimonadetes > Gemmatimonadales > Gemmatimonadaceae > AG11. The sequence goes on along the minus strand of JAEKKK010000066.1, from coordinate 15,257 downwards.
CAGCGTGGGATACTTGTTCAGCCGCGCGCCGAGGCGGAACTGCTTCGACACGTGCTGCACGCGGATCGCGAGGGAGTCGCTCGTCGTCATACCACGTCCGAGAACGACTTTTCCATCCGGCGGAAGAAGAACAATCCACCGATCAACATCGCCAGCGCCGCCAGCGCCGAGACGAGAATCATCGGGCCCGGCGCCGTGCCCGTTCCGAGCAGCGTCCAGCGGAAGCCTTCCACCACGCCGACCATCGGGTTGAGCGCGTAGAGCGTGCGCCAGCGCTCGGGCACGAGACTGCTCGGATACACGATCGGCGTGGCGTACAGCCACACCTGCACGAGGAAGGGAACGATGTACTGGATGTCGCGATAGAGGACGTTCAGCGCCGCGAACCAGAGGCCCACGCCGAGCGCGGTGACGAGCGCAAGCAGCACGAGGACGGGGAGCCAGAGCAGGTGCGCCGTCGGCGTGACGCCGTACCGCGCCGCCAGCCCGAGCAGAACGACGAAGGCGATGGCGAAGTCGAGCAGCCCCGACGCCACCGCGGACACGGGGATGACGAGCCGTGGGAAATACACCTTGCGCAGCAGCGTCTGATTGGAGACGAGGCTGTTGGACGAGAGGGTCAGCCCGTTCGCGAAGAAGGTCCACGGCACGAGCGCGACGTACGCGAAGAGGGGATAGGGCACGCCGTCCGACGGCATACGCGCGAGCTTCCCGAAGAAGATGCTGAACACCACCATCGTCAGGAGCGGCTGCAGGATCGCCCAGGCGGCGCCCAGGAGGGTCTGCTTGTAGCGCACCTTCACGTCGCGCCAGATGAGGAAGTAGAGCAGCTCGCGGAAGCGCCAGACCGCACCGAGGCGGAGCGAGACCCATCCCTTCGACGGCTCGATGACCGTCACCGGCGCCTCAAGCGACACGCGCACGCTCCGTCAGCATGGCGAGGAGGCGGTCGCCGTCGCAGTCGGGGACGCCGATGCGGCCGAGGGTGAACGGGTCGGACGCCGCCGACTTGCTCGGCACCCCGGCGCAGGCGTAGGCGAAGCCGGTGTCTCGCACGATGCGAACGGTGTCCTCGGTGAAGCGTCCATGTGGATAGGAGAAGCCGCGCACCGGCTCTCCCAGGATCGACGCGAGCGCGGCGGCGCCGTCACGGATTTCCCGCTCCTGTTCGGCGGGCGAGAGGGCAGGGAGCGCCGGGTGCGTCAGCGTGTGGGCGCCGATCTCCATCACGCCGCCGCGCGCGAGCGCGCCGATCTCGCCGGCGGTCATGGGGCGACACGACGGGCGCATGGCGGGCGCCAGGCCGGCAACGTCGAGAAGGGATCGCAACGCGCGCCACTGCTCGGCGTCGTGCAGTGTCACGAGCTGCTCCCAGGTGGCGAGAAAGGCGACGTGCCGCGCGGTGGGGGGATCGGCGTGATATGCCCGCCACTGCCCGTGGCGTGCGGCCACCGCGACGGGGTATCGCGCCGACGAACCCAGATCCAGCACGTGCGCGCCGGCCGGAAGCGGGATCGTCATCCGCGACGGCAGGTCGTCGGGAGCGAGGAGGACCCGTTCCAGCTCGTCCCACCAGAACTCGCAGCCACGATCCGTGTAGCCCGACGCGACGAATACCGTTGCCGGCACGTCGTACTGGCGCAGCAGGGGCTCCGCCGCGAGCAGGTTGTCGACGTAGCCGTCGTCGAAGGTGAGCGCCACCGTGTCGGGTGCGACGTCGCCCGTCCGCAAGCGCTCGCGCAGCTCCGTCATGGAGACGACGCGCCGGTGCCGACGCAGCGCATCGAGGTGCTCCTCGAAGTGCATCGGCGAGACGCACAGCCCCCACGGGTCGGATCGTTCGACGGCGACCCGATGGTACATGAGGATCACCGGCGCACTACTCTTCCGCCGCAGGAGGCTCACGTTGTGCGAGGAGCCTTGACGGCTCGCACGGTGATCGTGACCGGATAGTCCGGATCGTTCGCGTCGACTTCATCCTCGCGCAACTCACGCTCGGCCAGGCCATACAGGAACGCGGTGGCGGCCAGCACGTTGCCATGCGATGCCACGTCGACCGTGCCGCCGGTGAACGCGTCGCGAAAGAGTCGCTCGGCGGCGAGCGCGGAGAACGACCAGTACCAGTACGACGACTCCGCCCGCGGGATCTGCGTGATGCCAGGCACGGTGAGCAGCAGCACGCCGCCGGGCCTCAGGATGCGGTGCAGCGTACGGGCCGCGGCGTGCACGTCGAAGATCAGGTGCAGGGTCTGCGTGAGCACGATGCAGTCGAACGCGTCGGCCGGCAGCAACGCGCCCGTCGTGAGGTCGTCGATCAGCGTCGCGTCCCGGTTCGTCGGATCCACGTCGAGGACGTCAGCCACCTGGACGCGCTCGCCGCCGAAGCGCCGCGTGTACGTCGCATCCTTCACCTCGAGGACGCGGCCGCGCACGTCGGTCGCGTGCCGCGTGAGGAACGCCTCGATGTAGCGGCGGTCCACCGGCGCGCCGCGGTCGAAGCCGAACTCGCGGCTCAGCGGCGTGACGCGCCGCAGGTCACCGAACGAGATCGATGGCGAGCGCCCGAGCAATCGCGACACGAGCTGCTTCAAGGCCGAGGAACCGGCCTGGCGGGTCATTCGGGGAAGCGATCGCGCGGCGGCGACGGGTGCGCAGCCTCCCATTCGGCCATGCGCGCCGCCACCTCGGCGTCGTTCTCGGCCAGCTCCCGGAGCTGGCGCAGCACGTCCTGCTGGGTGGGACCCGTCGCTTCGGCGATGAGCGGCGCGGTGCCGAAGAGCTGCCGCGACGGATCGCGTCGCCGCTCCACCTGCAGGATGCCCCGCACCTGGCCATCGTCGGCGACGGCCAGGGAGACGAGCACGATCATCCCTCCCGGCAGCACGCGGCGGAATGCGAGGAAGTGTGGACGCATGGAGTGAAAGCTGAACGCCGCGCAGGCGAAGCGCAAAGTGCGGACCGATTGCGTCGCGGCAGGGGAGCGGTGACTTTTCCTGACGTGAAAATACTCGTCATCGACATCGGCGGTTCGCACATCAAGCTGCTGGCCACCGGCCGCCGAGTCCCCGTCAAGGTCCCATCCGGTCCCACGCTCACCCCCGCCCGCATGGTGGAAGAGGTGCTCGAGGCCACCGAGGGCTGGTCGTACGACGCCGTCTCCATCGGCTATCCCGGGCCCGTCGCCCGCAACAAGCCCGCAAAGGAGCCGGTGAACCTCGGCGACGGGTGGGTGCGCTTCAACTATCAGCGCGCGTTCGGCAAGCCGGTGCGGATCATCAACGACGCCGCCATGCAGGCGCTGGGCAGCTACGCCGGCCGCACGATGCTCTTCCTCGGCCTCGGCACCGGCCTCGGCAACACCCTCGTGATCAACGGTACCGTGGTGCCCATGGAGATGGGCCACCTGCCGTTCGCCAACGGGAAGACCTACGAGGACACGATCGGCGAGGCGGGGCTCAAGAAGTGGGGCAAGCGGAAGTGGCGCCGGAACGTGAAGACGATCGTCGAGCTGCTAGCCTCCGCCACCAACGCCGACTACGTCGTGCTGGGCGGCGGCAATGTGCGCTTCATGGAGGAGTTGCCCCCCAACACCCGGCGCGGCAGCAACGCAAACGCGTTCCGCGGCGGCTTCCGCCTCTGGGACGACGAGAAGACGAAGGCGAAGCGCGCGAAGAAATAGGCGCGGCGGAGCGTGCGCCCGCGCACGCACCGCCTGGATAGGTCAGTCGGATCTGGCCTTCAGCCCGGCGAGCAGCGACGGGATGAATCCGCCGAAGCTGCCGTTGCTCATCACGAGCACGACGTCACCCGGCTCTGCGCGGTCGATGACGTTCTGCACGAGCTCATTCACCTCGCGCGACGCATTGGCGTCGATGCCACGCGCCCGCAGCGCGTCGACGACCTTGCCGATGTCGAGCTGTTCGTCGAGCGGTACCTTGTCGTGCGGCTCGGGGACGCGGATCGAGGCGAGCGAGGCGCCCTCGAACGCAGTCTCGTACTCGTGCTGGTGGATGTTGCGCCGGCTCGTGTTCGACCGCGGCTCGAACACGGCCCAGAGCCGCCGGTCCGGATAGCGCTGCCGGATCGCCACGATGGTCTCGCGCACCGCCGTCGGGTGATGCGCGAAGTCGTCGATCACGAGCACGCCGTTCTCGATGCCGCGGATCTCCTGCCGCCGCTTCACCCCCTCGAACGACGCGAAGCCGGTGCGGATGTCGTCCGCCTTGAGGCCGAGCGCGCGCGCCACCGCGTACACGCCGAGCGCGTTCTCCACGTTGTGGTGCCCGGACATCGGGAGCAGGAACTCCCCCGCGCGGCCACGCGGCTCGACCACGACGAAGCGCGCCCCCTCCGGCCCGAAGCGGAGGTTCTCCGTGGTGTAGTCGGCCTGCCCCTGCGCGGCGTAGGTGGCGACGTACGCGCGCGACGCACGCTGCGCGATCGCCACCGCGTTCGGGTAGGACGCCGCCACGGCGAGGAAGCCGTTCTCCGGAAGCGTCGCGGCGAACTTCTCGTACGCCGACTCGTAGTGCGCCATGTCCCGGTAGATGTCCGCGTGGTCGAACTCGACGCTGGTCAGGATGGCCGAACGCGCGCGGTAATGCAGGAACTTCGGCCCCTTGTCGAAGTAGGCCGTGTCGTACTCGTCCCCCTCCACCACGACGAACTCGCCCTTCCCGACGCGGAAGTTCGAGTTCGCGTTGAGCGTCACGCCGCCGACGAGGAACGACGGGTCCGTGCCGGCGGAGACGAGGACGTGCGCGAGGAGGGCCGACGTCGTCGTCTTGCCGTGCGTGCCGGCCACGACGACGCTGTGCTTGTCCGAGAGCACGAGCGAGCCGAACGCCGCGGGGAAGCTCATCTGCGCGATACCGCGCTCGCGCACCGCCGTGGCCTCGACGTTCACGCGCCGGATCACGTTGCCGATGATGACGAGGTCGGGGCGCGCCGCATCGATGTTGAGCGGCGAGTAGGGCGACATCGCCGTCACCCCCCACGCCTCGAGCATGTCGCTCATCGGCGGGTAGACGTTCTCGTCGCTGCCGGTGACCTCGTAGCCCTTCGCCTTGAGCATGCCGGCGAAGGAGCCCATGCCGGTGCCCGCGACGCCGACGAGATGGATGCGGCGGACGGAGTCGGAGGCGATGTCGGAGAGAACGTTGCCGTTGTCGTCGGGCATGTCAGTCGAAGCGGGGTCGGGTTGCGCCTGGTCCTTTCAATTCTAGCGCCGTGCGAGCGAGCGGAACGCCATCGCGGCGAAGCGGTCGCCGCTCACCGGGCCGCGTCCCCAGCGGGCGTCGAATGCGGCGGTCGGCTTCGCGGCGATCACGTCGCGCTCCGTCGCGCCGCCCGCGACGAGCTTCGCGACCCGGTCGCGTACCGTCACGAGCATGTCGCGATAGTCGCGCAGGGCCACGCCATTCGTGGCCGCGCCGCGCATCGGAACGAATTGCGCCCGCGTCTGCCCGAAGTTCCGCGTGAAGGTGTCGATGGTCTTCACCAGTCCGTCGAGCGAGCCCCCTGCCGCGAGATCGAGATCGGGATAGCCGTCGCTCGCGTAGTCGGCGCCGAGCATCAACACGCCCTCGGCCTCGAGGTGCACGATGACGTCGGCGTCGCTGTAGCCGGCCGGCTGATGGACGACGTGCGCCTCGTCGCCGGAGAGCCCGAGCTGCACGACCTCCGAGAACCCCATCGACGGAAGCGCCGCCACCCCTGCGCGCATCATGCGTGCACGCGCGAGCTCGTGCGCCAGGCTGATCGCCCCCGAGGCGCTCCACCCACCGTCTCCCTCGCGCGTGGCATCCTCGGACGCCATCGCCAGCGCGAAGCGCACCGGCGGCGCGTGCTGCGCTGCCAGGAGCGCACGCGCAGCCGACACCAGCTCCGGGCGCTGCGCACCGGCGACGAAGCTCTCCTTCGCGCCGATCCGCACGACGAGATTGCCGCGCGGTACGGAGAGCAGGTGCAGGCCGGGCCCGATGACGGTGTGGCGCGGCGTGGCTCCCGCCTGGGCGGCGGCACTCCGCCCGCCGGCCACCAGCGCCATCGCCATCAGCACGGTCACGGTTCGCCGCCCCCACGCGCGCCGGCACGTCCGCGCGCTCGCGCGGGGGAACATCCGCGCGCTCGCGCGGTGGGACATCGCCTCGTTCGATCGCATCGTGCTCCCTGGAGGATTCGCACAACGCTCGCCGGCGGTTATCGGCCACGCAATGGGAGCGAACTGCATGACGGGGCTCAGCCAGCCGATCGGAACGCGCAGGTCGCGCCGTCTGGCCGATCGATGTTCGCGCGCCTAGAGTTCTACGCGTGTCCTAACCCAGCCTGTAAGCACATGGACTTGCGTGAGGAGCTCGAAGCGGCGCTAGGCGAGCTCTACTCGATCGAGCAGGAGCTCGGCGGTGGGGGCATGAGCCGCGTCTTCCTCGCCAGGGAGACCGCGCTCGATCGGCGCGTCGTCGTGAAGGTGCTCCCGAAGGAGCTCACCGGCGGCGTGAACGTGGACCGCTTCCGCCGCGAGATCGTGCTCGCCGCGCAGCTCCAGCATCCGCACATCGTCACGCTGCTCTCGACCGGCCAGGTCTGCGGGGTCCCCTACTATACGATGCCGTACGAGGAAGGCCGCTCGCTGCGCTCGCATCTGCGCGAGGGCGGCCCGCTCCCGATCGGAGAGACGGTCGGCATCCTCGGCGACGTCGCGAAGGCGCTCGCGTTCGCGCACGAGCGCGGCGTGATCCACCGCGACATCAAGCCGGACAACATCCTCCTCTGCGGCGGCGCCGCGGTCGTCTCCGATTTCGGCATCGCCAAGGCAGTGTCCGACTCCAAGGATTCGCCTCCGCCGCACGTGACCGGCGAGTCGCTGACGCAGGTCGGCATGTCCGTCGGGACGCCGACGTACATGGCGCCCGAGCAGGCTGCCGCCGAACCGGACGTCGACTTCCGCGCCGACATCTACTCCTTCGGCGTGATGGCGTACGAGATGCTCGCCGGCCGGCCGCCATTCTGCGACGTGTCGCCGCGCAAGCTGCTCGCCGCGCATCTCACGCAGCCCCCCGAGCCGATTCTCGCGCGGCGGCCCGATACACCACCGGCGCTCGCCGACCTCGTGATGCGCTGCCTGGCGAAGGAGCCGGAGGATCGGCCGAAGACAGCGGGCGAGGTGGTGCGCGTGCTCGAGATAGTGCAGGCGGGAGAGGAGCGTGCCCGCGCTGGCACCGCGCGCGGCGGTCTCGGACGACTGCTGGCGCTCGGCTTCGTCGCCATCGTCGCCGTGGCGATCGTGGCGCGCGCCGCGATCATCGCGATGGGGCTCCCAGAGTGGGTGCTCCCGATGATGCTCGTCGCAACGGTGCTCGTGATCGTCGTCCTCGTCGGCCGCGCGCAGGGGATCGCCCGCGCGATCACGCCGTTCACGCCCGCGCGTCGCGGCGACTAGCCCGATCACGACCGTGCACGAGCTGGATCGTCTTCGCCTGGCACTCGCCGACGCAGCCGAGCGTGGCGAGCCCGCGCTGCTCGCCACGGTGGTGAACGTCGATGGCTCGACGTATCGCGGCACGGGTGCGCGGATGGTCGTGCGCGCCGACGGCAGCACGGTCGGTGCGGTGAGCGGCGGCTGTCTCGAGGCGGACATCGTGGCGCGCGCCGCGGAGCTGTTCACCACCGGCACGCCGGAGCTCGCGCACTACGACACGCGCGGCTCGGACGACGAAGTGCTCGGTCTCGGCCTCGGCTGCCGCGGCGTGCTCGACGTGCAGCTCGAGCCACTCACTGGTGATACACTGCAGCGCGCGATCACCGAGCTCGCGGCGCTTCGCGACCGCACCGCCGTCCGTGTGCTCGTGTGCGGTGGCGGCACGGACGCGATCCCCGTCGTGCGGATCGGCGCCGCGGTGGGATGGCTCGTCACCGTCGTCGACCATCGCCCGACGTTCGCGACGACGGCGCGCTTCCCCGACGCGGAGCGCGTGCTCCAGCTCGACGCGGTGCGCGAGCCGGGTTCGCTCGCCGCCTCGATCGACCTCGGCCGCTTCGCCGCCGCGGTGTCGATGGCGCATGCGGCGGCCCACGATCGCGCGTATCTGCACGCGCTGCTCAGCGCCCCTTCGCTGCGCTATCTCGGCGTGCTCGGTCCGCGCCGCCGCACGATGGAGCTGCTCGGCGGCGCACAGCAGATCGTCGCCGGCACATTGCCGCCACACGTCTACGCCCCGATCGGGCTCGACCTCGGCGCCGAGACTCCGGACGAGATCGCATTGGCGATCGTGAGCGAGATCGCCGCCGTGCTCGCGGGGCGACCAGCCGTGTCGCTGCGTGAGCGGGGCGGGCCGATCCATGAAAGGCGGTGATGCGGGGACACCCGCGCTGGAACTGTTAATGCGCTTCCCCCGCGCATGCCGAGCGACTTCACCGTCTCAGATCATCTGCTCCAGCGTCTCCAGGCCTGGAATGTCCGCCGCATCTTCGCCTATCCCGGCGACGGCATCAACGGGATCATGGGGGCGCTGCGCAGAGTCACCGAAGGCAACGGTGGCGAGCGCTTCGACGTCGTGCAGGTCGCGCACGAAGAGCTTGCCGGACTCATGGCCACCGCGCACGCCAAGTTCACCGGCGAGGTGGGCGTCTGTCTCGCCACGAGCGGGCCAGGAGCCATCCATATGCTCAACGGGCTCTACGACGCGAAGCTCGACCACCAGCCGGTCGTCGCCATCGTCGGGCAGCAGGCATTTGCCGGCGTCGGCGGCAGCACGCAGCAGGAGACGAATCTGCGGAGCATCCTGCAGGACGTCGCGAGCAGCTATCTCGAGACCCTCAGCACTCCCGAGCAAGCCCGACACCTCATCGATCGTGCATTCCGTGCCGCGATCGGTGGACGCACCGTGGCGGCGATCATCGTCCCGCACGACGTGCAGCAGAAGCCGGCCGTCCCCGAGCCCGAGCAGAAGCACGGTCGTCAACATTCCGCGGCCGGCTTCGTGCCCCCGCGCCTGCTCCCGCGCAACGAGGAGCTCCGGCGCGCCGCCGACGTGCTCAACGCCGGCCGGCGCATCGCCATCATCGCCGGTGCGGGCGCCCTACACGCGACCGACGAGCTGACCGCCGTCGCCGAACGGCTTGGCGCCGGTGTCGCCAAGGCGCTGCTCGGAAAGGCCGCCGTTCCCGACGACTTGCCCTTCGTCACCGGCTCCGTCGGCTGGCTCGGTACGCCGGCGAGCAACCGCATGATGCAGGAGTGCGATACGATCCTGCTCGTCGGCACGAACTTCCCTTATACGGAGTTCCTGCCGAAGGAGGGGCAGGCGCGCGGCGTCCAGATCGACGTCGAGCCGCGCAACCTCTCGCTGCGTTATCCAATGGAAGTCGCACTCGCCGGAGACTCGGCCGAGACGCTCGCCGCGCTCCTGCCGATGCTGGACGATCTGCGTGGCCAGAGCTGGCGTGGAGAGATCGAGCAGTGGAAGCGCGACGACGCCGCGCTCGCCGAACGGCAGGCCAACGCGCCGGCCGATCCGGTCAATCCGCTGCGCGTCATTCGCGAGCTCGACCGCCGCATCCCGGATGGCGCGATCCTCACCGCCGATTCGGGAACGTCCGCCTACTGGCTCGGCCGCGACATCAACCTCCGACGCGGCATGATGGCGTCCGTCTCCGGCGGGCTCGCGACGATGGGCTGCGGGGTGCCGTACGCGCTCGCCGCCAAGCTCGCGCATCCGACGCGCCCGGTGATCGCGCTCGTCGGCGACGGCGCGATGCAGATGAGCGGCATCTCCTCGCTCATCGACGTCGCCAAACAGTGGCGGCGCGCTGCCGCGCGCGGCAACGCGTGGGGCGACCCACGCTTCGTCGTGCTCGTGCTGAACAATCAGGACCTGAGCTACGTGACCTGGGAGCAGCGCGTGATGGAGGGCGATCCGCGCTACGCCGCGACCCAGACGATCCCCGACTTCCGCTACGCCGAATACGCGCGGCTGCTCGGGCTCGACGGCGTCCGCGTCGAGCGCCCCGACGAGGTCGCGGGCGCCTGGGAGCGCGCCCTCGCGAGCGATCGCCCCTTCGTGATCGACGCCGTCGTCGATCGCAACGTGCCGACGCTGCCTCCACAGCTGAAGCCCGAGCAGGAGGACAAGCTCACCCGCGCCCTCACCAACGGGGACGCCGACGCCGAAGCGGTGCTCGATCAGCTCCAGCTCCAGGAAGTCACCCAGCGCTGATGGGGCGACGCACCGTCGCCACGCTGTCGTCGTCCTGTCGCGGGCGGATGAGGCACGTGTGTCATCCCGAGCGAGCGCAGCGAGTCGAGGGATCTGTACTTACGGCGCTCGGCAAGTGCAGATCCCTCGACTTCGCTCGGGATGACTGGTGGACGTTCCCGCATCGCTTCATCCCCGCGTCCCGCATCCCCCACACCACCAACAGTCTCGCGCGCCAACTCGTACCTACCTGAGGCGACGCACGCGCGTCTGCCGAGCACGTCATCGCGCCGCACGTCGGTCCGGTCCCCTCGGGGCCGCGGCTGCTCTCATACCCGATCGCACTCGTGAACGTCCGTCGTTTCCTTCTGTACGTCGTCGCCCTCCTCGCCGTCGCCGTCGCGGCTCCGCGCGTCGTCGCCGCCCAGCAGCTCGATGTCATCCGCGGTCAGGTGACCGGCGACGACGACGATCCCATCGCCAACGCGAACGTCACCGCGACCTCCGTCGCCGGCGGCGTGAACAGAACGGTCCGCACCGACCGGAATGGCCGGTTCACCATCACCTTCCCCGGCGGGGAGGGCGACTACTTCCTCCTCGTCACCTCGATCGGCTACCAGCCGAAGCGATTCGAGGTGCGCCGCACCGCCGACCAGGACATCCTCGTCGCCGACGTGCAGATGGCGCGCATGGCCATGCTCGACACGGTGCGCGCCGTGGCCGAGCGTGAGCGCGTGAACCGCAACGATCGCACGCCCGACGTGAGCGGCACGGAGCAGTCGGCGAGCAGCGCCGCCGTCCCCGCCGATCAGCAGGGCGATCTCAACGCCATCGCGTCGACGATTCCCGGCGTGACGCCGATCCTCGATGCCGCCGGCGACCCGGCCGGATTCTCCGTGCTCGGACTCTCGGCCGATCAGAACAGCACGACGCTCAACGGCGCGAGCTTCGGCAGCTCCACCCTGCCGCGCGACGCACAGGTCTCCACGTCGCTCGTCACCGCGCCGTACGACGTGAGCCGCGGCGGCTTCAGCGGCGCGCAGCTCAACGTGCGCAGCGGCAGCGGATCCAACTTCATCCGCCGCAGCAACAGCCTGAACTTCGACGCGCCCGCGCTGCAGTGGACCGATCCCGCCGCGCGCGCCCTCGGACAGCAGTACAAGAACCTCTCCCTCGGCGGCTCCGTCTCCGGCCCGATCGTGTTCGACAAGGCGTTCTACAACTTCGCCTACCAGCTCGGGCGCCGAGAGAACGATCTGCGCACGCTGCTCAACACCGATCCCACCGGCTTCGAGGCCACCGGCGTGGCCGCCGACTCCGTGGCTCGGCTCATCGCCATCGCCCAGGCGCAGAGCATTCCGCTCACGAGCAACGCGACCCCCGGGAGCCGGCTCCGCGATCAGGGCTCGCTCTTCGGCAGCGTCAACTTCACCCCGACCAACTCGAGCAGCGGCACGACGTACAATCTCGTGCTGAACGGAAACTGGAACCGCCAGACGCCCGCGTCGCAGCTCACGACCGAGCTCCCCGCGCACAGCGGCGATCGCACGAACTGGGGCGCCGGCGCACAGCTCCAGCACACCACCTACCTGAAACAGATCCTCCTCAGCGAGACCACGCTCAGCGTCGGCGGCAACAGGAACTACGGCGATCCGTACACGCTCCTCCCGAATGGCAGCGTGCTCGTGAACTCCTCCTTCACGGATGGCACGAGCGGCGTGCGCACCCTCGGTTTTGGCGGCGCCTCGAACCTCTCCACGAGCAGCAGCGGACTCACCTCCGAGCTGCAGAACCAGCTCTCCTGGTTCAGCCGGAACAACAAGCATCGCCTCAAGCTGAGCAGCGAGCTGCAGTACGACGACTATCGCCAGGACCAGACGACCAACCTGCTCGGCACCTTCGGCTACAACTCGCTCGCCGATCTCGCGGCCAACCGGCCGGCGTTCTTCACGCGCTCGCTCCTCAACCGCATCCAGAGCGCCGGCGCCGTCACCGCGGCGCTCGCCCTGGGCGACTCGTACCGCCGCACTCCCAACCTGCAGATCCAGTACGGCCTCCGCCTCGATGCCAACCGCTTCAACGCGGTGCCGGCGTACAACGCGGATGTCGAGCAGGCGTTCGGCGCGCGGAACGACGTGACGCCGAACAAGCTGTACCTCAGCCCGCGCATCGGGTTCTCGTGGACCTACGGCACCGCCCCGCAGATCGCCGCGTTCGAGGGCGCCGTGCGCAGCCCGCGCGCCGTCGTGCGCGGCGGCATCGGCATCTTCCAGAGCACGCCGAACGCGAACCTCGTCTCGAACGCCGTCACCAACACGGGCCTCGCGACGGCGGTGCAGCAGCTGAGCTGCGTCGGCAGCGCCGTGCCGATCCCCGACTGGAGCGCGTACGCCGCCGATCCGAGCTCCGTTCCCTCGCAGTGCGCCGACGGCTCGCTCGGGACCGTGTTCGCCAGCAACGTCCCCAACGTCAGCCTGTTCGCGAGCGACTACCAGTCGCCGCGCAGCGTGCGCTCCAACATCAACTGGGCCGGCCCGATCCTGAACAACCGCCTGAGCGCTTCCTGGGACGTCACCTACTCGGTGAACCTGAATCAGGCGAGCAACTTCGATCTCAACTTCCAGCCGACGCAGCGCTTCACCCTCCCGGATGAAGACAACCGGCCGGTGTACGCACAGCCGGGCAGCATCATCCCGGCCACCGGCGTCATCGCGACGCGTGATGCGCGTGTCAGTCAGCTGTTCAATCGCGTGAGCGAGCTGCGGAGCGATCTCACGAGCCGGAGTGCGCAGCTGCGCGTCGGCATCGCGCCGCAGACATTCAGCCAGCGCTACAACTGGTCGCTCAACTACACGCTCGCGAGCGTGCGCGAACAGTATCGCGGCTTCCAGAGCACCGTCGGCAACCCGCAGCTCCTGGCGTGGTCTCCTTCCGGCGGCGAGTCGCGCCACCAGTTCACGTACAACCTCTTCTACAACTTCTTCGACGCGGTGCGGGTGAACTGGTTCGGTCAGATCCGCAGCGGCTCGCCCTACACGCCGAGCATCTCCGGCGACGTGAATGGCGACGGCTACTCGAACGACCGCGCCTTCATCTACAATCCGGACAGCACCGCCGATCCGGCGCTCGCCGCCGCGATGCGCGGTCTCCTCGCCGGCAGCACGGGCTCGGCGAAAGACTGCCTCATGAGTCAGCTCGGCCGGCTCGCGGACCGCAACTCGTGCACGGGACCGTGGACGTCGAGCGCGAATCTCACCGTCTCGTTCAACCCGCTGAAAGTCCGGCTGCCGCAGCGCGCCACGCTGAGCTTCTCCGTGTCCAACCCACTCGGCGCGGCGGATCTGCTCCTGCACGGGCAGAGCAACCTGCATGGCTGGGGTCAGACGACCTTCGTCGATCCGACGCTCTTCTACGTGCGCGGCTTCGATTCCACGGCGAAGCGTTACAGGTACGAGGTGAACCCGCGCTTCGGCAGCGCGAACCCGCAGTTCAATGCCTTCCGCGCGCCCGTCACCCTGACGATGCAGATGCGGATCGACATCGGCCCGTCGCGCGAGCGCCAGCAGCTCACCCAGATGCTCGATCGCGGCCGCACCCAGCAGGGCCAGCGGATGCCCGAGCAATTCCTCCGCGCGCAGTACGCCTCGGGCGGTCTGATGAACCCCATGGCGCAGATCCTTCGCTCCATGGATACGCTCGGGCTCAGCGGCATGCAGGCGGACAGCATCGCGAGCATGAATCGTCGGTACACGATCCAGCTGAACAACATCTGGTCGCCGGTCGTCAGGTACCTCGCCGAGCTCCCCGAGCGGTACGACCAGGGCGAGGCTTACGAGCACTACACGCAGGCACGCAAGGCGACGATCGACCTGCTCGTCGCCGCCGCGCCGACGATCAACCATCTCCTCACCGCCGACCAGCGGCGCCTGCTCCCGCCCCTCGTCGCGAGCTATCTCGACACGCGCTACCTCGCGGGCATCCGGAGCGGCACAGTGGGCGGCGGTGGTGGCGGCGCGTTCGGCGGATTCGGCGGTGGCTTCGGTGGCGGCGGCGGTGGTGGTGGTGGCGGCGGCTTCGGTCGCGGACGGGGGGGCTGACCGATGCGGAGCGATATCAATCTCACCGACACTTCAATGCACAGATCGATCGTCGTGCGGCGTGCTGCCGTGCTGCTCGCCCTCGGATCGCTCGCGTCGTCCGCGTCGGCGCAGCAGCCGACGGCCGAACAGCCGGCGGCCTCACCGTCGTCGGCACAGCAGCCGTCGCAGCGCCCTCCCGCACGGCCACTCGGCCAGGCGATTGCCACGTCGGATCCGATGGGTGCGATCAGCGCCGTGCGTCAGCTCCCCGGCGGCCGAGTGCTCGTGAACGATCCGGCACGCCGGCGCGTCGTGATGCTCGACTCGAACATGAAGCTGATCAAGGTCGTCGCCGACACGACGCCGATGACGCAGAACGCGTACGGCGCGCGCGGCGGCGGCCTGCTTCCATGGCATGGCGACTCGACCCTCTTCCTCGATCCCGCCTCGCTCTCGATGCTCGTGCTCGACGGGAATGGCGAGATCAAGCGCGTCATGGCCGCGCCTCGTCCCGACGATGTCTTCTCGCTCGTCGGCGGCGCGCTCGGCTTTCCCGGCTTCGATGCGAAGGGACGCCTCGTCTATCGCGCCACTGGCCTGAACTTCAATCGGCGCGGCTTCGGCGGCGGCGGTGGTGGCGGCGGAGGATTCCAGCCGCCGACCTTCCCGGACAGCACGCCGCTCGTCCGGTTCGATCTCGCCACTCGCAAGCTCGACACCGTGGCGCGCATCAAGGTCGCCGCACCGCGCATCCTCTTCACCGAGAACGAAGGGCGCCGGCAGATCTCGCTCACCGTCAACCCGATGCCCGAGGTGGACGACTGGGCGGTGCTCCCCGACGGCACGATCGCCATCGTGCGCAAGGACTACCACATCGACTACATCGACGCCGATGGGAAGAAGACCGCGTCGTCGCGCATCCCGTACGACTGGCAGCGACTCACCGACTCGGCGAAGAGCGCCGTGATCGACTCGGTGCGCG
>JAEKKK010000015.1 GCA_019510405.1 Gemmatimonadota bacterium | reverse complement strand
GGCGTGTAGCCGCTCGAGACGATGTCCACGCCGGCGACGCGACCCTTGATCGCGTCGATCGCGTTGGTCGTCGGGATCTGCTTGATCTGATCGGCCGTCACCGAGCTCACGGCGCCTGTGACGTCGCGCTTGGCGAGCGTTCCGTAGCCAACGACGACCACTTTCTCGAGCTCCACCGTCTGGTGCCGGAGCGCGATGTCGGCGTTGGCTGTCTGGCCGGCCCGCACCGGCACGCTGTCGACGACGACCGGCGTGTAGCCGATCGCCGAGGCGCGCAGGCGGTACATGCCCGCCTGGAGTCCGGCGATGGTGTACCGTCCCTGCGGGTTACTCGTGACGGTGAGCTGGGTGCCGAGCACGGTGATGCGAACACCCTGGATCGGCTGGTTGGTTTCGACTCCGGTGATGACACCGGAGATCCTCCCGGTCTCGCCCTGCGCTGACGCGCGGGACGCGGGCAGAAGGAGCGCACAGGCGGACAGCAAACTGACGGTGATGAGCCGACGCTTCATGGTGGGCCACGCTCCGAAGCGGGTGGAACCTGCGGATGACGCGAGGTGAGGGGGCGGACACTGCGAGGAGGAACACCGACATCCGGCGGGCGTAAGAAGCCCGTCCGGACTTGCACTTCTTATTTGTTCATTCAAAGGACAATTAGCTTGTTCGTTAGAAGGACAATTGCCGCCGTTCTAGCCGACTCACGTCCTGCGCTGTCCTGACAAACGATGGGATGGTGCTCGATCAGTCGTGCGACGCCCGGCAGGGGGCAGCGGGGCCGTCGGCACGAAGTGCGAACTTTCGTCGGAGGTGGATCCGATGAGCGGTTCGTTCGGGACTTCGGAGAATTACGAAGATTGTAGACCGCGGGTCATTCGTAACCGTCACATACGAATGTCCGCGCCACGAGCAGTGAAGCTGCTCCGGCGGGCCCCATCGTATCGCCGCGCCGCGAGGTCCGCAAGGAGGCCCTCACCCAAGGGCGTGGTCGGTCGGAAGGTCGGCCCCCTGCCACAGCGCTTTCGCCGTCCATGGCTCGGACGGAGCGGTCCAGAAGGGATCCGAGGCGGGAAGCCCGAGCGGCAGAAAGCCGACTGCGCAGAGATACGCGCTCCCCGACGAGATGTAGCTCTCGCCGATCTTCGGTTGGTGGCCGGCGAAACCCACCGTGAGCCACCCCGCCGGATCGAAGGTGCCGGGCGCGTTCATCGTCCGGTCGATCACGGCGCTCATCGCACCGCGAACCTGCGCCGGCCGCACACCCTCCGGCAGCTCGTGCCGCAGCGCCATCTGGCCGAGCAGCTGGAACGCCCCGCAACGATACGCGAGCGAGCGGCCGAGTGGGGGAAAGGTCCCCTCGGGTGAGACGAGCCGCTCCTGGATCGCGGCGTAGCGTCGAGCCCGGGTCACCACCTCCGGCTCGATCGCTTTCCATTCATCGGTCTTCCGCGACGTGATCCTGAGGACGTCCAGCAGCATCGGCTGGATGACGAAGCTGTTGTAGTAGTCCATGTGGAGGGTCGGTCCGTCGCCGTAGACGCCGTCGCCCTTGTACCACTGCTGGTGCTGGCGAACCGCGTAGTCCACGCGCAGGCGGTCCCACGGCTCGTCCATGAGACAGAGTCCGGCTTCGACCATGGCGCTGAACAGGAGCCAGTTGCTGATCGCCGGCTGGATCGCGCGCGTGGACCGCAGGGCGTCGGCGAGGTTGTGGCGCGTCGTCGCATCCAGCTTCGCGAGCAGCTCCCGCGGCGCGCGCACCATGGCATGCGCGAGGAACGCGGCGTCGACGAGCGGCTGGCGTCCCTTCGTGAAGTTCAGGAAGTCGGGGGACGCAGGATCGACGGCGCGCCGCAGCCCGTCGCGTGCGAGCGCGGCCAGGCGGGCGCGCTGCGTTCCTTCGGCGGACTGCTCTCCCCCCAACTCGAGCCAGGGCGCGATCCCGGCGAGCAGCCGGCCGACCGCCTCGAGGTGTGCGTACTCATTCCGCTCCGCCGTCGCCGTGGCCGACAGCTCGACCGGCATCCGCGCGTGCAGCGCGGCGTCGGCGATTCCGCCGCGGCGGGTCCACCGATCGCCGAGGCGACGGGGGCGGCCGCACCGAGCACGGCCAGTCGTCGGATGAAATCTCGTCGTTGCTCCATCAGGGGTCCCCTGGTGATTTTGCTCTCCGCGCGAACAATATTGGCGGCTGCGGCGAGTGCGCCAGACGCCGCCCTCGCTTCCATGCCTTCGCCCAAACGACATGGCCACCTCCGTAGAGCAGCGCCCGGAGAACATTCGCGGCGCCCAGATCCAGGTCGCCGCGACCTCCTTCCTGTCGCTCTTCGCGATCGTCGGCCTCGCGCTGTACGGCCTTCCGTTCTTCTACGACTTCATGGTGCGCGACTTCGGCTGGACGCGCGCCCGCGTGACGTCGGGCAATGCGATCAGCAAGCTGGTCGTCGGCCCGCTGTTCGGCTTCGCCGCCGGCTGGTTCGTCGACCGGTTCGGGCCGCGACGGCTCATGATCGCCGGCATCCTGATGGCGGGGATCGCGCTCGTCGGGCTGGGCTCCATCAGCACGCTGACGGGCTTCTACATCTTCTATCTGTTCAACGCGCTCGGGAACGTGTTCGGAGGACCGCTGCCGAACCAGGTGCTGCTCTCACGCTGGTTCAACGCCGCGCGTGGACGCGCGATGGGCTTCGCCTATCTCGGCATCGGGCTCGGGGGCGCGCTCGTGCCGCTCATCGCCTTCCAGCTCTCTCAGGCGTTCGGATGGCAGACGGCGCTCAAGGCGCTCGGCCTGACGATCGTCGTCGTCGCGCTGCCGCTCGCGCTCATCGTGAAGGAGGCGCCGCCCGGTTCGGTCGACGCGGCACCGCGTGCGGAGCGTCCGCCGGTCGCACCGATCAACGAGGTGCTCAAGCGCCCCGCGTTCTATCTCCTGATGATCGGCAGCATGTGCTCGATCGCCGCGGTGGGTGGCGCGAACCAGCACCTCAAGCTCTACCTCAGCCTCGATCACGGCTACACGCAGGCCGCGGCGGCGGGGGTCGCCTCGCTCACGCTCGCGGCGAGCCTCGTGGGACGGCTCACGATGGGCTGGCTCGCCGACCGCTGGCCGAAGAAGCGCGTGATGCTGCTGATCTATCTGCTCATCGCGGGTTCGATCCCGATCCTGCTCTATGCGAGCACGCGTGGCGCGGTGACGCTGTTCGCCATCGTGTTCGGCATCGGGCTGGGTGGCGAGTACATGGTGATCCCACTGATGGCGGCCGAGTTGTTCGGCACGCGCGTGCTGGGCCGCGCGATGGGAATCGTGCTCGCCGCGGACGGCGTGGCGGAGGCGACGGCACCCGTGCTCGTCGGCCGCCTGCACGACGTGTCGGGCAGCTACGTGACGGGCTTCTCCACGCTGATCGGGTTCGCGCTGGTCGGCGCGGTGGCGATCGCGATGCTGCCGAGCACGAAGGCAGACGACGCGCCGCGCATCCCCGTGTTGGAGCACGCGTGAACGGTGAACAGTTCACGGTGAACAGTTAACGGTTCGCATCCCCGCATCTCCGCATCTCCGCATCCCCGCAAACAGAGATCTTTCCATGTCTGGGAACCGCATTGGCATCGTCATGAACGGCGTCACGGGACGCATGGGCCTCAACCAGCACCTCGTGCGCTCCATCGTCGCCATCCGCGAGCAGGGGGGTGTTCCGATGCCGGACGGCACGCGGCTGATGCCGGATCCGATTCTCGTCGGGCGCGACGAGCGCAAGCTTCGCGCGCTGGCGACGAAGTACAACATCGATCGCGTCTCGACCGACCTCGAGAAGGCGCTGGCGAACGAGAACGACACGATCTTCTTCGACGCCACGCTGACGCAGCTACGCGCCGCCAACGTGCGCCGCGCGATCGAGCGCGGGAAGCACGTCTACTGCGAGAAGCCGCTCTCCGTCAGCACGGAAGAAGCGCTCGATCTCGCGCGGCTCGCCGACCAGGCGGGGGTGAAGCACGGCGTCGTGCAGGACAAGCTGTTCCTGCCCGGTATCCGCAAGCTGAAGCGCCTCGTCGACTCCGGATTCTTCGGCCGCATCCTCAGCGTGCGCGGTGAGTTCGGCTACTGGGTGTTCGAGGGCGACTGGGGCGGACAGCCCGCGCAGCGTCCGTCGTGGAACTACCGCACGGAAGACGGCGGCGGGATCATCGCCGACATGTTCTGCCACTGGCGTTACGTGCTCGATCACACCTTCGGCGAGGTGAGGGCGGTGCAGTGCATCGCGGCGACGCACATCCCCGAGCGCGTGGACGAGAGCGGCAAGCGCTACCGCGCCACGGCGGACGACGCGGCGTACGGCACGTTCAAGCTCGCCGGCAGCGAAGGCGAGATCATCGCGCAGTTCAATTCGTCGTGGGCGGTGCGCGTGTATCGCGACGAGCTACTCTCCATCCAGGTGGACGGCACGGAAGGCAGCGCGATCGCCGGACTGCGCGGCTGCAAGACCCAGCACCGCGTGAACACGCCGCGTCCGACGTGGAACCCGGACATCGAGAACCCGTTCGACTTCTTCGCCGACTGGACCGACGTGCCGGACAACGGCGAGTTCGACAACGCGTTCAAGTACCAGTGGGAGATGTTCCTGCGGCACGTCGCGATCGGCACGCCGTACATCTACGACTTTTATGAAGGTGCAAAGGGTGTTCAGCTGGCCGAGCTCGGGCTCAAGTCGTGGGCCGAGCAGCGCTGGCTGGAGGTCCCTGCCCTGCCGCGCGTCGGCGCGCTCCAGCCGGCGTAGTCGATGTCGCGCACTCTGACCCTGCCCTGCCTCGACGGCTCGCTCGCGCCCTTCACGCTGCGCGCGCCGCGTGCGTGGCCGCAGCCGACGGCGCCGTTCCGGAAGCGGGTCGCATACGCGGCGGGGCACGTCGTCGCCGATCCGCGTCGCGACGTGGACGTCTTCACCGAGAACGCGATCGATTGGGACGCCACGCTCGCGTATCGGCGGCATCTCTGGAAGTACGGCTTCGCCGTCGCCGAGGCGATGGACACCGCCCAGCGCGGCGGCGGGCTGCAGTGGAAGTCGGCCCAGGAGCTGATCCGTCGCGCGCAGGCGTAGGCGAAGGCCGAGGGCGGCGCGATCGCGTTCGGTGCGGGGACGGATCATCTCGCGCCGACGCCGTCGGTGACGCTCGACGACGTGCGTCGCGCGTACGAGGAGCAGGTCGGCTTCGTGGAATCTGTCGGGGGACGCGTGATCCTCATGGCGAGCCGCGCGCTCGCCAAGGCGGAGCGCTCGGCCGACGACTACCGCGAGATTTACGGCGGCGTGCTGCGACAGGTGAAGCAGCCCGTCATTCTGCACTGGCTCGGCGACATGTTCGACCCGCAGCTCGCCGGCTATTGGGGCACTGCAGATCTCGATCAGGCAATGGAGGTCTGCCTCGGCGTGATCGAGGCGCACCGCGAGAAAGTGGACGGCATCAAGATCTCGCTCCTCGACGCGCAGCGTGAGATCGACATGCGCCGTCGCCTGCCGAAGGGCGTGCGCATGTACACCGGCGACGACTTCAACTACGCGGAGCTGATCCACGGCGACGAACAGGGCTACAGCGACGCGCTGCTCGGCATCTTCGACGGGATCGCGCCCGCTGCGTCTGCCGCCCTCCAGGCGTTCGACGCCGGCGACGTCCTCACCTTCCGCGAGGTGCTCGAGCCGACGGTGCCGCTCTCGCGGCACATCTTCAGGAAGCCGACGCACGCCTACAAGACGGGGATCGTGTTCCTCGCATACCTCAACGGTCATCAGGATCACTTCCGCATGCTCGGCGGCGCCGAGAGCGCGCGCACGGCGGTGCACCTCGGCGAGCTGATTCGGCTGGCAGATGCGTGCGGGCTGTTCGTCGATCCCGAGTTGGCGGCGTCGCGGGCGCGCGGCGTGTTCGCCGTGGCGGGGATCCAGTGACGGACCTCGGCGGTGCGCTCGGTGGACGGACGTCGCTCGCGTCCGCGGTTGCATCGGCCGGCGGCGCGGCGCCGCTAAAGGATGCGTCGCTCCTGAGCTTCAACCAGGCGACGGCGGAGCGCGCGTCGCTCCCCGACGTGATCGAGGCGTGCGCGCGGCACGGCGTGCCGCGCATCTCGATCTGGCGGCACAAGCTCGCCGAGACGGGGCTCGAGCGCGCCGCGCGACTCGTGCGCGACGCCGGGCTGCGCGTCTCCAGCCTCTGTCGCGGCGGGATGTTCCCGGCCCCAACGGCGGCCGAGCGGAGCGCGAGGATCGACGACAACCGGCGCGCGATCGACGAAGCCGCGACGCTGGGCGCCGAGGTGCTGGTGCTCGTGTGCGGCGCGGCGACCGACCGCGACATCGGCGCGGCGCGCGAGATGGTGGCCGACGGCATCGCGGCGATCGCGCCGTACGCGGCGGAGCGCGGCGTGCGGCTCGGCATCGAGCCGCTGCATCCCGCGTTCGCGGCCGAGCGGTCGTGCATCACGACGATGCGGGAGGCACGGCTGATCTCGGAGCGCTTCGACTCGGCGAACGTGGGTGTCGTGGTGGACGTGTACCACGTGTGGTGGGATCCGGAGCGCGCGGAGGAGATCGCGCGGCTGGGCGATCGCGTGGCCGGCTACCACGTGAACGACTGGCTGGTGCCGGTGAAGAACGTCCTGATGAACCGCGGGATGATGGGTGACGGGGTGATCGAGCTGCGGCGGATTCGCGGGGAGATCGAGCGGGCGGGCTATCGGGGACCGATCGAGGTGGAGATCTTCAACGAGGAGATCTGGCAGACGCCGCTCGACGACCTCGTGCGGCTCACCAAAGAGCGATTCGTGGAGGTAGCGTGATGAGCGACCAGGGAATGGATCGGCGGCGGTTCCTCGCGACGGCGGGTGCGGCGGCGGCCGTCGCCGCGCTGGGTGGCTGTGCGCG
>JAEKKK010000014.1 GCA_019510405.1 Gemmatimonadota bacterium | reverse complement strand
AGAGATCGTGCACGTCGCCGACTTCGTCCGGCGTCGCGATGAATGGGCCGATCGGTGCGAACGTGCCGCAGCTCTTCCCTTTCACCCACTGGCCGCCCCGCTCGAGCTGGAAGACGCGCTCCGAGTAGTCGTTGTGCAGCACGTAGCCTGCCACGTGCGCGAGCGCAGCCGACTCGGTCACGTAGCCGGCCGCGCGACCGATGACGACCGCGAGCTCCACCTCCCAGTCGGTCTTCGTGCTGCCCTTCGGGATGACGACGTCGTCGTTCGGCCCGACGATGGCGCTCGTCGCCTTGAAGAAAATCACCGGCTCGGCCGGGACGGCCATCCCCGACTCGCGCGCGTGGTCACGGTAGTTGAGGCCGACGCAGACGATCTTGCTCGGGCGCACGAGGGGCGACCCGAGCCGCACCTCGTCGCCGACCACCGGCGCGCGCTCGCCCTCGGCGGCCTGCCACTGCGCCAGGCGCGCGAGGCCGTCGCCGCCGAAGAACCGCTCGTCCCAATCCTGGCCGAAGCCCGACGCGTCGACGCGCCGACCGTCTGCGAGGATGACGCCGGGCCGCTCCTGCCCCGCCGCCCCGAACCGAATGAGTTTCATCGCATCACATCTTGAGGGTGGTGAATCCGCCGTCGATCGTGTAGTTGCTGCCCGTGATGAACGACGCGGCGTCGGAACAGAGATAGAGCGCGAGCTCGGCGATCTCGTCGGGCTTTCCCATCCGCCCGATCGGCTGCGTGCGCGCGAGCTGCTCGAACACCTCGGCTTCGCGCCCGGGATAGTTGCGGGCCAGGAAGCCGTCGACGAACGGGGTGTGCACGCGCGCCGGCGAGATGCAGTTGCAGCGGATCTTCCGGTTGATGAAGTCGCGCGCGACGGACAGGGTCATCGTCACTACGGCGCCCTTGCTCATCGAGTACGCAAAGCGGTCGGGGATCCCGACGGTCGCGGCCACGGACGCCACGTTGAGGATCGCGCCGCCGCGATCCTTCATCGACGCGACGCCGAGCTTGAGGCAGTTGTAGACGCCCTTCACGTTGACCGTGTAGACGCGATCGAGATCATCCTCGTTCGTCGTCTCGATCGTGCCGACGTGCGCCACTCCCGCGCTGTTGACGAGGACGTCGAGTGGCCCGTACATGTCCTCGACCGCGGCGAACGCGCGCGACACCTCGTGCTGGCGCGACACGTCGCACGCGAGAGCGCTGGCGATCCCGCCGCCGTTACGGATAGCCTCCAGCGTCTCGTCCGCCGGCGAGATGTCGATGATGCCCACCCGCGCGCCGCGCGCCGCGAACAGCCGCGCGATGGCCTGCCCGATCCCGGAGCCGCCGCCGGTGACGATCGCCGTCCGGCCGGCGAGGGTGGCCGCGGATGCGTCAGCCATGAACGGGAACCTCGAGGTCGTAGAATCGTGCCGCGTTCTCGCCGAGGAGCGCGTGTCGCTCCGACTCCGGCCACTGCGCCGTGAGCTCGTCCACGATCGTGCGCCAGCGCTCGGCGCCGCCCCCCAACCGCGCGACGGGCCAGTCCGAGCCGTAGAGCAGACGTGATGCGCCGAAGCACGCCCTCGCCTGCTCGACGTACGGACGCAGCGACTCGGCATCGCGCTGATCGGCGCGTGCTTCGGTGAGCAGGCCGGAAATCTTGCACACGACGCGGTCGTGGAGTGCGAGGACGGCGAGCCGCTCCGCCCAGCGCTCGAACGCGTCGTGGCGGATCGCGGGCTTGCCGCAGTGATCGAGTACGAAACGCGTCTCCGGGCAGCGCTCGACGAGCGCGATCGCTTCCGGCAGCTGGTCCGCCGTGATGCACAGCTCGAAGGGGAGCCCGTGCTCGGCGACTTCCTGCACGCCGCGCACGAACACGGGCTGCAGGGCGAAGCCGGTGCGGTGGTGCTGGATGTTGTGCCGCACGCCGACGACGTGCGGGAGCCCGCTGATGTGGGCGAGCGCCCAGTTGCGCGACGACTCATCGAGCAGATCGACGAAGGCGACGATGCCCGCGATGCGCGGCTCCGCCTCGACGAGCTCCTCCACCCACTGCACCTCGCGCAGGCTCTGCCCCGGCGCGACGTTGGCCTCCACGAAGAGCACCGCGTCGACCGTCCCCTGCTCCAGCGGCACGAAGTCCTTCGGGCCGAAGGCACGCTGGAGGGCCGGCGTCTCGGCGAGCCACGGATAGTCGAGCCGCCCCGGATCCCAGAAGTGCACGTGCGCGTCCACCACGCGCGGTCGCGTCACCGCTAGACTCCCGCCGCGAGGGCGGCCGCCGCGGAGCGCTCCGCCCACGTCGCGCGCAGGCGATCGAGCGCCACGGCGAGGACGATGATCACGCCGATGATGATCTCCTGGATGTAGTTCGGCCACCCCATCTGCTGGCAGCCGTTGCGCAGGAAGGCCATGATCAGCGCCCCGATGATCGAGCCGGCGATGCTGCCTTCCCCGCCGTTCAGGCTTCCGCCCCCGATCACCACGGCGGCGATGATGTCGAGCTCCGCGCCGTTGGCGACGGTGGGATCGCCCTGCCGCAGCCGGGACATCTGCATCACGCCCGTGAGCCCGAACAGACAGCCGGCAATGGAATAGATGGCGATGCGCAGCCGGCCCGTGTCCACGCCGCAGGCGCGCGCCGCCGCCTCGTTGGAGCCGAGCGCGAAGACCCGCCGTCCGAACACGGTGCGGCCGAGCACCAGCGCGGCGAGGCCGGCCAGCGCGAGCGTCGCCCACACGCCGATGGGCAGCACGATCCACGAAGGCTTCGGGAAGGTGACGAGCAGATTGTTCAGCCAGGTTGCCGGCACGTTCACCGTCTGCTCGTGAGCGAGCCACTTCGCGACGCCGCGCGCGATGCCGAGCATGCCGAGTGTGACGATGAACGGCACCACCCGCAGCGTCGTGATCATCGCGCCGTTGAAGAAGCCGATCACGCCGCCCGTGGCGACGGCGGCGAGGAGTGCGAGCGAGGGCGGCCATCCAGCCCCGATGCCGAGCGCCGTGATGACCCCGGTGAGCGCAATCGTCGCGCCCACCGACAAATCGATCCCGCCGCTCACGATGATCATCGTCATCCCGATCGCGCCGATCGCCGTGATCACCGTCTGGGAGAGGACGATGCGGAGGTTGAACGCCGAGAGGTAGCGGCCCGGCTCGTGGGTCAGGAGGCTGAAAACCAGGATGATCGCGATCAGTCCCAGGGCCGGCCCGATACGCACGATCCAGCGTCGCACCAGCGCGGGGGCGACGAGCGATCGCTGGGCGCCGAGCAGCGTCGGCACGCCGGCTGGTTGAGAGCTGGACGTCGGCACGGAGCAGAGGTGAAATGTGGGCGACCTCGGCCGGCCGCACGGGAGGGTGGCGACCCCGTGTGATCGCGGCCCGGCGTGTCGATTATATCGAACGGCCGCCGGGCGCGCGACTGCGTGCTACGTCAGTTCAGGTGGTGCGCCGTGGTGTCGGGAGGTGTGGGCGGCAGCGAGGCATCCTGCGGCGGCCAGGTCATGACCGCGATCACCCCCGCCGAATGGCCGATCCCCCACCGGGCGGTCGCGTCGATCCCGTTGACCTTGCGGATGGACGAGATGTAGCGCGTCGAGATCGTCGCCAGCGACTGGACCCCGCCCACGCGCGTGTTGTCCACGTAGACCCAGATGTGGCTCGGCGCCGCGAAGCTGTCGGGGCCTCGCTCGTTCAGCCAGTTGGAGCGGAGGGTCTGCACCGCCTCCAGTACGTTTTCGTACTGATGATCCACGAGGTCGTCCTGCGTGAGGACCGTCATGTCCACGCGGTGCCTGGCATTCGCCCGTGAGGACACGCACGCCCCACAGAGCAGGAGGAGTGGAAGCCCGAGCCGGAGACGAGCGTACATGTCACACCTCACGAACCAATGTCACCTGCATTGCGACGTCCGTCGTCTTCCGCAGGTGGGAAGGCCGACGTTTCACTTCACCGGATGATCCTCCGGATCCCAACGCAGGATTGCTGCCTCAACGCTCTCCAGATGCGTGCGCATCCGCTCGACCGCAAGCGCTTCGTCACGACGCTCGATCGCATCGAGGATCGCCAGGTGGTCCTGATGATCCGCCTCGCGTGAACCGAAGATGCCGAGGATGAGACGCTGCTCGTCGGTGAACAGCTCGTGGAGAACGTTCAACAGCTGCGCTGTCACGGAGTTACCCGACGCCTGGGCGATCTTGCCGTGGAACTCCATGTTCACCGTGTTGAGCACCTCGTCGTCGCGGAGATGCTGTCCCGCTTCGATGAGGATTCGTCGCAATTCGACCAACTGCTCAGGCGTGGCGTTGCGCACCGCGTCGGCTGCCGACTGACTTTCTATCGGGATGCGCGCGCGGATCAGGTCGAGCAGCAGCTTTTTCGTGACGGTCCCCGCGTAATCCGGATTGCCGAGCACGAGGACTTCCTCGCTCCGCGTGACGAAGACCCCTGCGCCATGGCGGATCTGCACGACCCCCATCGCCTCGAGCTTCTTGAGCGCTTCGCGAATGCTGGGCTGACCGACCTCGAACCGCTTGGCCATCTCGACGATGGGCGGCAACCGGTCGCCACGGCGATAGTTGCCACTCTGGATCGTCCCGCGGATCTGGCGGGCGAGCCGATCGGGCAGGCTCTGCTTTACGACTGGCTCGAAAGTATGCTTCATCACGCCTCGATCGATGTTGATTCGGCCCGCGCGCATCGCGA
Source organism: Gemmatimonadota bacterium (assembly GCA_019510405.1). Classification (GTDB taxonomy): domain Bacteria; phylum Gemmatimonadota; class Gemmatimonadetes; order Gemmatimonadales; family Gemmatimonadaceae; genus AG11. Next base: position 176 of record JAEKKK010000014.1, on the reverse strand, counting down.
TGCACCGGCGTCATGCCGTCGCACGCGCATCGGCGGCGAGCCCGGCCAATAAGCTATCGGCCCGGAGACACCGATGGTTCCCTCGTGCCGGCCGCTCACGGCTGAACTTCCGTGGCAATGGCGCGCCAGCTCTCCGGCGGGCCGAGATAGCTCGGGCGTAGGCCGCCCGCGTCCAC
>JAEKKK010000013.1 GCA_019510405.1 Gemmatimonadota bacterium | reverse complement strand
CTGTCGCCGCAGAAGCGTCGCGCGCGCCGTTCGGCGATCTCGATAGGAGGGAGCGCGAGGGTGTGGAGGCGGCGCCCTCGGGCGTAGCAAGAGACTCGCGCGGCCGTTTGCGCGAGGCTCGCAGCGTGTAAGCCCGGAGGCGCCGCCGGAATACCCTCGCGCGACCGACCCGCGCGATCATCCGACCCGAACGCGAGCGCCGAGATCAGTCCGACGATACCACCGTGCTCGCGCCCCCCAACTCGCGCGCCGCCGCGCGGTTCACCGATTCCTCGAGCGCCGCGAGCCGGCGCCGCAGCTCCTCGTTCTCGGCGCGGATCGCCGAGAGCGCATCCGGGGCGGGCGCTGGTGCCGCGGGCATGACCGTCGGCAAGGCCACCGAACGCTTCGGCCAGAACGTCTTCAGCACCGCGAACGCGAACAGGAGCAGCAGCGCGAGCTGCGCCAGCACCCCCTGCCAGCTCGGGTACAGCCCAAGCAGCTCCGAGTGCGGGAAACCGGGGATCGCCGTCAGCGGGATCGCATTCCCCTCCTGCAGCTCGCGAATCCCCTTCCCCATGAACACGAACGCCATGAGGTACAGCAGCACACTCGTGACCGAGAAGAACGGACGCAGCGGAATCTTCACGCCGAAGCGGTAGAACAGCGTGAAGATCACGCCGAGTGCCGCGAACCCCGCCACGATTCCCATCGAGAGCGGGAAGGCGACGTTCGGGCCTTCGTTGAACAGCGCCTGGTAGAACAGCGCCGTCTCGGCACCCTCGCGGTACACGGCGAGGAACGCGACGAAGGTGAGCGCGCGGCCGCCGCCGTGCTGCAGCGCGTTGTTCACCTTGTCGCGAATGAACGCCTGCCACTTCGCCGCCTCGACCTTCGAGATCAGCCAGTAGCTCACCGAGAAGAGCACGCCCACGGCGACGAGCAGCGTGAGCCCCTCGATGATCTCGCGGCTCGCCGGCATCGCCGACAGCAGCGTCTTGAGCACGATCGCCGTCGCGGCGCTGGCGAGCAGGGCGTAGCCCACGCCCCACCAGATGTTGCGCAGCCGCTCGCGGTGGCCCGTCTTGATCAGGAACGCGACGACCGCTCCGACGACGAGGATCGCCTCGAAGCCCTCGCGCAGGATGATGAGGAACGACTGCCAGAACGCTTCCCACCCGCTCCCCGCCGGCTGCGTCAGCGCCTCCACTTCGGGGAGTCCGGCCTCGATCGCGTCGCGCAGGCGCTCGGCGCCGCGCACGTCGTTGCTGCGGACCGCCGCCTTGAAGTCGGCGAAGATGCGCTCCATCGACGCGACGAGGCCCGGGTTCTTCGCGCGTGCGGGCGACTCGATCGGCTCGAACGCCATGTAGGCGTCGGTCGCCTTGTCGGCCGCATCCCCCGGGCGGCCGCTCTTCGCCGCGCTGAGCGACTGCTCGAGCAGGGCGACGATGTTGCGCGACACGTCGCGCGACGCGCTGCTGTCCGCCGACGCGACGCCGCCATTGCGGTCCTTCATCGGCAGCGTGCGGACGTACGCGACCATGCTCTGCACCTGCGCCGGACTGAGCTCGCCCGATGCCGGCATAGCCGTGGCGGGAATGCCGCCGCGGATCACCTCGGCCAGCTGCTCGTCGCTGTGCTCCACCTGCCAGGCGACGGTGCCGATCTCGGGAGGAAGTCGCGTCAACGACCGCGCCAGCACACCGTCGCCGGCACCGGCCACGCCATGACACGAGGCGCAGCGCTGCGTGAAGAGGCCCTCGCCTTCCATCAGCTCCGCATGCGACGCCCGGAGCGAGTTGACGTACGCCACCACGTTCCAGCGCTGCTCCGGGGTCAGCGCCGACGCGTAGCCCGCCATCGGCGTCCCGGCGATGCCCACCGACAGCACCCGGTAGGTGAGCGCGGGCGTGACTCCCCGCATGTGCTCCATGGTGCCGATCGGCGGCGGCTTCGGATTCAGCGTCGCGCCGGCGGGCCCGTCACCGCGCCCGGTCGCCCCATGGCAGCTCGCGCAGCTCTTGTCGAAGATCGCCTTCCCCTCGGCGAGGTTCAGCGCCGTGACGGGGAGCTCGAGCTTGGCCTCGTTGCCGAGCACCGCGGAGAACCGCTGCTCGAGCGAGTCGACCGAGGTGGGGGGCCGCTTGGCCGCGACCGCCACGGTGATCGAGTCCAGCAGCGCGTGCGCCGGCGCCGCGTTCGACCCCGAGAGCCGCTCCGCCGCCCGCTTCGCGTCGACCAGGAAGTCGTTCGTCTCCTGGTACTCCTGCGCGCTGATGAGACGGCCTCGTGCATCGACTGCCTTCGAGTACTCCTCGACGGCCACACTGACGATGTTCGCCGCGCGGCGCGCGGGGTGCTCCTGGGCCGACGCCGGAAGGGCGACGCAGCACGCGGCCAGGGCAACGAATAGGGGGAGTCCTCGGGGGCAGCTCATTGCCGAGGAAATGTATCGGGATTTACGAGGCGGTGCCAGCCAAATCCATCGGCCGAACGCGCGACGCGTACGCGTCAGCCGCGCCGCCGCCTGAACCAGCCCCGCTCCTCCTGCTCCGCCGGCGGCTCGGCGAGCACGCGCGCGAGGTGGCCGCAGACCTCGTCCGCGGCCACGAACGCCCGCCGCAGCGACTCCACCCACGACTCCCATGGCTCCGAGCCGGGCGTTGCGGCCGCCGCCGCGCGCGCCTGCTCGTCCAGCGTAGCGAACGCCGCCTGGAGTGGGCCGAGCAGATCCTTCGCTCGCGCCGAGCGCGATCGCGCCACCGAGGGGTGGATGGTCCCGAGCGTCGCGGCGGATGTCACCGCACGCTCGATCTGCTCCCCGAGCGCAGCGCCGTTGAAGGCGTGGACGACGTCGCGTCCCTCGGCTCGCGAGGCGCGTACCCGGGCAGCGATCAACGGAGGAAAGATCGCGTCGTGCGCCGCCTGCGTCGCCGCATCGCGGGCCGCGCCGAGCGAGCGCAACGATCGCGCGAGCTCGGGCAGCTCGCCTTCAGGCATTGGCCACGTCGAACGGCGAGTCGCCCGTGTCCGAGTCCGCGATCAAGGCGCATTCCCCCGTGCGCTCCTCGTAGCGGCGCACGAAGTCGGGGAGACGGTCGGTGGTGAATCCGTCACGCGGCAGCCCGAGGATGGCGATGGCGCGCTCGATCTCTTCCGGCTCTCCCTCGACCTCCACGAGATCGTCCATGCGCGGATAGTGCTCGAAGCGGATCATCGTCCCGTCGAGATCGTACTGCACGATCTCGCGGTCGATCGCGATGCTCACCTCGTAGCCGAGCATCGAGAGAATCTCGGCGAGCACGTCCGGGTCGGCGACCCGCGTCTCGAGCTCGTCGCGCAGCTTGTAGCCCCCCTCGCGACGCGTCGGGCCCTTCCAGTCCAGCTCCGCGCGCGCGCCGGACTCATTGCGATAGGTCCGTACCCGGAGCACGTGATCCTTCGCGAGGAGCGTGCGGTCGGGCGTGTCCCACCGCCGGTCCTCGAGCCGCCCCGCGTACACGACCATGGCGCCGGCGCGCTCCACGTTCGCGCGGCGGCGCGCGACATCGTCCACCACGCTCTTCAGCTCGACCTCGAGCATGGCGCTCATGCTTCGAGGATCGCGCGGACCACGGCGTCCGTATCGGTGAGGTCGGCGAAGACGGCGGCGGGATCGCACGCCCGCAGCTCGTCGACGGAGTAGCGGCCGGTGGCGACCCCGATCGCGCGCGCGCCGATCCCCATGCCGCATGCCACGTCGGCCGGCGTGTCGCCGATCACGACGACGTCGCGCCCGGCGATTGGCTGTCCGAGAGCCTGCTCGGCGCGCCGGCGCGCGATCTCCGGGAGCTCCGGGCGATCGTGATGATCGGAGCCGAACGCGCCGACGACGAACCGTTGCGGCGCAATGCCGACCGCGGCCAGCTTCGCGTGGGCCCCCGCCTCGATGTTCCCGGTCAGCAGCCCGAGCACCACGTCGTCGCGTTCCTCGAGCTCGTCGAGCAGCTCGTGCACGCCGGGGAAGACGTGGTCACGATGGTCGGCGCCGTCGAGCTCCGCACGGAGGAACGAGTAGTAGCGCTCCAACACCTGCTTCAGGTGCGCGTCGATGTCCTCGTCGCTCACTCCCGTCTTCTGCAGTAGCTCGCGCACGATCTGCGGATCCGTCTTGCCGTCGAACCGGTGATCGCCCGGGTCGATCGTCCCGAAACGCTCGAAGAGCGCCCCGAAGACGGCCCGTCGTCCGGCTCCGTCGGTCCAGAGAATGGTGCCGTCGATGTCGAACAGGACGAGCTTGCGCCGCCGTGCAGGCTCGGCGCGCTTGAGGGCAGACGATGACATGCCGAAAGCTAGATGGGGGTGCGAGCGTCGCAAACGGGACGCGACACCGCTAGCTTCGCTGCATGCACGTCACTTTCGCGCTCTTCGCCGACGCGGCGAACCTCTCGCAGGAAGGGAAGCTCAACATCCTCGGTGTGTTCGACGCGCTTCAGGTCGGCACGCTTCCGGCGCTGCACCCGCGCGCCACACTCGTGGTGCACCTCAAGGGCAACGCGCTCGACGTCGGTGCACACCGCGTCACGCTGCGCTGGCTCAGCCCGAGCGGCAACGAGCTGTGGAGCAGCGAGGGAGAGCTCGGCGTCGCACAACCGCCGCAGGGCGTTCAGGAGATGGACTTCCCGCTCATCGCCCAGCTCGACCTGCCGCTCGACCAGAGCGGCGCCTACGTGATGCACGTCGGCCTCGACGGAGACGTCCGCGCCGAGGTGCCCCTTCAGGTGCGCACCCCGGAGCAGGCGCCCGCACCCAACGTCCCGAAGTGGATGTCGTGACTTGAACTGCCACTCCCAGTACCGAGTACCTAGCACTTGGTACCGAGACTGGCATACTGGCTCCCGGAATGAGGGGTCGGCTATCGGCGAAAG
>JAEKKK010000012.1 GCA_019510405.1 Gemmatimonadota bacterium | reverse complement strand
AGCCAGAGCGGCGGCTACCACTACTTCCTTCATGCAGTCGCCCGACTGTTGCAGCGATTCGTTAGGCGGAGCCGGGCACGGAACAACGCGCGAGGCAACGCGAGCGCGCACGGGACAGAAGATCCCACGTCGGTCCGGCGCCGGGCTGGCGCGGGGAGCGCGACCGCGAGTGGACGCACCGCGCGGCGCGCGACCGAACGATTCCCTCGCTATCCGTGGGCCCTGGTGCACACGGCCTAACACGACGAACCCCTTCCGAAATATTTCGGGCCGCCGCGCGGACGGATCGTCTTGCCGTGTGATGTGTGGCGACCGTGGCGCCGCCTAACGCGAATTATGCTGCCGAAGTCAATACGCAAAGCTTGCACTTCCGCGCGTCTAACGCCATCGCCAAGTCCGTGCGACGGCCCCTGCCACCCGACTAGAAAGTTCACAAAGCTGCTCGAATCTTCTGCGGCGCGAAACCGCTGGATAAGCCAAATACGGCGCGAGCGCGCATGGCTGCAGAGATCCCGCCCGTTACCACCCGTCCGCCGGGCTCCGGACCCCGCGCCCGCCACGATTCAACACGTGCGTGTAGATCATCGTCGTGCTCACGTCCTTGTGGCCGAGGAGCTCCTGCACCGTGCGGATGTCGTAGCCGTCCTCGAGAAGGTGCGTGGCGAACGAGTGGCGCAGGCCGTGACAGGTCGCCCGCTTGGTGAGCAGTGCGCGCCGCCCGGCCTCGTGGACTGCGCGCTGGAGCACGGATTCGTGCAGGTGGTGCCGCCGCAGCGTGCCGGTGTCGGCGTCACGGTAGCGTGATGACGCCGGGAAGACCCACTGCCACCCCCACGCACGTGCCGCCTCGGGAAGCTTGCGCGCCAGGGCGCCCGGGAGCTGCACCGCGCCGCCGCCTGCCGCGACGTCCCGAGCGTGCAGGGCGCGGACCTCGTCGAGATGTGCGCGTAACGCGGCCTCGACGCTCGCGGGCAACATCGTCACGCGATCCTTGTCGCCCTTCCCGCCCCGCACGACGATCTGCCGCATCTCGAAGTCGATGTCCTTCACGCGCAGCGCGAGACACTCGTTCAGTCGGAGCCCGGCGCCGTAGAGCAGCAGCGCCATGATGCGCTTCGTCCCGGTGAGCTGTTCGATCAACGCGCGCACCTCGTTCCGCGTCAGCACGACGGGGAGTCGCTCCCGTCGCTTCGCGCGGGGGACGCCGGTCACGAACCCGATCGGTCGGCGCAGTACGTCGCGATAGAGAAACTGGATCGCGGCGAGCGCCTGGGATTGGGTGGAGGCGCTCACCTTCCGCTCCGTCGCGAGATGGGCCAGGTAGTCACGCACCTCCGGCTCGTCGAGGTCGCGCGGATGGCGGCCGCCATGATGGCGAATGTATCGGCGGATCCATGCGACGTAGGCCTGTTCCGTTCTCCTGCTGTAATGCCGCGTCCGGAGCTCGAGCCGCACCGCGTCCAGGAGGGTGGTCGCCATCCCGATCTATCGCGCCTCTGGCACTCGACGCGACATCGGGATGCCGCTCACACAACGCTTTCACCGCACGCCGGGCGCGTCCTTTGCGCCCTCCGGATCCATGTTCTTCCACTCCTGGGCCTCCGTCGGACACGTCGTCCTCGCCTCGGCGATGGTCTTCCTCATCGTCGTCGCCATGCTCCGCTTCGTCGGCCAGCGGGCACTCGCCAGGATGTCCGGCTTCGACATCGTCTTCACCGTCACCCTCGGATCCGTCGTCGCCACCGGCGCCATCTCGCGCGACGTCGCCGTCGTCGACGCCGTCGCCGCGTTGGCCACCCTCCTCGTCATCCAGGAGATCATCCGCTATCTGCAGTCCCGCTTGCTCCCCGTTCACCACGTCGTGCGCGAGCGGCCGGACGTGCTCCTGTGGGACGGCCAACTCCTCGAGGACCGGCTCCGCCAGAGCAGCATCAGCGCGGACGAGGTCCGCGCCGCGGTGCGCAAGGCGGGCCTTCGCTCCCTCTCCGACGCTCGCGTCGTCGTCCTCGAGAACGACGGCGAATGGTCGGTCATCGCCAGACGCGAGGGGGAGAGCGACGAGTCGGCCTTCTACGGCCTCCCGATCCCGGGACGTCCCGGCAACAGCCCCTCCGACGACGGCGCCGAGGCGGTGCCCACGCATCCCCACCGGCTCCCCTGACCGTGTGCGCCCGTTCGCACTCGTTCTTGCAGGGACCTTTCCCCACGGCGCGACCACGGAACGGGTCGATCGTCCATCTCATGTAGGCGCGGGCGATCACCCTTGATCGGCCCCGCCAGGCCGGTGGCACCTTCCGGGTTCCCGGGGTATTCTGCTGGATATGACGTTTCGCACGACGAGCCGAACCGCTACGCATCGGCACTGGCTTCGTCGCCTCGGCCGCAGCCTGGCCCTGGTGGCGCAGCTCCTCGTCGTGCTCGTCCCCCTCAGCGAGGGCCGCGAAGAGCGCGCGCTAAGCGCGCACGTCGAAGCGCCGCGCACGGCGCCCCACGTCGGACACCACCCCGACGTCTGCCCGGCCTGCACGCTTTCCAGCATCCTCGGCTGCCTCGACGAGCCGCCGCGCCTCGGCGAGGCGATGGTGCGCAGCGTCGACGCCATCGCGCCGGCGTTCGCGCGCAGCTTCGCGCAGCACGACCGGGCCGGCTCCAACAACTCGCGAGCCCCACCTCACTCCGCCTGAGTCGATCGCCTGACGTCCATACCGCGTCCCGCGGTGGGCGTCCGTTCACCTCACGCAGAGTGCAATGCACAAGATCACGGCAGCGCTCGCCGTGGCGTTCTACGCCACAGCGATTGGCGCACAGACGCCGGAGGCCGATCTCCCGGACTCCGTCGTCCTCACCCGACGCGCGGCGATCGCCGCCGCGCTGAAGTACAACCCGCAGCTCGAGGTCGGTCGCGAGCAGACGGCCCAGGCACGCGCACGGCGCGTGTCGGCCGTCGCGATCCCCGACCCCGTGCTCAGCTACTCACTCGACAACCAGCCGGGCTTCCTCCAGCTCGGCGGTGCCGGGCAGAAGAACGCCGCGGTCTCGCTCGCCGTCCCCTTCCCCGACAAGTTCCGCCTGAGGAACAACATCGGCGTGGCGGACATCCGCTCGTTCGAGGCGTCGTATTCCGCGCAGCGCCAGCAGATCGCGGCCCAGACCTCCCGCGCCTACGACTCGCTGCTCGTCGCGATCAAACACCGCGACGACTTCCGGCTCACGCGCGACCTGTCGGCGGACTTCCTGAAGAAGACGCAGGCACGCTTCGAGGGCGGCACGGTCGCCAAGCTCGACGTCATCCGCGCGCAGGTCGCCCTCGCCCAGGCAGAGAACGATCTGATCGCCAGCGAGCGCGACGTCTCGGTCGCCGCGGATGCGCTGGACCGGCTCGTCGGCCGCCCGGTCGGGATGCCCGTGATTCCGGCCGACACGCTCGCCATCCCGCCACCGCTCCCGGTCCTCGGACAGCTCCTGAACAATGCGCTGCGCGAGCGCCCCGAGCTCGCGCAGGTCAAGAGCGATCGCGCCGGCGCCCGGGCCTCGACGACGCTCGCGCGAGAGTACTGGCTCCCCGACCTCGCCATCGGAGCCCAGCGCGACTACGGGCCGGAAGGAAGCGGCGCCCTCTTCTCCGCCGGCTTCGCCTTCCCGATCCCCTTCTTCCACATCTCGCACGTCCGCGGTGAGATCGCCGAGAACGTGCACCGTGAGCGCGAGCTGAGCGCGACCGAGCGTGACCTGCAGGCGCAGGTCGCGCAGGACGTTCGTGCGGCGTACGCGAGCGCGAGCACGGCGCTGCGCCAGGCGGTCTATCTGCGAGACCAGCTCCTCCCGTCCGCGCGCGAAGCATATCGCGTCGCCACGGTGAGCTACTCGCTCGGCGGCTCCTCGGCGCTCGATGTGCTCGACGCGCAGCGCAGCCTCATCGACGCGCAGACGCAGTTCGCCGACGCGCTCGCCGCCGCGAACAGCGCCCGCGCCGACCTCGCACTCGCCGTCGGCCGCCTGCCGGACGCACTCGACCTCGGGAGAGCACCATGATGCCGCCGATCAATCAGGCACGCCTCGCCGTGCTGGCCGCGTGTGCCCTCACGCTCGCATGCTCCATCGAGCCGTCGGATCGCGCGAGTGCGGACAGCGCGGCGCCCGCCGCGACGGATTCCTCGGGTCACGCCGTGGACGTCACCCTCACGCCGGCCCAGCTGGCGAAGGTGCGCGTCGCCGCCGTCAGCTTCACACCATACCGCTCCGCGGTACAGACCACCGGCACGGTCGCCTTCAACGGCGATCGGTCGACGCAGGTGCTCGCGCCGGTCTCCGGTCCCATCACGCGCATCCTCGTCAACCCGGGCGCATACGTGCGGAAAGGAGCGCCGCTGGCCACGGTGACCTCGCCCGACTTCGCCGCCGCCATCGCCGCATTCCGGAAGGCGCAGTCGACGTACCGGAATGCGCAGCGCATCGCCGACCTCGACGCGCAGCTCTTCAAGAACGACGCGATCGCGCGACGCGAGGCCGAGCAGGCCGCGACCGACGCCACCGCCGCCGCCGCCGACCGCGACGCGGCGATCGAGCAGATGCGCGCCCTCGGCGTGGACGAGGCGAGCATCGCCGCGATGCGCGACGGAGGCCCGACGCCCTCGGCCAACGCGGTGATCCGCGCGCCGATCGAGGGCACCGTCGTCGAGAAGCTCGTCACGCCGGGCCAGCTCATTCAGGCCGGCACGACGCCGGCGTTCACGATCGCCGATCTGTCGTCGGTGTGGGTGCTGGCCAACGTGTTCGAGACGGACATCGGCCTCGTCGCGAACGGTGAGAAGGCGACGATCACCACCGGCGCGGCGCCCACGCCGATCGAGGGCACGGTGACGTACGTCGGCTCGCTCGTCGATCCATCCTCGAAGGC
>JAEKKK010000011.1 GCA_019510405.1 Gemmatimonadota bacterium | reverse complement strand
GATCCAGCACACCGTCACCGATTCGACCGGACAGTTCCTCCTCGAGGCGCCGCGCCCCGGGAAGTACCGCGTGCAGTTCGTGATCTATCGCTGGGAGCCGCTCGTCGGACCGGTGGACGCGCTGGCCGAAGGGGCGTTCAAGCACCGCGTGTATCCGCTGAACTTCGCCAACATGCTCATCGCCGACACGGCGTCGGTCCGGCAGCAGGGCGGGTCGGCGAAGAACGAGAGCAAGGAGAAAGTCCGCGAGATCGACGACCTGCTCCGCGCCGACGAATCGTACGGCGGCTGGCAGAGCCGTCGCGCGATGCGCTTCTCCTACGGCATGAAGTATCCGGAAGAGCTCTTCCTGAAGGGCGTCGGCGGCAGTGTGCTCGCGCGGTTCATCGTCGATCCCACCGGTCTCGCGCGCAAGGATTCCTGGGTCACGCTCTTCGCCTCGAACTCGGAGTTCGAGGACGCCGTGAAGAGCAAGCTCCCCGATGCCCGCTGGATGCCGGCGCAGAACGCGGGACAGCCGGTCTGCGAGCTCGTGATGGACTTCACGCGCTTCTATACGCAGGACAAGCAGGGCAACATCGTCATGGTGACGCGCTAGACGGCGAACCGGGCTGTCCGGATGTGGGCTGCGCTTCGCTCAGCGTCCGGGTGGTGAGTGGGTCGGGCCGGAGATTCCGCGTAAGAGTCAGAGGGGCTCGCGGTCGACGTCGTCGACACGGGCATCTCGGCACGATCGTGCAATCCCTCCGGCAAGGGTCGGGATAGCATCAAGTGCATTGACGCAGCCCCGCAGCCCCGCATTCCCATGACTCCAGCAGATCCGCGCGGCAGCCGGCCACGCACCCGCACCACCGATGGCGCCGGCGTGCTCCTCGCCTATGCATTGGTCCTCGCCGCCGCGCTCCCCTTCGCCGCGTCGATCGGGGCCCGCACCGCGGAGCCGGAGCTGGCGGTGCCCGACAGCCCGGCCATCACTGCGCTGCGGAAATCCGCGCAGAAGGACGCGCGCGCCGCGGAGGCGCAGTTCTGGACCACCGTCCAGCGCGTCGGCACGCCGCTCGTCGAGCCCATCCCCGGCGACACGGCGAACGTCCTCTTCACCTTCCTCTGGCACGGCGACTCGGCGACGAAGCACGTCGCCCTCGTCAACACGGCGATCGCCAGCATCGAGCCGGCGCAGGCGCTGCTCACCCGCATCGGCGGCACCGACGTGTGGTATCGCAGCTACGTCGGACGCGCCGACTCGCGCTTCTCGTACGAGCTCTCCCCCAACGACAACCTCGTCTCGTTCAACGACGTGACCGATTGGGGCGAGCGCAGCGCCACCTTCCGCAAGGATCCGTTCAACAAACACGTGCACGCCTCCGGCTTCGGGCGCGAGCAGTCCGTCGCCGAGGGTCCGCGCGCGCGGCGCGACGAATGGGGCGACGAGCGCGCGAGCGTCGCGAGGGGACACGTCGACAAGACGACGATCGCGAGCAAGTTGCTCGGCAACACGCGCGACGTCTGGATCTACACGCCGCCGGGCTACGACACCCTGGCGCGCGGTGGTGGGTTGCCGTTGCTGCTCACCTTCGACGGCGGCGAGTACGTGTCGAGCATCCCAGTGCCGACGATGCTCGACAACCTGATCGCCGCGAAGCGCGTCGCGCCGATGGTGGCCGTCTTCGTCGCCAGCCCCGACGAGCAGCGCAACACGGAGCTGAACCAGAACGAGCACTTCGCCGAGTTCCTCGCCACGGAGCTCATCCCGTGGGTGCGCTCGAAGTACGCGATCGCGTCGTCACCGGCGCACAACGTCGTCGCCGGCTCGAGCATGGGTGGCCTCGCCGCGGCATTCGTCGCGAACCGGCATCCCGAGATCTTCGGCAACGTGCTGTCCCAGTCGGGGGCGTTCATGTTCGCCGCGCCCGGAGAGCAATCACCTGAGCGAATGAAGCGCGACATCGAGGCGGCGCCGAAGCGCGACGTCGCCTACTACCTCGAGGCCGGCATCTACGAGCAGGGGCGGCTGGACGAGGGCGGCGTCGATCTCCTGGCGTCGAACCGGCATCTGCGCGACGTGCTGAAGGCGAAGGGCTATCGCCTCACGTACGACGAGTACGCCGGCGGGCACGACGACCTCGCCTGGCGCAGCGGATTCTCGAAGGGGCTACTCGCGCTCGTCGGGAAGTAAGGGGTCAGCGCCCGCGCACCCGACCGTCCGCCACCGCACTGCGCGCCGCCGCGACGAGCGCCGAGCCGAGCGTCTCGATCTGCCCGCCGACCCGGCGCGCGTAGCGACGCCATGCCACGCGTGTCGCGATCCACACGCCGCCCAGCGCGGCGCCGATCCCCGTCGCCGCGGCAATTGGCGCTGCCACACTCACCAGGCTGACCGCGGCCGCGCCGAGTCCCAGGGACCCGAGGACCGCACCCGTCCCGGCAAGCGACCCAGCGACGCCCGCGGCGTCCGTCCGCAGGGAGAGAACACCGATCGTCGTTCGCCCGCCGCGCCGCGCGACCGAGACATAGCTCCAGCCCATGGTGTCCCGTCCCTTCCACTCCACCGTGCCGAGCGCCTCGGTCACCGCCCCCTGCGCGCCGAGCGTGCGACGCACGAGGTCGAAGAGCTCGCCGATCACGTCGTCCGCCAACTCCCCCTCGATCGATTCCTCGAACCGGAAGCGATGTGGCGCGCCGAGCACGCCGCCGCCGCTCGGTGCCCGCGCGTCGCCGAGGGCGGCGGCGACGCTCGACACGTGCTCCGGCGCGATCCCCGCACCCGCCGCGATCTCCTGGATGTCGGCCAGGGTGTAGCGCGGCGCGCTCGCCTGCACCCCTTCCTGTCGCTCGGCGGCGCGGTTCAGGATGAGCGCGAGCTCTTCCTCCGTGTAGCGACGCTCGCCGGCCGACGCGGCCGGTGCCGGCGTCGCGTCGCGCTCGCGTACGGGAGGGGAGGGGCGGGGAGTCTCGGACATCCTATGAATGAACGGGGCGCGACAAGTATGCTGCCGGGCGGCGGCGTTTGCGTCGCTCCCGGCCCGGGTTCAAGTTGCCGCGCCACTTCTCCTCGTCCAGACGCCGTGTCCATTCCACCGACATCGCCGCAGCCCGCCCCGCCGCCGCCCGTGCCCGCCGAGCGAGACCGGCTGCCGATGACCGGCTGGTTCGACCCGGGGCAGCTCGTGCGCACCGGGCTGGACGTCGTCATCTCGGCCATGTTCGCCCGGAACTCGGACCGGCGCGTGCTCGATGCGCTGAGCCATCCCGGCTTCGATCAGTGCGACTACTCGTCGCGCGACGAGCTCTGGCTCGACTACGTCGCCGACACCGGCGACGGATGGAACTCCACGTACGCCGTCGCCCACGCGCTCGCGCAGCCCGAGCTCGGCGTCGAGGTGGCTGGAGAACGTCGGACGACGAAGCGCGGCGACGTCCTCGTCTTCGGCGGCGACGAAGTGTATCCCGTCGCCAGCCGCGAAGCGTACGAGCGGAAGCTCATCGCGGCGTATCGGACGGCATGGCCCACCACCGAAGCTCCATATCCCAAGACCTTCGCCGTCGCGGGGAACCACGACTGGTACGACAGCCTCGTCGCCTTCACGCGCATCTTCTGCACCGGCGGCAAGCGCCGCTTCGCCGCGTGGCAGACGCACCAGTCGCGCAGCTACTTCTCCATCAAGCTGCCCCACGGCTGGTGGCTCATCGGCACCGACGTCCAGCTCGAGTCCGACATCGACGACCCGCAGCTCGAGTACTTCCGCAAGATCGCCGACACCATGGCGCCCGACGATCGTGTCATCCTGTGCGTCGCCGAGCCGGAGTGGATCTACGAGCAGCGCTATCGCCAGTTCGACCGCACCGTCTCGGAGCGCAACCTCGCTTTCCTGCAGGAGCGCGTGTTCGAGAACCGGATCGCCGTCTATCTCGCCGGCGACCTGCACCACTACCGCCGGCACAGCAACGACGCCGGGCGGCACAAGATCACCGCGGGTGGCGGCGGTGCGTTCCTCTTCCCGACGCACGTCGACCTCGACGAAGTACAGGAGCTCAAGGACGGCTACCGATATCAGACGAGCTATCCCGCACCCGAAGCGTCCCGGTCGCTCTCGCGCCGCCTGCTCGGCTTCGGGTGGATCAATCCCAAGTTCGGCCAGCTCACCGCGCTGCTCTATCTCCTCTTCGCGATGGCGATCAAGGTCGACATCCGGCAGCCGGGCCTCCGCCACGGCCGAAAGGTCGTGCACGACATCATCGCCGGGATCCTCAACAGCGAGATCGCCCTGCTGTGGGGATTCCTCCTGCTCTTCGGCTTCTACTTCTTCACCGACACGCACGACGAGAAGTTTCGGCGGTGGGGCGGCCTCACCCACGCGATCGCCCATCTCGTCGCGGCGTTCCTGCTCGGCTGGTACGGGCTGTACGTCGCCGTCACCGCGCTCGGATTGCCGCTGTACAGCATTCGTCAGATCGCCGTGACCGGCCTCGTGATCGCCGTTGGCGGCTATCTCGTCGGCCCGATGATCATGGGGACGTACCTGTTGATCTCGATGAACGGGTTCGGCCGCCACGCCGGCGAGTTCTCGGCGCTGCGCTGCGAGGACTACAAGTGCTGGCTGCGGCTGCACGTCGCGCCCACGGGCGACCTGCGCATCCACGCACTACGTTGCCGTCGAACCTGTCCTCAGCACACGAACATCCTGATGCTACGACGCAGAGGCGGGTTGGTGCGAGTCCCGACGCTCGGTCTCATGCTCGGCGGCATGGGCATCGTCGCCGGAAGCGCCATCGCGTGCACCGATCTGATGGCCCCACTTCCCTCAGGTGCAGTCGAGTGGAGCCCTCCCGCGCAGTTCGCCCTCTGGTGGCAGATGACGGAGTCGTGCTCCGGGCGGCAGGGCGATTTCCGGGCGGTCAGGTGGTACATCATGCCGAATACGGGGAGCTTCGACCTGGACGGGAGGCAGGTGGTCGGAGCGGCGATCGGCAAGAATCGCATCGTGCTCGCGGATGAACACAAGCTCAACGGCTCGGTCGCCCGTCACGAGATGCTCCATACCTTGCTCGACGTGAGCGGACATCCCCGTGCTGCGTTCCAGGTGGCATGCGACGGCGTGGTTGCGTGCGGCAGCGTCTGCGAGGACGAGGGGGGCGGACGCCCCGTGCCAGGCCCCGACGCGCCCGTCCTCGCGCCGCGCGACGTCGCGCCGCACTTCGAGATCGTGCCTCAGCAACCTGCATTCAGTCAGTACGGTGGCGCCGTCGCCGTGATCGTCTCCATCACGAATCCGCTCGACACGCCGGCGTGGGTGCAGCTGACACCGCAGGAGCCGGGAAACCCTTACTCGGCCACGTTCGGTGTCCTCGTCGACTACGGGAATCCCGGCACCTTCGGCATCCAGGACTACACGTGGGTCGAAGGAACGCGTTTCCCGCTCGAGGCGGGCGAGACTCGCCGCTGGGTATGGGACGGCATTCTTGCGCCAGGGGATTACGGCGTCCGCGGCTGGTTCAACAGCGAAACCTTGCCGCGATCGGCGCTGACCGTCGGGCAATGACCGCGAGGTTGGGTGACTTCCTGATGCTGCAACGCGCGAAGCGGCCGCGACGATCCTCGCTGCTCTGGCTCGTGCTCACGAGCCCGGGTCTGATCGCCGCACTCGTCATCGCGTGCAGCGACGCGACGGCACCG
Source organism: Gemmatimonadota bacterium (assembly GCA_019510405.1). Taxonomy (GTDB): domain Bacteria; phylum Gemmatimonadota; class Gemmatimonadetes; order Gemmatimonadales; family Gemmatimonadaceae; genus AG11. Next base: position 936 of record JAEKKK010000011.1, on the reverse strand, counting down.
CTGCCGACGGGTGCAATCGCCTGGAATCCGCCGGCGCGATTCGCCCTCTGGTGGCAGATGACCGAGTCCTGCTCCGGGCGACAGAGCGATCTGCGGGCGATCAGGTGGTACGTCGTGCCGAGCGCCACGAGCATCGACTTCGAAGGCGAAAAGGTGCAGGGCGTGACACTGGGCACTGATCGCATCGTGCTCGCGGATGCGTTCAAGATGAATGGCTCGCTGGTGCGCCACGAGATGCTCCACGCGCTGCTCCGCGTTGGCGGACATCCTCGTGATGCATTCCTCGTCAAGTGCGACGGCGTGGTCGCATGCGTCACTACGTGTGAGACAGACGCGGGAGGACGACCGACACCAGCTCCGAGCGCACCGGAGATCTCTCCGCACGACGTCGCGACGCGCATCGAGGTCGTCCCGCGACAGCCTTCCGCAAGCCGCGACGACGGCGCCGTCGCCGTGATCGTCTCGATCACCAATCCGCGCTCCACGTCCGCGTGGGTCCGCCTGACCCCGCAAGCGCCAGGCGATCAAGTCTCGCACACCTTCGGGGTCGCGTTCGACTACGACGACGACAAGCGTGTCTTCACCCGGGCCTACGATTGGACCGAGGAGACGCGACTCCCGCTCGGCCCCAACGAAACCCGGCGCTGGGTGTGGGACGACGTCCTCCCCGAGGGGGCTTACGGGATCCGCGGCTGGTTCAACAGCGACACCGCCCAGCGTCTCGTCGTGAACGTCTCGCCCTGAGACTGCGCCTGATCGGCTCAGCGCACCTCGAGCACACGCACGAACTTCACCCCGCGCGCGCGGGGATGACTGATCTCGAGATCGAGCGGCTGCCCGGCGGGTTCATCGTCGGGTTGATGCTCGGCCGGACCGCCCGTTGAGCACCAGCGCACTTGTCATCGCATGAGTCACGTCGGCGCAGTGCCCACCCGT
>JAEKKK010000010.1 GCA_019510405.1 Gemmatimonadota bacterium | reverse complement strand
CGTCGCCTCCGGCCGAAGCCGGCCCGTTCAAGGCGAACGATCTCGTCGAGCTCGTGAAGCTCGATTCGACGATCCACCTCGAGATTCGCTACGCGACGACGAACAACTTCCTCGGCACGCGCTTCTACGACGAAGCCCGGGCCTTCATGCAGCGACCCGCGGCCGAAGCAGTCGTGCGCGCGAACCGCGCGCTCCACCCACTCGGATACGGTCTGCTCATCCACGATGCGTACCGCCCATGGTACGTGACGAAGATGTTCTGGGATGCGACCCCGGTGGACACGCGCTGGCTCGTCGCCGATCCCGCGCAGGGCTCGCGGCACAACCGTGGGGCCGCCGTCGATCTCAGCTTATATGAGCTCGCAACGGGACGGCCGGTCGAGATGCCGAGCACGTACGACGAGAGCACCGAGCGCGCGTACGCCGACTATCCCGGCGGAACATCGCGCCAGCGCTGGCACCGCGCGCTGCTCCGCCGGGTCATGGAGGCGGAAGGATTCAAGGTGAATGCGCACGAGTGGTGGCACTTCGACCACGACAGCTGGCGCGCGTACGGCATCAACAACGTGCCGTTCGACAAGATTCCCTCGGTGCGCTAGCGACGACCGCTACGCGCTCAGCCCATCGGCGCGCTCCATCAACAGCGCGCGCTCCCGTTCGTTTCGCGTGAGCGACGCAGCGCGCTCCAGCTCGGAGCGCGCCTCCGTCGGGCGGCCCAACTTGATCAGCAGGTCCGCACGTACCGCGGGCAACAGGTGGTAGTTCCGCAGCGACGGCTCCTCGCGCAGCGAATCCAGCAGGTCGAGGCCGAGCGCCGGCCCGAACGCCATCGAGACGGCGACCGCCCGATTCAACTCGACGATCGGCGATCGCGTGAGCTCGGACAACTCGCGATACAGCTCGGCGATGCGATGCCAGTCCGTCTCGGCCGCCGTGCGCGCCCGCGCGTGGCAGGCCGCGATCGCCGCCTGCAGCGTATAGGGACCACGCGAGGCGCCGAGCGACTCGGCACGCGCCAGCGCGGCCAGACCGCGTCCGATCAGGAGCTGGTCCCATCGTCCGCGGTTCTGATCCAGCAGGAGGATCGGTTCGCCCTTCGCACCCACGCGCGCATTCGAGCGCGAGGCCTGAATCTCCATCAATGCGACGAGCCCATGCACCTCCGCCTCGGCCGGCACCAGCTCGGCGAGGATGCGCCCGAGGCGCAACGCGTCCTCACAGAGCGCCGGGCGCAGCAGTTCCTCACCTGCCGTCGCCGAGTAGCCCTCGTTGAACACGAGGTAGATCGCCTGCAGCACCGACTCGAGCCGCGAGTGGAACTCCGCGCCGCGTGGCACCTCGAACGGGACCTTGGCGTCGGAGAGCGCGCGCTTCGCCCGCACGATGCGCTGCGCCATCGTCGGCTCGGGGACGAGGAAGGCACGCGCGATCTCGTCCGTCGTCAGGCCGCCGAGCAGCCGAAGCGTCAGCGCGACACGCGCTTCCGTAGAGATCACCGGATGACAGGCGGTGAACATCAACCGGAGCAGGTCGTCGCCGACGTGATCGTCGATCGCGGCGTCGAGATCAGGCACCTGCGACTCCTGCAACGATTCCAATTCGTGGCCGAGCTGCTCGTGCTTGCGCTCGAGCATGGCGCGCCGCCGAAGTTGGTCGATCGAGCGATGCTTCGCCGTCGCCATCAGCCAGGCGCCAGGATTGTCGGGCACTCCGGTGGATGGCCAGCGCTCCAGCGCCGCGAGGAGCGCATCCTGCGCCAGGTCCTCGGCGAGGCCGACGTCGTGCACGATGCGAGCGAGTCCGGCGATCAGCTTCGCCGACTCCATCCGCCAGACCGCCTCGATGACGCGATTGATGTCCGTGACCGTCACGGCTACCAATCAGATGGTGCGCGCCGGGCGATGCAAGGACTCGTCTCATGCACAGGCGTCGATCGAGGATGCGCCAGATCGACATGACGTGCGCGGATGCAACGACGCCCCGCGGTCACAGTGACCGCGGGGCGTCGACACGCGAGGGACGAGAAGGTCAGACGTTGTGGCCCTGCGCCCTCGCCATCTCGTGGATCTTGTCGAGTCCCTCGCGAACTTCGGGCGTGGCGGCCTCCCCGAGGTCCTCCATCGTGATCACCTGGCGGATTTCGATGTTCGTCTTGCCCCCGAAGCTGGGGTTGGGCGCCCGCTTCGCCCACTCGACGGCTTCCTCGAGCGACTTCGCCTGAATCATCCAGAATCCCGCGATGAGCTCCTTCGTCTCGGTGAACGGCCCGTCCACGACCGTCTTCTTGTCACCGTCGAAGTAGACGCGCGCTCCCTTGGCGCTGGAGTGGACCCCCTCGCCCGCGAGCAGGACGCCGGCCTTCACCAGCCCTTCGTTGTACTTCTGCATCTCGAGGATCTGCTCCGCTTTCGGCATCACGCCCGCTTCACTCTCGGCAGTCGCCTTCACGATCATCATGAATTGCATCGTCCGGTCTCCTCTCGGTCGGGGTTCGGAGCGGGCGTCCGGGCCACTCGGCCGGTGCCAATCCCTCGCTCTGCATTGGCGTCGAACGAAGAGCGCTGAAATCGACACGGGGGGCAAAGATTCTTCAAATGAGCCCAGCCATGGCAGCTTCCGCCGCCGTCAATCTCACCGCTCCTCGGCCGCGCGCCCCCGCCAAGGTCAGCACGTAGGCGTCCAGGCGTGCGACCGTCTGCTCGGCGCCCTCGACGGCGCCCCGCTCCCGCGCGACGAACTCGCGGGCCGCGGCCGTCTTGAACACGGCGCGCATCGTCAGCGCCGTCTTCCCGCCCTCGTCGTCGAAGGTGACGACGACGCTGAACATGTCCGGTTCCTCGTCGTGGCCGTGCACGTAGCGCAGCCGCGAAGGGGGCGTCACCTCCTGATAGGTGACCACGTTCGGCCAGTCCGTGCCGTCTGGACCGCGCATGACGAAGATCCACTTCCCACCTGGGCGCACATCCATGGAGCGCGTCGTGGTAACGAAACCCTCGGGTCCGAACCAGTGACCCACGTGCTTCGGATCCGTGAACGCTTCGTAGACGAGCTCACGCGGCGCGTCGATGAGGCGCCTCGTCACGATCTCGCGATCGGCGGTGCTCGAGGTGCTGGAAGGGCTGGTCGTCGTCTGCATTGCTTCTCTCCCTTGTGATGATGTCGGTGCAGGTGCCTGGCACCGATGCCTCAGCGGCGCCGAGTGCGGCGTGGCTTCTTCTTCCCCTGGAGGCTGCTCAGGTAGTCCTCCAGCCGATCCAGCCGCCGCTCCCACAGCTCGCGGTACTCCTCGACGAAGTCCGCGACCTCCGCGAGGGGGGCGGGGGTGATTCGGCACGGCCTCCACTGCGCCTCGCGTCCCTGCGAGATGAGGCCTGCCTTCTGGAGCACCTTGAGGTGCCGCGAGATCGCGGGGAGGCTGATGTCGAACGGCTCGGCGAGCTGGTTGACGGTCGCCGCCCCCGTGGCGAGCCGCGCGAGGATCGCGCGACGCGTCGGATCGGCGAGGGCGGAGAGTGTGACGCTGAGACGGTCGGGCACCTGAGTTAACCTATGAGTTAAATAGCGCCTTGGTTAAATACATGACTGCACTTGGCCTGTCAACCACGGCCCTGGGTGAGTCATGAATCGGGGCGGAGATCGTGAATGTCGCCGACCCGGCAGTCCGTGAGCTCCGTGCGCGTCGAGAGCCAGTTCGCCACTGCAGCGCGATCGTTCTGCGTCGCCTGTGCGGCTTCGCTCTCGACCTCGAACCGGAGCTGCGTGCCGGCGCGCTGCTCCCGCGCCACCAGGCCGCGTACATCGAGGAAGGCGGCCCACTCCGCACGGAGGGTCGCCAGGCGATCGGCCGAGAGCCCCGCGGACGGCTCCAGATCGACGATGAAGCCGAGCGCGGGACACGGCGCGCTCACCGGTCGCGCACCTCGCGCAGCAGCTCCTCGTGCCGCCACGCCGGACCAGCCCCGAAATCCTCCGCCTCGTAGAGCTGGCGCAGCTCCAGCTCCACCTCGCCATCGCCGTCGAGGACTGGCCACTTCCGGAGCCACTCGAGCGCCTCCTCCTTCGAGCCAACCTGAATGATCGAGTAGCCCGCCACGAGCTCCTTCGACTCGGCGAATGGCCCGTCGATGATCGTCGGCTTGCCGCGATGGAACTTCACCCGCGCGCCGTCGCGCGACGGTCGCAGTCCGTCACCTGCCAGCATGACGCCCGCGCGTACCATCGCCTCGTTGTACGACTGCATGGCGTCGACCAGCTCCGCCGAGGGCATCATGCCGGCCTCGGTTTGTGGGTCTGCCTTCCGAATGATCATGAATCGCATCGTCGAGTCTCCAGAAAGGGATTATGAGGGCGACGAACGGCGCCGCGCCGAATCGACATGGCCCGAGACGTGGGGCCGGCGCCCTACGACAGAGGGGTCAGACACCTTTGGTATCTGAGCCCAACGCCCGCCCTTGGGTCTGGGTGGTCGTTACCGGTCGCCTCGAACCTCGGCATGATCCGACAGCGTGACTTCCCCGCGAACCCCCTCGATCACCACCTCGTCTCCGATCAGCGAGTTGTGCAGCGTCGAGTGCTTGATCGTGCACTTCGAGCCGATGATCGTGTCGGTGAGTGTCGAGCCCTCGACGCGACTTCCCTTCCCCAGCGTCACGTTCGGTCCGATCGTCGCGTTCGAGAGCGCCACGTCGTCCTCGATGTAGACCGGGTCGTGGATCGTCACGCTGGCCTCGACCTGCTTCGGCCGACGGGCCGCCCCCTTCTCGAGCACGATCTTGTTCGTCTCGAGCAGCGTATCGAGCTTGCCGGCGTCGTACCAGCCCTCGACGTCCACGACCTTCAGCTTGGCGCCCTTGTCGATCATGTACTGGAAGGCATCGGTGAGGTAGTACTCGCCCTTGTTCTTCGGCTGCGTGAGGACGTGGTCGATCCCCTCATACAGCAGCTTCCAGTTCTTCACGTAGTACAGGCCGATGTTCGCGCGCTTGGAGATGGGCGTCGACGGCTTCTCGACGATCTTCGTCATGTTGCCGTCCTTGTCGGTCACCACCACGCCGAAGCGCTGGTAATCCTCGACCTCCTTCACCCAGATGATCCCGTCGGCGTCCGTGTTCTTGATGATGGAGAGATCGGTCTCGAAGATCGTGTCGACGAAGATGATCAGGACGTCCTGATCGACGTACGGCTGCGCGAGCTTCACCGCGCCAGCCGTCCCGTCCTGCACCACCTGCTCGACGAACACCGCCGGCAGCGAGAACTGGGTCTTCGCGTACTGCTCCACCTTCTCCTTCAGGTGGCCGGTGACGTAGATGACCTGGTCGACGCCGCCCAGCCGCTCGAGATCCTCGAGGATGTAGGCCATCACCGGCTTGCCGGCGATCTTCAGCATCGGCTTCGGCACGAGATGCGTGTGCGGCCGGAGGCGGGTGCCTTTGCCGGCCAGCGGGATGATCACTTTCATGGTGCGCTCGTTCCCTCGCGTCCGTAGCGGTCCTTGAGGCGGACGACGTCATCGAGATGCGGGGTGCTCGCTTCCAGCACGTCGCAGTCGGTGACGGCCTCGATGTAGTGGATGGTTCCCGGCGTGATCCGGAACGCTTCACCCGTAGTGAGCCGCTGGTCCTGCAGCTCGTCGCTTCCCTCCAGCTGCACCCAGTACTTCATCTCCCCATTGAGCAGGTAGACCGTCTCGTCTTTCACGTTGTGGTACTGCACGGACAGGGACTGCCCCGCCTTCACGTGCAGGATCTTGCCGACGTACAGATCGTTGGAGGCCCAGATCGTTTCGTGACCCCAGGGCTTGGGGACGGTGCGTACCGGTGTGCGACCGCTCATGGCGTGAGTGCGAGGGAAGCGAATATGCGGGCGCGGGTGCAAGGAGCGCACCGGCCGCGGCGCGAGCGAGCACAATATGCCCCGCCCTCTTCCCTCACGGCACCCCCGCGCGTTGCTTGACCGCTTGCACTCGGCCGCGGAGTCCCATCGGCCGGTTTTTTGCCGCGTCTGCCCGTCACCATTCAGCCAGGAAAGATCCCGTGTCCGCTGGTATCACCTTCCGTCTCGCCCGCGGCGGTGTCGCCGCGCTGTTCCTCGTCGGGGCGTGCTCCAAGGGCGGCGACGCCTCCGCACGTCACGACACCGTCGCCTCGAGCCAGGCCGCGAATGCGGCGCCCCCGGCCTGCACCACCGGCACAGCCGATCTGACGCTCCCCGCCGGATTCTGCGCCTCCGTGTTCGCCGACAGCATCATGCACGCGCGTCACGTCGCCGTCGCCTCCAACGGCGACGTCTACGTCACAATCGAAGGCACCCAGCCCTCGACGGAGAAGAAAATCTCCGGCGCCGACAAGAACGCCCCCACGCCGGCATCCTTCGTCGCCCTCCGCGATACCAACCACGACGGCCGGGCCGACGTCATCAAGCGCGTCGGGTCGATCGGCAACACGGGCGTGGGGATCGCCAACGGCTTCCTCTACGTCGACGAAGGGAAGCAGATCGTCCGCTATGCGCGGAGCGACACGGCGCTCGTTCCCGAGGGCAAGCGTGAGATCGTCGTCGCCGACATCCCGCTCAACGGCGGACATCGTGCGCGCAACTTCGCCATCGGGAGTGACGGCGCGCTGTACCTCAACGTCGGATCGGCCACCAACAGCTGCCAGCAGAAGGACCGCGCCAACGAGTCGAAGGGCGTGGACCCGTGCACCGAGCTCGAGACGCGCGCCGGCATCTGGAAGTACGACTCCAAAACGCCGAATCAGAAGTTCTCTCCCAAGGAGCGCTTCGCCTCGGGCATCCGGAACGGCATGGGCATCGCCTTCGGTCCCGACGGCAAGCTGTACGCGACCCAGCACGGCCGCGACCAGCTCCACGACAACTGGCCCAAGCTCTTCCCGACGACGAAGTATCAGGCGGAGAACCCGGCCGAGGAGCTGTTGCAGGTCAACCAGGGCGACGACTTCGGCTGGCCCTACTGCTACTACTCGGTCGACGAGAAGAAGCTCGTGGATGCGCCGGAGTACGGCGGCGACGGCAAGAAGACCGACCGCTGCACGAGCAAGAAAGCACCGGTCGCCGTATTCCCGGGCCACTGGGCGCCGATGTCGCTCCTCTTCTACTCTGGCAGCGCCCTCCCGGCACGCTACAAGAACGGGGCGTTCATCGCCTTCCACGGCTCGTGGAACCGCGCGCCCGATCCGCAGGCGGGCTACCGCGTCGTTTTCCAGCCGCTCGCCAACGGCGCGACGTCCGGCGACTACGAGACCTTCGCCAACGGCTTCGCCGCCGTTCCGGATTCGCAGCTCCAGCCGGGCACGGCGAAGCATCGCCCCACCGGGCTCGCGCAGGGGCCGGAGGGCTCGCTCTTCGTGACCGACGACATGGGCGGGCGGATCTACCGCATCACGTACGGCTCGGGCTCCGCGAACGCGCCGGCGACGTCGGCCAGCACGACACCGAGCACGGCGCCCGCGGCGTCCAGCCCCGCGCCGGCTCCAGGTGCGACGGCGGGCGCTGACACGGCACGTTCCGGCGCGGCGAACAAGCAATAGACCACGCTCCGAGATGTGAGAAGGGCGCCGGACCATGGTCCGGCGCCCTT
>JAEKKK010000009.1 GCA_019510405.1 Gemmatimonadota bacterium | reverse complement strand
TAGCTGCCGAGCACCAACGCTCCCGCACGCGTAGCCGACGCGCGTAGATCACGCTCCACGTCAGTGATGTTCCGGCCCGGCAGTCGCCGAGCCGCGTCGTACACCTCGGGCGGAAAGGGGACGAGCAGCACCGTGACGTTCACACCTTCCCCGTTCAGATAGCGCACGAACTTCTCGATCGCGCCGGCGCGCCCTGGCGCGCGGTGCGCGAGATCGCGGAATCGGTCGTCGCGCGCCAGTCCACTCCTCGCGTACTCGTGCGCCGCCGCCACGGATTGCTCCGGCGTCATTTCCTTCCACACGATCGTGCCGTCGGGGAGGAGCGTCCGGTCGGCGTTCTGCGCGTGGTCCGCCACGCGCCACACGACGCCGCGCGCGCCGTGGTGCCGGAGGGAGAATACCGACAGGCGGAAATACTCCGGCGTCGCCACCGTGCGCCACTGCTGCGCGATCAGCGCGAGATGCTCACGCCACGGCGACACGGGGATGCCGGCGCGGTGCATCACGGTCGCGCGTTCGTCCGCGAGCGCGCCCCAACCGCCGATGTCCCCGTCGTAGCTCTCCGTCCACGGATCGACGTTCAGCACGACCCGGTTCGGCCGGTGGCCGGCGGCGTCGTACAGGCCGTACACGCCGAGCAGGTCATCGAGCACCGCGCCCTGCACCGCGGCGTTGAAGAACCGCTTCCCGGGGAACGCCGCCGCCGGCATCGGTGTCATCCGGCTCGAGCCGAGCATCAACACCTCGGCGCGTTCGCCGCGCAGCTGCGCGAGGAACTTCTCGATCGCGCGGTCATCGTAGTTCGGCACGTCGGTGACCATCCCGCCCGACGCGAGCACGCGCGCGATCTCTCGCTCGTCGCCCTTCGACGCGACGAGCCGCGCCGGATCGATCCACACGTTGAACGCCACGGGCAGCGCCGCGACGATGAGTAGCAGCGAGGCGCGCGCGACGAACGCCCACACGCCACGACGCGCCGCCGGTGCCGCCGCCTCGTCCGGAATGATCACCCGGACGCGCGACGGCGTGGGCCGCAGCGCGTCAGAATTGGAAATAGATGAACCTGGCACTCTGGAAGACGCCGAGCGTCATGATGGTGAGAACGGCACACGCGTACGCGGCCCAGCGCAGCGGAGTCGCCGCGCCGGCGAGCCGCACACGCACCGGACCACTGACCTGAAGTCGCTCCGCAGCGAGCAGCGCGAGCACCGCCGTCGTCGCGATCACGAGCCTCGACGGCTCGAAGCCGAGAAAGAGGAGGTCGTGCTGTGCCGCCGGCTCGCGCGCCACGACGGCGGCGAGCTGTCCGCCAAGGCCGGCGCCGAGGTGCGTCAGCACGTACCACGCGTCGCCGAGCGACCCGGCGCGGAAGAACACCCAGCCGAGCGTGACCAGCGTGAAGACCACCGACGTCTGCCACGCCGCGAGCAGCGCCGGATGCCGCGTGAGGCCGATCGACGCGCGCACCCGCGCCCGAATCCCTTCGGTGGCGAGCGAGACGATGAGGTACGCGCCATGCAAGGCACCCCACACCACGAACGTCCAGCGCGCGCCGTGCCAGAGCCCGCTCACGAGGAAGACGACGAGCAGGTTGGCGTACAGGCGCGGGCGCGCGACGCGATTGCCGCCGAGCGGGATGTAGAGGTAGTCGCGGAACCAGGTCGAGAGGGAGATGTGCCAGCGACGCCAGAACTCCGTGATGCTTCGGGCCGTGTACGGACGGTCGAAGTTCTTCATGAGCGTGAAGCCCATGACCTGCGCCGATCCGATCGCGATGTCGGAGTAGCCGGAGAAGTCGCAGTAGATCTGGAACGCGAACGCCACCGTGCCCGTGATGAGCGGCAGGCCGGCGTAGCGGCGCGGCGCGTCGTATACGCGGTTCGCCAGCTCGGCCAGCCGGTCGGCGACGACGACCTTCTTGAGCAGCCCCCACGCCATGAGCTGGAGACCGGCGACGACGCGGTCGTAGTCGAAGCGGTGCTCCTGGCGGAACTGATGCAGCAGGCGCTGCGGCCGCTCGATCGGTCCCGCGACGAGCTGCGGATAGAACATCACGTACAACGCGTACACGCCGAAGTCCCGCTCGGCGCGCTGCCGCCCCTCGTACACCTCGATCACGTAGCTCAGGCTCTGGAACGTGTGGAAGGAGAGCCCGATCGGGAGGAGCAGTTGCAGCGCAGGAGCGGCGTACGACATGCCGAGCGCGCGCGCGGCGAGCGCGATCGTGTCGTTGAAGAAGTCGAAGTACTTGAAGACGAACAGCACCGCGCAGGTGGAGGCGATGCTGAGGATGAGCCAGAGTCGGCGGCGCGGGCCTCTCGCGACGGCGATGCGGAGCCCGGCGACGTAGTCGATGACGATCGTGACGGCGAGGATCGCGATGTACGCCGGCACGAACGCCATGTAGAACACGCAGCTCGCGAGCAGCAGCATCGTCCCGCGCCACCGATGCGGCAGCGCGAAGTAGAGCAGTGTGACGATGGGGAAGAACAGCGCGAACTGGAGGGAGTTGAAAAGCACACTGGACGACGAATCCCGTGGTGGAGGCGCAACGCCGCGGCCGCCGTGCTCGCGCTGTCGCTCTTCCCGGGCGCGGCGCAGGCGCAAGCCGACACCATCGGCTCGCCGATCCCCCTCTTCACCTATCGCGACGTCGTGCTCGCGGGCAGCGTCGCCGTCGGGACCGTACTCGCCAGACCGTTCGACCAGCGGATCGCCGAGGCGCTGCAGGACTCCTCGCGGCAGGACAGCCGGCGTCTCCAGCGGGTGGCGACCTTCGTGCGCACCGTCGCCTCGCCGGGCGCGTACTACATCGGCGTGTCGATGTACGCCGCCGGCCGATTGACGGACCACGACCGGCTCGCCGACCTCGGATTGCACGGCACCGAGGCGCTGCTCGTCGGCGAAGCGGTGGGGGGCGTCGTCAAGGCGGTCGTCGGCCGGCAGCGGCCGTCGGTGACGCCGCGCAACGCCAGCAGCTATCAGCTCGGCCGCGGTCTCAGGAGCGACATCTATCGCTCCTTTCCGTCCGGGCACACCACGTCGGCGTTCGCCGCGGCGGCGGCCGTGTCGAGCGAGACGTCGCGCTGGTGGCCCGATACGCGCTGGGTGCTCGGGCCGATTCTGTACACCGGCGCCGCGCTCACCGGCATCTCGCGCATGTACAACAACCGCCACTGGATGAGCGACGTTCTGGCGGGTGCCGGGGTCGGTACCTTCGCCGGCCTCAAGGTCGTACGTTATCAGCACTCCCATCCGGGCAATCGGATCGACCGATGGCTGCTGAAAGGCTCGCTCTCGCCGGCGCCTGGTGGGGGACAGCTGCTTCAGTTCTCCATCGTGCCCGCGCCTCCCGTATTCACTCCTCTCACCACCCGCCGCCGCTGAGCCCCCGCATCCGCGTCGTGCACCACGCGTGAGCCCCCGAGCCAAGAGCGGCATCTTCGTCTTCGCGCCGATCGGGGGCGAGGTGGGCGCGCGCATCGCTGCCGTCGCGCGCCAGTACGACCCACGCCTCGCCGCACTCGATCAGGCGCCGCACGTCACCGTTGCCGGCTCGTCGGGGATGGGCCCCATCGCGCCCGACACCGCGCGCGAGGAGCTCGACGCGGCCATCGGCCCGATCGCCGCGACCACCGCGCCGATCACCCTCCGCTTCGGCCGCCCGACGCGGTTCATGCAGACGCAGATCGTCGTCCTCCCCCTCGATCCGCACGGGCCGCTGCGCACGCTGCACGAGCGCATCAAGACGAGCGGCCTCCGCGCCGCGCGGCCGCGCTTCTACTTCACCCCGCACGTCACGCTCAACCTCTACCGCGAGCTTCCCCCCGAGCTGTTGATCTCCCTCCTCTCCGAACGCTTCGACGAGGCCGTGACGATCGACACGCTGGAGGCCCACCTCACCCGCGACACCGGCGAGTCGCGGTCGCTGGCGAGCTGGAAGCTCGGCGGCTGACGGACGTAGCCACCGGTTGACCTGCGTCGCTCCAACGTGAACCGTTAGCGACGTCTCCCTTCCGTCGTTCCCCCAAACGCTGCCATGCCTTCTCGCCCGTTCGTGCTCGTCGTCGCGCTCCTCCTCCTCACCACGCGTGTGCTCGCCGCGCAGCCGCCCGCCGAGAGCGGCGTCGCGCGCGACGCGAAGACCGGCGCGCCCCTTCGCTGCCTGCACGTCATCCTCGTCGACTCGGCCGACCACGCCATCGCGCACACCGTGACCGATTCGGCGGGAACGTTCGTCCTCGTCGCGCCGGAGACCGGGATCTACCGCGTCGGCTTCGAGATCTTCGGCTGGGAGCGGCTCGTCGGACCGGTGGACACCCTGCACGAGGGCGAGCTGCGCGAGCGGGCGTATCCCCTCACCTTCGCCGTCGCGCTGCACGGCGACAGCCTCACCCCCGGCGGCGATCTCATCGCCGCCCTTCGCCACCGCGAGAGCGACGCCTGGCACAGCGCGAGCGTCGCGACCCCCGATGCGGCCATCCGCTATCCAAGACGCATGGCCCTCATGCGCCTCAGCGGCGACGTCGTCGCGCAGTACGTCGTGGACGAGCAGGGAAGAGTACCGGGCGATTCGTGGCGCCCGCTCACGTTCACGAACGACGACTTCCTCACGGCGCTGCGCGCCCATCTCCCCACGATGCGCTACCAACCCGCGCGCCTCGCGGGCCATCCGGTGTGCGAGCTGGTGCGAAACCGCGTCTCCTTCGATTGGCGATCACCGTTGCCGCTGGTGACGCTGTTCAACTGAGGGGATGCGGAACAACGCCGTCATCCCGAGCGAGCGCAGCGAGTCGAGGGATCTGCACGTCCCGAGGCACTGCAACGACGGAACGCGGATCTGGAACGGCGATTCCGCGGAAAAGGCCGGATCGTTTGGACCTCGTTTTTCTCACAGAGAGCACAGAGAGCACAGAGAGCACAGAGAGCACAGAGAGCACAGAGAGCACAGAGAGCACAGAGAGCACAG
>JAEKKK010000008.1 GCA_019510405.1 Gemmatimonadota bacterium | reverse complement strand
CCTCGAGCAGTTCATGATGGTGAAGGAGGGGAAGCTCTGGGTCACGCTCAACGGTGTGAGCCGAGCACTCGGCGCGGGGAGCGTCGCGCTCGCGCTGCCGGGCGATCAGATCATCAAGTCGAACATCGGCGGGACGCCGGCGACCTACTATCTGTTCACCTATCGCTCGAAGGCGCCGATGGACTTGAACCGTGGCAAGCAGGCGGGCGGCTCGTTCATGGTCGACCTCGACGAGCAGGGAGAGAAGACAACGGGATCAGGCGTGCAGCGCCCGATGCTCAATCGGCCGACGGCGATGTTCAAGCGGTTCGAGTCGCACTGGTCGTCCGTGAACGAAGGGCTTCGCAACCACCAGACGCACACGCATCGCGCCGACGAGTTCATGATGATGACGCGCGGCAACGTCGCCCTGCTGCTCGGCGCGGCGGAGCCGCCCGCGACGGCGAGCGACGTCGTCTTTCTCGGCTCGATGGTCCCGCACTCGCTGGCAAGCAAGGGGCCGGGACCGGCGCAGTATCTCGTCATTCAGGGAGAGTGAGATGCACCTCTGGCGCACGAAGGATGGGATCATCGTCAACGACGGCGGACGCACGCGGATCTTCCAGGAGGAGTGGGACGCACTGATCAACCGCGAGGATCTGGCGGAGTATCTGGCGTCGGACATTCCGGGCGCGCGGCCGCTGCCAGGCGATCTCGCGCAGGCGCTGGGCGGACGCCCTGCGTACGTGCTCGCGCCGATCGGGAGCCAGGAGGTGTGGGCGGCGGGGGTGACCTACTTCCGCAGCCGCTCGGCACGGATGGAGGAGTCGAAGGATGCGGGGGGCGGAACGTTCTACGACCGCGTCTATGAAGCAGCGCGCCCCGAACTGTTCTTCAAGGCGACGGCGTGGCGCGTGCGCGGTCCGCACGCACCGATCCGCATTCGCGCCGACGCCAAGTGGAACGTGCCCGAGCCCGAGCTGGCGCTCTATGTGAATGCGCGCGGCAAGATCGTCGGCTACACGATCGGCAACGACGTGAGCTCGCGTGACATCGAGGGGGAGAATCCGCTGTATCTCCCGCAGGCAAAGGTGTACGACGGCTCGTGCGCGCTGGGGCCGGGCGTGTACGTCACGACGGATCCGCTGCCGTCGAGCACGACGATCTCGATCCGCATCACGCGCGGGCGCGACGTGGTGTTTCAGGGCGACACGACGCTCGCTCAGATGCGGCGCAAGCCGGAGGAGCTCGTCGAGTACCTCTATCGGGAGACGAGCTATTATCGGGAGACGAGCTATCCGGCCGGTTGCGTGCTCCTCACGGGGACGGGCATCATTCCCCCCGACGCGTTCACGTTGCAGTCAGGGGATCTCGTCGAGATCACCATTGAGCCGATCGGCACGCTGGCGAACGTGGTGGAATGAAACTGCCACTCCCAGTAGGTAGTACCCAGTACTTCGTACTCGGACTGGGCGAACTCCACCAAGTACCTCGCAGCCAGTAGCCAGCTCGCGAAGCTTTCCTGGTCGCCGTTTTTTCAGATCGTCTCCCATCTTCCGCTCTTCTCCGAGCGGAAGATGGCGTCGATCACCGCCATGTTCCCGATCGCGTCCTCGATGCTCACCGGGACCTCGCCCTCACCGCGCACGGCGGCGGAGAAGTTGTCGCCCTGGAGCGTGTACTGATCCACGACCGGAAAATCGATCGCCTCGGCCGAGCGGTCGCCGAGCTCGCGCCCAGAGTCGACGAAGATGCGGCAGGGGCGATCGTTCGGCGCGTTGAACGGGATCTGCACCTCGATGCGTCCCGACGTGCCGTGGATCTGCATGCGCTGGTAGTGCACGAGCTGCATCGCGCTCGTGAACGTCGCCTGGCCGCCGGAGGGAAAGCGTAGCAGCCCCGACACGATGCGGTCGACCTTCAGCTCGGGATCGCGGTCGACGATCCCGATCGCCGCCTCCGGCTCCTCACCGAATAGCCAGCGCGCCATCGTGATCGGATAGCACCCGACGTCCATCAACCCGCCGCCGCCCCACTCGAGGACGCTGCGCACGTCGTTCGGGTCGCGCTTGAAGTAGGAGAAGTGGCCGGCGACGACGCGCAGGTCACCGATCCGTCCCTGCTTCACCATGTCGCGCACGGCGAGCCACTGCGGGTGATTGCGCACCATGAACGCTTCGCCGATCCGCACGCCGGTACGCTCGCGCACGGCGAGGAGCTGACGCGCCTCGTCGGCCGAGAGGGCGATCGGCTTCTCACAGAGGACGTGCTTCCCCGCCTCCGCGGCGCGGATCGTCCACGGGACGTGCAGGTGGTTGGGCAGGGGATTGTAGATCGCCTCGACGTCGGGATCGGCGAGGAGCTCCTCGTACGAGCCGTAGGCGCGTGACAATCCCAGCTCGTTCGCCGCACGCTGCGCCTTGCCGAGGTCGCGCGAGGCGATGGCGACGACGTCGCACCGCGTGCCGCGCTGCATCGCGGGAGCGACTTTCTTCACGGCGATGTTCGCCGCGCCGAGGATACCCCAGCGGACTGGGCGCTCGCTCGGGGCTACCATCGGTGGTGCACCAGCGGTCGGATCGAGCGGTCGTAGACGTCGCGCACCGTCTTCATCTGCTCGGGCGTCAATGGTGGGAGATCGGCGGCGCGCACGTTGTCCTCCGTCTGCTGGACGTTCTTCGCGCCGGGAATCGCGGCCGAGACTTCGGGGAACATGAGGATCCAGCGGAGCGCGAGCTGCGCCATCGTCGCGCCGGCGGGGACGAGCGGGCGAAGCTCCTCGACCGCCTGAAGGCCGGTCTCGTAGTCGACGCCGCTGAACGTCTCGCCGACGTCGAACGCCTCGCCGTGGCGATTGTAGTTGCGATGGTCGCGCGGCTCGAAGGTGGAGTCGCGGCGCAGCTTGCCGCTCAGCAGCCCGCTGGCGAGCGGCACGCGGGCAAGGATCCCGATCCTCTTCTCACGCACCACGGGGAAGAGCTCCTCGGCCGGCTTGAGACGGAACATGTTGAAGATGATCTGGATCGACTGGACGTTCGGGTAGCGCGCCGCGCGCAGCGCTTCCTCGACGTACTCGACGCTCACGCCGTAGAAGCGGAGCTTGCCCGCGGCGACGAGGTCGTCGAGGATGCCGAACACCTCGGGCATGTCGTACACGCCCGGGGGCGGACAGTGGAGCTGGAGCAGATCGAGCGCGTCGGTCTCGAGGTTGCGCAGGCTGCGTTCGACGAACGCGGTGAGATTCTGCTTCGTGAACCCAGCAGCAACGTGCGGATTGAGACGACGTCCCGCCTTCGTGGCGACGATGATCTCTTCCTTTCGCTCCCGCCGGAGTTGGGCGATGAGACGCTCGGAATGTCCGTCGCCGTAGACGTCAGCGGTGTCGATGAAGTTGACGCCGAGGTCGATGGCGCGGTGGAGGGAGCGGAGCGACTCGACGTCGTCCGTCTTCCCCCAGGCGTCGCCACCGATTGCCCAGGCGCCGTAGCTGATGGGGGAGATGTTCCAGCCGGTGCGGCCGAGTGGGCGGTGATCCATCGGTCAGGTGGAAGGGAGAAGGTGCTCGCGTGGCATGCGGCCTCGCGGCATGGACCGCGCCTCCGCTCCCGGACCGCCCAGGATCGGTTGCCGCCAGTCGAGTGACACGCCGATGTGGAATGCGCTGCCGCTGAGTACGTCCCGCGAGTCGGTGATCCGGCCACCGGACGAGCCGAAGTAGCTGGCGTACGGTGACAGCGTGAGGTGCCGGCCGACGGGATTTGCGTAGCCGACGCCCAGTTGATAGCCCACGCCATGCGCGACGCCGTTTTCTCCGCCGCTGAACGCGCTCGTGGTGACGTCCATGAATCCCACGCCGAGTCCGGACGTGACGAACCACCGGTGCGTCGCCGACGGATAGTACTGCAACACGAGATTGGTGGACGAGAGGGTGACCGATGTCTCCTGATACCCAGTCTGCCTCGTCGATTGCCACCAATCGAGCTGCAGTCCGACGATCATATTGGTTCGGTACGCGCCGCCAACCCGCACAAAGCCGGCTGGCCCGATTCCGCCCTGCCCGACACACGAAGCGCAGGATAGTTGTGCCGTGCCAACGCCAAGCCCGACGGCCGCAGCGGGAGCCCACTCACGAATCGCGCGGGGTACCGGCGTCGGAGACGATTGCGCACGGGAGGATGTCGCGCCCACAGCGAGCGCAAAGAGCGCCGCGATGACATTCGAGGGGCGCATGATCACCGTGCTGAGGGAGTGATGGCAGGCCGCGTGACGCGCCACGTCACGCGTCCGGCGAGCGGATCGGACACGAGGCTCGATCCGGTGACGCGCAGCGTCTGCACCGTGCCGCCCGGCAGGATGAACGTCCCCTCCGCGGCCGCGCCGTCCGTGCTGAAGGTGCGCAGCTCGACGTTCTTCCAGTCGATCTGCGCCGTGCTCTGCGCGACGGCGACGTGCGGCAGCACGGTGTGATCCTTCACGAGCAGCACGACGGGCACTTCACCCGCGGTGATCTCGTGCCATTGTGCACCGGGATACGACTTCCCCGACTGGTAGTCGATCCAGGTGCCCGGGGGCAGATAGACGCGACGGCTCGTCGCGGAATCGGTGAACAGCGGCGCGACGAGCAGGTTGGCGCCGAACATGTACTCGTCCTCGATCGTCCACGACGTCGGGTCGTCGGGGTACTCGAAGAAGAGGGTGCGGACCATCGGCCATCCCTTCGCCGACGCGACGTGCGCCTGCGAATAGATGTACGGCATCAGCGAATAGCGCATGCCGAGTCCGTGCTGGAAGTCGGCGAGCATCGCCGGCCCGTATTCCCACGGCTCGCGCGGTGGCGCGCCGTGCGTGCGCATGTGCGAGGTGAGCGCACCCATCGCCATCCAGCGGCGATAGAGATCGGCCGGCGCGCGCTGGACGAAGCCGCCGACGTCGTGGCTCCAGAACGTGAAGCCGGAAAGCCCGAAGGAAAGTCCCCCGCGCAGCTCGGCGGCCATCGCGGAGTTGGTGTTTTCGGCGTCGCCGCCCCAGTGCAGCGGATAGCGCTGGCTTCCGGCCCACGCGCTCCGCCCCCAGATGATGCCGTCGCCGGTGACCTGCTTGGTGAGATCCCAGACGGCCTCGTTGTAGCGCACCGGGTAGAGGTTGTGCTCGTACCACCCGGAGCGACCGTTGGCGTAGATCCCCTCGAGCGGCGCGCCCTCGCCGAAGTCCGCCTTGATCACGCTGACGCCCATCTTCAGCAGCGCACCCACCTTCGCCTTGTACCACTCGACGGCCTTCGGGTTGGTGAAGTCGAGCACCGCGTCTTCCGTGGCGAGGCGGCCGCCCTGGTCCTTCACGGCCAGGTTCTGATCGACGAGCTCCTTCCAGAGCGCGTTCTTCGGCGTGAAGTAGGTGTACTGCCAGAGGCTGATGTGGAATCCCTCCTTCTTCAGATCGGCGATCATCTTCGCCGGATCGGTGAAGCGGGACTTCGAGAACTGGTAGTCGCTGCGCCAGTCGGTCTCGAACCAGCCGGTGTCGAGGTGCAGCACGTCGGCGGGGACCTTGTACTGCCGCAGCTTCGCGGCGACGTCGCGCACCTCCGCCTCCGACTTGTACGTGATACGGCTCATCCAGAGCCCGAACGACCAGAGGGGCGGCACCGGGCTGCGGCCGGTGATCGCGGTGTACTCGGAGACGACGTCCTTCGGCTCGCCGAGGAAGATGAAGAGGTCGAGCAGCTCGTCGCCGCTGTAGATCGTGTGGTGCGAGTCGTACTCGGCGCCGACGTCGAAGGTGACGGGTGCGCTCGTGTGCACGAACATCCCGTACCCGCGGCTGCTGAGGAAGAACGGGATGGCCTTGTACTGGTAGGATCCCTGCACGCCCATCGCGTCGCGCAGGAAGGCGACGACGCGCTGGCCGCGCTTGTTGAGCCGCGTGAACGACTCGCCGAAGCCGTAAATGCGCTCGTCGGGGGCGAGATCGAAGCTCGCCGCGGCGGTGCGTCCCATGTCGCGCGCGCGGCGCACGAAGGAGAACGGCGTGTATGGGAGGTACGACGCAGGGGTGCCGAGATGGACGGTGTGCGTGAGCTCTTTCCCCGTTGCGTCGTAGATCGCGACGTCCCATGGATTACGGCGGATCACGACGCGGCCGTAGGCGCTCGTGTAGGTCACCGCGCTGTCGCCGTTCTGCACGCGCCAGGAGCGGTCCGTCGGCACGGGACCGGCGAGCATGAGCGATGGCGGCCCCTGCATCATTGCCGCGGGGAGATC
>JAEKKK010000007.1 GCA_019510405.1 Gemmatimonadota bacterium | reverse complement strand
TACTCGACACGGAGCCAGTGGTGCCCCCGCTGGCAGACCGGGAGACGGTCCCCGTGCTGCGCGATCCGGCGGCCGACGAGGAGGAGAAGGCGCCGCGCGGCGTGACGATCGAATTCGAGGACGTGTGGTTCTACTACGGCGAAGGCGGGAGCACGCCGGTGTGGGTGCTGAAGGGGGTGAGCTTCACGGCACGGCCCGGCGAGACCGTCGCCCTGGTGGGACACACCGGCGCGGGAAAGACGACGATCGTGAACCTGCTGCTGCGGTTCTACGAGCCGCAGCGCGGCCGGATCACGGCGAATGGCGTGGACGTGCGCGACCTGCCGCTCGACGAATGGCGCCGGCTGATCGGCTACGTGCAGCAGGACATCTTCCTGTTCGCGGCGGACGTGCGGACGAACGTGCGCCTGGATGCGCCGCTCGACGACGCGGCCGTCATGACCGCCGCGGCGCGGGTGGGTGCGGACCGGGTGATCAAGCGCCTCCCGTCGCAGCTCGACCAGGGGCTCGGCGAGCGGGGCGCATCGGTGAGCGTCGGCGAGCGGCAGCTCCTGTCGTTCGCACGGGCGATCGCGGCCGATCCGGCGGTGCTCGTGCTCGACGAGGCGACGAGCGCGGTGGACAGCGCGTCGGAAGCCGAGATCTCCTCTGGGGTACGGACCCTCATGGCGGGAAGGACGACGATCGCGATCGCGCACCGGCTGAGCACCATCGTGGCCGCGAACGAGATCCTCGTCCTCCACCACGGCGAGGTGCGCGAGCGCGGGACACACGCCGAGCTGCGCGCGATGCACGGACTTTACGACCGGTTATATCGTCTTCAAGCGGGCGAGGTTACCGAGCGCGTGGAGAATGGCGGCGCGCAAGCAGAGGCGAGCTCCTCCGCGCTTGCCAGCCCTACGGGCGCCGGGTAGCTTCCGCCTCTGCGGTCCGGGCGCCACTGGCGCAGCCGCGTCAGTGCGCCGCAGCTCAAGACCGCGCTTCGCCCGCCATGGCCGTTCTCCAGCTCAACGACAAACAGTTTCCGCTGTCGGCAACGACGACACGGATCGGCGCGGGCGCCGAGGCCGACATCGTGCTTCCGACCGACGCGAGCATCGGCGTGCAGGCCGTGATCGAGCGAACGGGCGATCACGCGATCGCCATCCGCCGGGCCGGGCCGCAGTCCGAGGTGCGGGTGAACGGCGTGCTGCTGGGTCCCGAGCCGACGCCGCTGATGCACGGCGACAAGGTCGAGGTGGCGGGGCTGGAGCTTCGCTTCGCCGACGAGTCGAAGCGCGGCGCCACGCAGTACATGAGCGTCGAGGCCATCCCCCCCGCGGACGGGATGGCACGGCGCACGGGCGCGGCGCGCGCGACGCTGGCCACCGGCGGCCGGCTCGTCTCGCTCGTGGACGGCAAGGAGTACGTGGTGCCGGAGAAGGGGCTCGTCATCGGCCGCGACGCGGGCTCGGACGTCGTGGTCCCGCGCAACGAGGTCTCCCGACGGCACGCCGAGGTGATGGCGACCGACTCCGGCTACGTCGTGCGCGACATGAGCTCCAACGGCGTCTACGTCAACGGTGAGCGTGTGCAGGGGTCCGAGCGGCTCGCGCGCGCCGACGTGATCCGGGTGGGCGGGGAGGAGTTCCGCTTCTACGCCGACGTGGAGAACCCGACGCCGGCGTCCGCGTCACCGGCGACGGCCGAAGGAGTGGTGCTCAGGGCAGACACGCCCGCACCCTCACTCGCCAACACCCTGTTCAACCAGCGGGCGGTCGGCGATCCGCGCGCGGTGCTCGCCATGCTCGAGGTGCTGAACGAGGGTCCCTCGAAGGGCGTGCGTTATCCGATTCGCACGGCCCTTGCCCACATCGGTCGAGGGACCAACAGCGACGTGCGCCTCACGGACGAGAGTGTCAGCGAGATTCACGCGAAGATCCAGCGACGGGCTGATGGCTGGTATGCGGTGGACATGAACTCGACGAACGGGACGTGGGTCGACGGCTCTCGCATCACGGGGGAGCGCCGGCTCGAGGGCGCACCGGACATCCGATTCGGCGGCGTGAAGCTTCGCTTCATTCCGGCGGGGATGAGCGAGGAGGCGCTGGGCGCGTTGTCGGCGCGGTCCGCGGCGGCGGAGCGCCAGCGCGGCCTGGGCGCGACGACGGATCCACGGCAGACGGCGACGGCGCCGCAGGGAGGCACGTCGAAATTGCTCTGGGTGCTGCTCGCACTGTTCGTCGCCGCAGCGGCCTTCTTCGTCCTGCGAGGGCGCGCGTGAAGCTCATCTACGCCGCTCGCACGGACGTGGGCATGATTCGCTCCGGGAACGAGGACAATTACGACGCCGTCTGGGATCCCGCGAGCCCCGTGCGCGGCATCTTCATCGTGGCGGACGGAATGGGGGGGCATGCCGCGGGCGAGGTGGCGAGCGAGATGGCGGTGAAGATCGTCAAGCACGAGCTCTCCACGGTCCGTGATCTCGACGGCGAGGACGTGGTGCAGCTCGTGGCCAACGCGCTGAAGCTGGCGAACCGGCAGATCCACGAGCGGACGCTGACGGAAGTGGACAAGCAGGGGATGGGGACGACGGCGTCGGTGCTCGTGCTGGCGGGCGCGCGCTACCTCATCGGGCAGGTGGGCGACTCACGCGTGTATCTGCTGCGGGCCGGAAAGTTCACCCAACTGACGAAAGACCACTCGTATGTGCAGGAGCAGGTGGACGCGGGGTATCTGACCCCCGAGCAGGCGCGCTACCACCCGTACAGCAACGTGATCACCCGCTGTGTCGGCGCGGGGAGCGATGTGGAGCCGGACATCTACCGCGGCGAAGTGAAGCCCGGTGACGTGTTCCTGGTCGCGAGCGACGGCCTGACGGGGATGGTGGACGACCGCCGCCTGGCGCAGATGCTCAGCTCTCCGGCGCTGCCGGAGCGCAAGGTGCAGGCGCTGATCTCGGAGGCGAACGGGCGCGGAGGGCTGGACAACATCACGGCGATCATCGTGCAGGTCGTCGAGACGGATCCGATGGCGGACGACCCGAACCGCACGCTGGAGATCCCGCCGGTTGGCTGACGAGACGGTCGCGCAGGTCGCGGAGCTGTACCTGGGGAACATCCTCTACGCGATCGAGCTGGCGGCGATGAGTCTCGCCGAGCAGGGGAAGGGGGACGCGGCGGAGTACTACCGGGCGATTGCGCGGAAGCTCGCGGAGGCGCACGGGCGGGCGCGGAAGGGGGAGGGGGCGTAATAACTCCACCTTTGGATCAGCCCAGCGGTCAGCCCAGCGGCGAGCGGACAGCGGCGAGCGGTCAGCGGTGAGCCGTGCGCTCAGTCATCGTTGTGGAGGACCGCCCTCGTCGCGGAGGATGGTGACGCGATAGGCGTAGATCATCTTCCGCACCTCGATCGTCTCCGTCGTGTACTTCTGCCAAGCCGTGCCGGAGATCAGCTGAAGATCGCGGCTAGTGAGCAGATGATACTCCGTCTCATTCGCCGACTTGATCGAGATGTCGAGATAGCGCGCGAACTCTCTGTGCGTGACTGCGCCGCAGCCTTCGACGATATTGGCTGCGATGCTGTGCGCGGATGAGGTGAGCTGGGCGCAAAGCTTCGAGTGCCCCGTACGGCTAAAATCGCGGGTAAGCCGATGGAGCGCGATCGAGAGGGCGTGCGCGCGCTGCCAGGCGCGAATGTGCCGGAAATGCCGCATGCGCCAGCGTAGCGCGCCGGCCACGAATCCGCGTACCACGATCTTGTGCGGCGAACCCTTTCGCCACTGGCGCTGACCGCGCCGTTCAAGCTGACCGCTAACCGCTCGCCGCTGTCCGCTCGCCGCTGGGCTGAGCCATGGAATACTGGACTATGCGCCGAGGAGCGACCTACTCGCCAACCTCTCCCGCACCTCGTCCGCCGGGAGCGTCGCGAGGCGGACGATCGCATCGCGGCTCACGTCGACCGGGCGGCAGGCGAAGACGCGGAGCCAGCGTGCGCTGCGATAGAGCTCCTCTGACAGAGTCGGCAGGTTGATCGCGCCCTCCCAGCCCTCGGCGGTGAGGCGGCGGACGCTCCCGTTGCGGCGCAGCACGGGGATGTTCAGGCCGAGCATCTGCGTCTTGACCGGGTAGTCGAGCAGGATCTCGCCCGCGGACAATCCGACCTCGCGCGCGAGCTGGTCCTCGACGGCGACGACGAGGGCGCGGTCGTCGGCGATCCACTCGCCGCGGCCCGCGGGGAGCTCGGCGGCGGGGCACTCGAAGACGCGCTTGTAGAGGCGGCGCTCGCGCAGCGCGGAGAGGAGCTGCGACGGGGCGCGGCGCGCGAGCTCGTACAGCAGTCCCTCGTCGGTGTACGCGGCGAGCGTTTCGGCGCTGAGCGATCCGGCGCGCAGTGCGCCGTCGACGAGGCGCTTGTACATCGCGGTGGCGCTGCGCACGGCGTGATGCCAGTACACGTTGCGGTACATCTGGTACTTCGCGAAGAGCAGCGACTCCAGTGCGGAGAGGCCCTTCTCATACAGGCCGACGGCGCGGCCGCGGCCGTCGGGATCGTCGACGACGGTGAGAGAGTTGAGCAGCCGGTCGACGTCGATGTCGCCGTAGTTCACGCCGCACATGAACGCGTCGCGCTTGAGATACTCGATCTTGTCGAGGTCGAGCGAGCCGGAGATGAGGCCCTGGAGCGCGCTGTCGCTCCGGCCGCGGACGAGGGCCATGATGCGCTCGGGAGCGTCGTCGCCGAGCGCGTCGCGGAGGACGTCGGCGACCTCGCCGGTGGTGATCAGCGGACGGGCGACCTCCTCGTGATGCAGGGCGCCGATCTCCTCGAGGGCGTGCGAGTACGGGTAGTGCCGCGCAGCGCACGACGAGGCATTCGTCGTCAGGCAGCCCCTGGATGAAGCCGCGCTCCTCGAGCATGGCGAGGGCGTGGCGCGCGAGGTTGTACGCGCCGAGGGCGTGCTCGAAGCGCGAGTGGCTCGCGCCGGGATAGACGAGGTAGGCCAGCCCGAGCTGGCGCACGTAGCGCAGTCGCTGGAAGGCGCGCGTGTCGATGAGCCGCAGCGCGAGCGGATCGACGCGGATGTTGTTCCAGAGCGGATCGCGAATGACCTCGAACGACATGCGCGAAAGGTGGCGCGCGGCGACCGAGGCTACTAGCCCTTCGGTCCCGCGGTCTGGATCGAATTCGCTACGTCGCCGAACTTCTCGAAGTTCTTGCGGAACATCTCGGCGAGCTTGTGCGCCTGGGCGTCGTACGCGGCGGGATCGGGCCAGGTGCCGCGCGGATCGAGCACGTCGACGGGGACGTCGTGTACCGCGCTCGGCACGGCGAGGCCGAACACGGGATCCTCGCGCGTGGCCGCGCCGTCGAGCGAGCCGTCGAGGATGGCGCGCACCATGGCGCGCGTGTAGCCGAGCTTCATGCGCTTGCCGACGCCGTACGGACCGCCGCTCCATCCCGTGTTGACGAGCCACACGCGGCAGTCGTGCTCGTCGATCAGCCGGCCGAGCATCTCGGCGTAGCGCGTGGGATGCCAGACGAGGAACACCGCGCCGAAGCAGGCCGAGAAGGTGGCCGTCGGCTCCTTCACGCCGCGCTCGGTGCCGGCGAGCTTCGCCGTATAGCCGGAGAGGAAGTAGTACATCGCCTGATCGCGCGTGAGGCGCGCGACGGGAGGCAGCACGCCGAAGGAATCGGCGGCGAGGAAGACGATGTTCTTCGGATGCCCGCCTCGTCCCGTCGGCACGAAGTTCGGGATGTAATGCAGCGGATACGAGACGCGCGTGTTCTCCGTGATGCTCGCGTCGGCGAAGCAGATGGTGCGCGTCGCCGGGTCGAGCACGCAGTTCTCGAGGATGGTGCCGAACTGTTGCGTCGTGCGATAGATGTCCGGCTCGCTCTCGGCGGAGAGGTTGATCGCTTTCGCGTAGCAGCCTCCCTCGAAGTTGAAGACACCATTGGGTGACCACCCGTGCTCGTCGTCGCCGATGAGAGCACGCGAGGGATCGGCGGAGAGTGTCGTCTTGCCCGTGCCGGAGAGGCCGAAGAAGAGCGCGGTGTCGCCGGCGGCGCCGATGTTCGCCGAGCAGTGCATGGAGAGCACGCCCTGCTTCGGCAGGTAGTAGTTCATCACGGTGAACATCGCCTTCTTCAGCTCACCGGCGTAGCGCGTGCCGCCGATGAGAATCATGCGGCTGGCCGGATCGAGCACGACGAAGGTGCCGGTGCGCGTGCCGTGCCGCGCGGGATCGGCCTGCATCTCCGGCGCGTGCAGCACGGTGAAGTTGGGCGCGAAGGTCGCGAGCTGCTCCTCGGCGGGGCGGATGAACATGTTCCGCACGAACGCCATGTGCCACGCGCTCGGCGAGACGTAGCGCACGGACAGCCGGTAGTTCGGATCGGCGCCGCAGTACAGGTCCTGCACGAAGAGCTCGCGCTGCTCGCTGAGGTGCGCCTGCACGTCGGCGAGCAGCACGTCGAAGCACTTCGGCTCGATGGGGCGATTGACTGCGCCCCAGTCGATGTCGCCATCCGTCTCGGGACGCCGGACGATGAACTTGTCGTCGGGAGAGCGGCCGGTGTGCGGCGCCGTGACGGCGCGGAAGGCGCCGTGATCGCTGAGCTGCCCCTCGCAGCGTCGAACGGCGTGCTCGATCAGGATGGGCGATCCGAGATTCCAGTGGACCGTTCCCTGGGGCGCGAGCCCCTGTTCGTCGAGACGCGTGTCGGTCATCAGGTTCGGGAGAGCGCGGCGGCGGCGGGGGTGCCTGGTGCCGGCGCGGGGATCGCGGCGAAGAGCGGCTCGGACTGGCGTGAGCGCTCCTGCGCATCGACCACGGCGACGGCGGCCATGTTGACGATGTCCTGCACGTCGGCCCCACGCTCGAGCACGTGCACGGGGCGACGCATGCCGAGGAGGATCGGACCGATGGCGGTCGCGCCGCCGAGATGGTGCAGCATCTTGTAGGCGATGTTGCCGGCCGCGAGGTTCGGGAAGACGAGGACGTTCGCCTCTTCCTTGAGCAGGCTGAACGGGTAGTCCCGAGCGAGGATCTCAGGAGAGAGGGCGGTGTCGGCCTGCATCTCTCCGTCGACGACGATCGAGGGTTCTCGCTCACGCAGAAGCCGGGCCGCTTCGGCCATCTTATTTGCGCTGGGGTCTCGGACTGATCCGAAGTTGGAGAAGGAGAGCATGGCGACGCGCGGCGTGACGCCCATGGTGCGTGCGACGCGACACGCCGCCATGCCGATCTGCGCGAGCTGTTCGGCGGACGGATCGAGGTTGACGGTGGTATCGGCGCAGAAGACGACGTGGCGGTCGGTGACGAGCATGTACATACCGCTCACGACCTTGGCCCCCGGGTGCGCGCCGATCACCTGGAGCGCGGGGCGGATCGTCTCCGGATAGTGCAGGTTCACGCCGGAGAGCAGTGCGTCGGCGTCGCCGCGGGCGACCATGCACGAGCCGAAGTAGTTGCCGTTGAAGAGCTGGCGGCGTGCTTCGTCGAGCGAGAGGCCCTTCCGCTGGCGGAGCTGCCACATGTAGTGCGCATACTCGTCGCGCTTCGGCGAGATCGACGGATCCTCGATGGCGATGCCATCGAGGGAAACGCGATGCAGCGCGGCCATATCGCGGATCTTCGACTCGTCGCCGAGGAGGATGGGGAACGCCATCCCTTCCTCGACGAGCTGGCCGGCGGCGCGAATGATCCGCGGGTCGTCGCCCTCGGGGAAGACGATGCGCTTGGGATCGCGGTTGGCGCGGTTGATGAGCCCGCGCACGAGCCCGCGCGCGCGGCCGAGTCGCGCCTCGAGGCGATCGCGATAGCCCTCGAGGTCGATGAACTCCGTGGCGACGCCGCTGGCGACGGCGGCCCACGCGACGGCTGGAGCGACGGAGAGGAGGACGCGCGGATCGAAGGGGAAGGGAATGAGGTAGTCCGCGCCGAAGTGGACGTTGCGCAGGCCGTAGAGCGCGGCGACCGAATCGGGGACGTTCTCCTTGGCGAGCGCGGCGAGGGCGCGCGTCGCGGCCATCTTCATCTCCTCGTTGATCTCGGTGGCGCGCACGTCGAGCGCACCGCGGAAGATGAACGGGAAGCCGAGGACGTTGTTGACCTGGTTCGGGTAGTCGCTGCGTCCCGTCGCGATGATCGCGTCGCTGCGGACGGAGCGTATCTCGTCGGGAGCGATCTCCGGGTTCGGGTTCGCGAGGGCGAAGATGATCGGCCGGTTGGACATCTGCGCGACCATCTCGCGCGTCACCGCGCCGGCGACCGACAGCCCGACGAAGACGTCGGCACCGACGAGTGCATCGG
>JAEKKK010000065.1 GCA_019510405.1 Gemmatimonadota bacterium | reverse complement strand
ATCTGGGGTGGACGGACGATCGGGGCCGGCGTCACTCCGGCAAAGGTGAGCGGGTCGCGTGGCAGGCGTCAAAACTCCCGATCGGTTGCCCGCGTAGTCCTTCCCAACCAGTGGAGGATCTCATGGAAGGGGACTACAGCATGCTCATCGGCCTCATCTCCGTCGTCTGCGGCGCGGGGATGATTGGCCTCAGCTACCTCGGCGCCTATCTCCTCGGCCATTCTCGCGGCCGGCGCGAGGCGGAGATGGACCGTCAGCTCGCCGAGCAGGACTCCCAGTTCGTCGGCCAGCAGCGCGCGGATGCGATCCAGCATTCACTCTCGTCGATGGCCCAGGCGATCGAGCGCCTCACCGACGCCCAGCGCGTCGCGCTGCTGGACCGGATGCGCGCCCCCGAGCCACGCCCGTCCCGCGCCCCGCGGCAGGACACGCCCGCCTGAACTCCCCCACCCAATTGGGGTCAGAGTAAGTGGGGTCAGAGTAAGTGGGGTCAGAGTCAACCTACTCTGACCCCGACTACTGGGCGCCAAGGGGTCAGACACCTTCGGTATCTGACCCCACCGTCTGGCTCCAGTTCGCAAAGCACACTTTCTGCAGCCCTCCCTCGCATGCCATCACCCAAGCACGCCACCCTCGCCGCGCTGATCTTCGGCGCCGGCCTCACCGCCGGTCTCGCCGCGCGGCACGTCGTCCGCGACGCCGTCGCCCAGCCCGCCGCCTCGCAGGCCCCGCTCACGAGCGAGGAGCAGATCGTCATCCGCGTCGCACGGCAGATCACCCCTGCCGTCGTGAGCATCGTCGTCCCCAACTACGGCTCCGGCTCCGGCGCCGTGATCCGGAGCGACGGGATGATCCTCACCAACGCGCACGTGGTCGGCGCCGCGAAGACCGTGCAGGTCGGACTCGCCGATGGGCGCAAGGTCGTCGGCACTGTGCTCGGGCGCGATCCGGGACTCGACGTCGCCGTCGTGCGCATCCCGAGCAACGACGTCCCCGTCGCGCCGCTCGGCAACTCCGATCAGCTGCAGGTCGGCCAGCTCGCCATCGCGATCGGCAATCCGCTCGGCCTCGAGCGCACCGTCACCACCGGCGTCATCTCCGCCGTGAACCGTCCCGCCCGCAACCTCGGCGGCGAGACGTTCATCCAGACCGACGCCGCGATCAGCCCGGGCAACTCTGGCGGTCCGCTCGTCGATTCGCGCGGCAACGTCGTCGGCATCAACAGCGCCGAGCTGCTGGGGCAGGGGGTGTCGGGGCTCGGCTTCGCCATCCCGATCAACCTCGCGATGAACATGGCCAACCAGGTGCTCGCCACCGGGCGCTATGTGCGTCCCTTCCTCGGTATCGCCTTCAGCGACGTCGACGCCGATTTCGCCGAGCAGTTCCGGCTCCCCGTCCGGCAGGGCGTGCTCGTCACCGACGTGCAGGCCGGTTCCCCCGCCGCCCGAGGCGGGATCCGCTCCCAGGACATCATCACGCGCGTCAACGACACGCCCATCGCGATGGGCGGCGACGTGCGGCGTGTGCTCCGCGCCCTCAAGCCGGGCGACACCGTGAAGCTCGATGTCGTGCGGCCCCCCGACGGCGCGCGCGCCACGCTCACCGTACGGCTCGGCCAGACGACGAGCTGACGCGCGCAGTTCCGCTCCGCGCGGCCGGCGCTCGCCGCGGCGCGCACCGGTCTCACGCGTAGCCGGCGACCGAAGTCAACGCGGTGGCGCTGCGCATGAACGAGCCGCTCCCTCGCGCGACGAGCCGCTGGGCGTCGTCGCGCAGCTCCGACTCGCCGAGGAAGAGCGATCGCGATTGGTGCACGACGCGGCCGACGGCGTGCAGCGTTCCCTCCGACACCGGGCGTGTCAGGTAGATCGTAAACGACGCCGTCAGCACGAACACGTCCGTCACGAGCGAGTTCACGGCGAAGAAGGCGGCGTCGTCGAGCGACTTGAAGTAGACCGACCCGTGAATCGCCTGGGCGGCATGGAAGAATTCCGGGCGCACCCGCACGTCGATCTCCGCCACGCCGTGCGTGATGCGGATCGCCGGCTCGTAGAACCGGTTGATCGGGGCGCCTCGATACATGCGTTCGAGTCGGCGGAAGTGCTCGTCTTCGGACGACATGGTCAGTGCAGTCCCTCGCGTCCCATCGCCAGCTCCTGCGCGAACGCGTCGTTGACGTCGCAGTACCGTCGCCGTGCGCGCACCGTGCGCACGTGCTGGAAATAATACGCCGGTGCGCCCACCGTTCCCTCGTCGTTCGTCCGCAGGAGATAGAACTCGAACCGTACCACGGTCGAATCCGCGTCCGACGCGCCGAACGCTCGGTACGCCAGCACGACCTCGACTGGCCGCCCGCGCGCGCGCCGGAATACGCGCAGGTCGCCGAGCACGCAATCCGCGCCCTCGGTCGTGCGGATCAGCTCCGATCCCTCGGCGGGATGGTCGGGGCCGAAAAAAGGGACGACCTGCCACGCCACTGCGCTCGTCGTATCGGCAGGACGGGTGAACGCGTGCAGCTGGAACAGCGCGGTACTGGAGCCATGCGCGTTGAGGCGCTCGCGCCGGCTGACGATCACCTGACCGCGATGGCCGTCGCCGAGGAGATCGATCGCGTTGAGCCCGTTGTAGAGGCGGTGCACGACGACGCGGTCGGTCGACGCGATACCCTGCGCCTGTGCGACGCCGCCGATCGTCACCAACATCGCGAGCACGAGCCCGCGCCACGCCTGTGTTCCGCGTCGACGGGTGCGCCGCGTCCCGCTCATGGCGCGACTCCCAGGCGACACACGCTGATGATGCATGGGCTCGTGGGGCCGAGTGGCGCTCCGTTCCAATCGCCGTCCTGCCGCGTGATGGTGAAGCCGTTGTAGTACAGGAGGGCGTTGAGCTCCTGCGGAAACGTATAGCGCAACGCGGAGTGGACGATCTTGACGTGGCCTCGCTCGCCGTCGTTCGATCAGCGTCGGGGCTGCTCCGGCTGCGCGAGTCGCGCGAGGCGGCGCTTCGCGTCGGCGACGCGCGGCTGCAGCTCGGGATCGGCGTTCTTCCACAGCTCCATGAACGCGTGATAGTTCTGGATCGCCTTCGCCGTGTCGCCCAGCCCTTCGTAGAGCTGGCCGAGCCGTTCGCGGATCGCGGGCACTCGCATCGGATCCATCTCGACGTCCGCCTTGTACGCCAATGGAGTGGCGAGATAGCGCTCGAACATCATCGCCGCGGAATCCGCCTTGCCCGCCGCGTCGTACGCGCGCGCGAGATCGAACGACAGGCACGGCGCACACTCGTCCGCCGGCGCACCGTCGAACCCGACGTCGCCGCGGCGGAATTCCCTGATGGCCTCGTCCGGCTTGCCCGAGGCGAGCGCGATCTCGCCGAGCGCGAGGTGGTATTCATTGATCCGCACGCGCGCGATCGACGTGTCGGTCATCTCGGAGCGATAGCGTGCGAGCATGGCGCGCGCCTTCTCCGGCTTGCCGACGCGTGCGAGCATCCCTGCCGCGAACAGGTAGGGCCGGTCGATCATCGGCAGCTCGCGAAACGGGATCGCGTCGACGACCGAGTCTACCCGTGCGCCAAGCGCCGGCGTCGCGCCCATGACGGCGACGTCGATCATGGCGTCATTGAGTCCGCGGGATGTCGGCACGTGCTGGTTGGCCGCCAGCTCCTCCGTCCGGTAGGCCGCCGCGGCACGCAGACGTCCGTCGAGCACGGCGAGCGCCCGCGCCGAGCGCAGCCCTCCGTGCCGGCGCGCGTCGCCGCCGGCATTCAACAGGCTGTCGGAAAGATGGCGTGCGGTACCGAGGTCCCCAGTCGCGAACGACAGGAGCATCTTTTCGCGGGTCCCATAGAGAGCCGCGATGTCGTGCATCGGCTGCACCATTGCCGCCGCTTCCTTGTACTTCCCCTGATCGAGCTGCATCTCGATCGCGTTGCCGTATGCCGTGCCATTCCTGCTCGTGAACCGGATCGCTGCGACGTTGAGCGACTCGGTACGCGCGAACTCGCGGCGCGTTCGCAGCGCCTCGCCCAGGTTGATCAGGACCGCCGCCGTCGTCTCGCCACGCTGGAGGATCGCCTCGTACGCCGCGATCCCTTTTGCGCGATCCCGGCCTGGTCCCATGATGAAGTAGCGCGCGGTCAGCCCGTCGCGCTCGGTCGCGGGGAGGCGATCGCGGTAGCGGTACGCCTGGGTCAGCGCCGAATCGATCGCCGACTGCGAGCCGCCGTAGTTCGAGAGATCGGCCGCGAGCGCGCTCCACCCACTCGCGAACGTCGAGTCGATCGCCACGGCTTCGCGCGTCAGGTCCGTCGCCCGGTCGTCGCCGAGCGCGTTGAGCCGCGCCCCTGCGCTGAACTTCCGGAGCGCCTCGAGGGAACCGGTCGTCGCCTGGATGAGCGGCGGCGTCGCATTCACCAGCTTGAGCGACTCTCCCGCCTTGCTGCGGATCGCACGCGCCAGCCGGTCGGCCGCCTCGATCAATCCCTTCGGCCCCTCGCCCGTCTCGCGGAACGACGCGAGCTCGTTCCCGGAGTCCGCGCGGACGAGCCGCACCGACACGATGTAGCCGGTGCCGACGCCGGTGACTTCGCCGTCGACGATCGCCTTGATCCCTTCGCGTTGCGCGAGGTCCTGCGCAACCGCCAGGTCCAGGCGCGTATCGGGTGCTCGCTTGGAGCGCACGAGCGCGCTCACGATGGTCGCCGGCGGAACGATGATGATCGCCGACGAGCTCGAGAGGCCGGCACGCACCGCGTCGCTCACCACGCGCCCCAGTGTCGTGTCGACGTTCGTCGTGCGGAAATCGGTGATCAGCAGTGGATCGCGCGCATCGAGTTGCCCCGCGGCGAACAGCGACCCGAACGGTCCGATCCCCGCCGCGCGCATCCCCATGAACAGTGCGATGAACGCGATGAACGCGCCGAAGGCGTAGAGCCCACCCCGCGCCGTGCGGTACCAGCTCATGTGCGGCGCCGCCCGCAGTGCCATCGTCGCGAGCGTACCGTGGCTCGACGTCGGCGTGCCGCCCGGCGTGTACGTCGGGGTGGAGAGCAGGGCACGGCGCGTCACGCGCTGCACGTAGCCCGTCCACAGCACGACGGGGAGCCCGAGCGCCATCACGACGAGCGAGCCGGCGAACACCCACTCGGGCAGCCCGATGCCGACGATCGCCGCGCGCGCGATCACGGCGACGACGACGAACGCCGCCGCGCCGGTGCCGCTCGTGATCGTGTCCAGCGTGCGCACGATCTCGCTCGCGCTCTGCGGACGCGCGTCGGGATCCTTCGCCAGGCTGCGCATCACGAGATCGGCCAGCGACGCGGGCACGTCGGGGCGCAGCTCGCCGATCGGACGAGGCGACTCGCTCAGATGCGCCGCGAGCATGCGCTGCGCCGTCCGATCGGAGAACACCGGATGCCCCGCGAGCAGCTCGTACGTCATCGCGCCGAGTGCATAGATGTCGGCGCGGTGGTCCACGTTCGCGTCCCCCGCCGCCTGCTCGGGCGCCATGTACGCCGGCGTCCCGATCGACGTTCCCACCTGGGTGAGCGTCGCACCGTCCGCCGATGTCCGCGCCGCGCTGATCGCCTTGGCGATCCCGAAGTCGGTGACCACCGCCGTGCCCCCCGAGAGGAGCACGTTGTCCGGCTTGATGTCGCGGTGCACGATGCCGCGCTGGTGCGCGTAGCCGAGCGCGCGGGCGACGTCCTTCACGATGCCGACGACCTCCGACACCGACATCGGCCCGCGGCCGAGGTGCGCCCGGAGCGACTCCCCCTCGACGAAGGGCATCGTGTAGTACGGAAGCCCGTCGGTCTCCCCCGCCGTCAGCACGGGGACGATGTTCGCCTGCTGCAGCGCAGCCACGGTGCGGATCTCCCGCTCGAACCGATCCGCGCTGATCCCGAGCGCCAGGTCGGGCGACAGCACCTTCACCACGACGTCGCGCCCCAGGCGAAGCTCCTGCGCGACGAACACTCGGCTCATCCCGCCGCCCCCAAGCTCCTGCTCCAGGCGGTAGGCGTCACCGAGTGACTTCTGGAGCTGGCCTCGCAGGTCTACGGGCACGTCGCGGCGTCTCTCGGGGACGAAAGGGCAGGGGTGGGCGCTGCGGCCCCAATATGGGAGAGGGAAGCCGCGAATGGATAGCGGCCACTGCCGCCGTCGATGTGCGCCCGATCCTCTGGTCAGCCTCCGACCAGCATCTGAATGCCCTTGATCTTCGGCGACGCTGAAGTGTCCAGCATGAACTTCATCGTCGCCGCTCCCTCATGTTCGGTCGTCACCGACGCCTCGACCACCCCCGGTTCGATCTGATCGAGCCCCGCGAGCTTGAGGGTGCCGAGGTTCTGATGGATGGCGAGCAGACGGGTCACGCGCTGCTCGGCGGGCGGCGCGTCGGGCTCGGCGAGGAAATGGTCGGCGACGAACTTCGCCAGACGCGCCGAATCGGCGGCGTTGATCGCGTTCACGAGGTCGGTGAGCATTGCCGCGATCCCGGACGCGGGTGGATGCGCGCTCGCCCGCGGAGCCGTCGCGACCGGCGGGCCGGCGTCGTCGCTCGGCAGCCCGAGCACCTGCGCGATTGCTGTACGCACCGGCCGCGCGCCGAATGCGGCGTTGTTCGACGCGACCATGAGCTCGATGCGCCGGCGCGGAAGACGCTCGTACAGGAAGAAGTGGACGAGGTCCGAGCCGGCGAGGGCGATCGGTTCGTCCGGATTGAACCGTCCCATCCTCGCGCCGGGCCTCAGCAGTGTGCTCGTCTCGAACAGCGCCTTGTAGAAGGTGTGCATGTCGTCGAGCGTCGACAGCATGCCGCCGTTCCCGCGCAGGTTCCAGTACGGTCCATCAGCGGCGTGCGGCTTCGAGAGCATCGTCCCCTGGTCCTCGTCGTTGCGATAGCCGTGCGCCAGCCGCGCCGGATCGAACCGCGGGAGCAGGAAGCCGGTGTGCTTCAGGCCGAGCGGCTCGAGGATGTTCGCGCGAACGTACGCGTCGTACGTCGTGCCGCTCACCTGCTCGATCACCGCGGCGAGGATCGAGTACCCCGTGTTCGAGTACTGCTCGCGCGTGCCGGGCGCGAAGGCCAGTGGCCGCCTGAACGCCGCGTCGAGGAACTGCGCGCGACCGAGCGGCTCGAAGTCCCCGCCCAGACCGATCGGAAATCCGGCGCGGTGATTCGCCAGCTGAGTGAGCGTGATCCCCCGCTTGTCTGCGGGCGCCGCGGGAAAGTACTTCGCGAGTGAGTCCCGCATGTCGAGTCGCCCGCGCTCCTGCAGCTGCAGCAGCGCGACGAGCGTGAAGTCTTTCGTGTTCGACCCGATCTGCACGACCGTCGATGGGGTGAACGGCCGATGCTCCGCGCGGTTCGCCAGACCGTATCCCTTCTCCAGGATCGCCGCGCCGTCGCGGTCGACGCGAACCACCCCGCTGAATCCCTTCGCCTCGAGTGCGCGCAGAGCGGAGTCGAGCCGAGCTCCCGTGGGATCAGTCTGAGCGAACGCGGTCGTGGCGACGAGCGACGCCGCCACCAGCGCGACGAGCGAGATGGAACGCATGCGAGAATCCCCGGGACACAGTGTTCGAGCGAGGAGCGCTTACAGGAGGTTGGTCACACTCGACCGCCCGACGGTTTTGGCCAATCTTGCTCCGTCGAGCTCCGCGTGCCCGCTCCCTCCTCCGCGCCTCGCCGCTACCGAAGGTCGCGGCCCCCGTTCACGTCGAACGTCGCGCCGTAGACGAAGCTCGCCGCGGGACTCGCCAGGAAGACAATCACACGCGCGATCTCCTCCGGCTCGGCGATCCTCCCCGTCAGCAGCTTCCCCACGAGGTTGTCCGTCGTGCCGGCGACCGTCATCTCGCCCATCGTCGTCCGCGTGAGACCGGGTGAGACACAGTTCACGCGAATGGCCGGCGCGAGGTCGCGCGCGGCGCTCTTCGTCAGGTTGATCACCCCCGCCTTCGCCGCCGCGTAGTGCGCGTGGTGTGGTGCGCCCGTCTCTGCCGCGACGCTCGCCACCGTCACGATCGCCGAGCCGGCGCGCAGCAGCGGACGCACCGCCCGAAGCAGGTAGAAGGTCCCGCTCAGGTTCGTCCGGACGATCGCGTCCCACTCATCGGGCTCGAGCGTCGCCAGCGGCGTGAGGATGTTGAAGCCCGCATTGAGCACGGCGACGTCGAGCGCCCCGCCGGTGAGCGTCCCCACGTCCGTCACGGCACGCTGCACGTCCGCCGCGTCACTCATGTCGAGCGCGACGCACCACGCGCGCCGCCCCGCTGCACGTACGTCGGCGGCGACGACCTCCGCCGCATCGGCGCCGCGATGATACGCGACGACCACGTCCGCGCCCTCCGCCGCGAGGAGCCGCGCCGTCGCCGCGCCGATCCCGCCCGATGCGCCCGTCACCAGCGCAATGCGACCATGGAGCCCGAGGTCCAATCAGCCGCTCCCGTGTAACAGCGGGGAGAAACGCCGCGGTGAGCGCAATGACATCGTCGCCTCTGAATGGGATGCGTCAAACATCGAAGAACGGCTCCCCGGCGTCAAAGACAGCGCGCGGCGGACCGTGGTGCGGCTGCCGGCAGGCGACATCGCTCCTTCTCCTGACGCTCCTGATCGCCTGCCGCGGCCGCACCACCGCCGACTCCTCCGGCGGCGACGTCGCTCTCCTCGCCACCGGCAGCGGCAGTCTCGTGAACATCTACGCCGCCACCGGCGCCAACGCGCTCTCTCCCGCCGCCGCACGGGCGCGGCCGCTCGTGTACGTGCCCAACTCCAAGGGCGGGAGCGTCACCGTCATCGACCCGGCGACCTACACCGTCGTGCGCACCTTCAAGACGGGGAAGGTGCCGCAGCACGTCGTGCCGTCGTACGACATGACGCACCTCTGGGTCGCGAACAACGCGTCCAACAGCCTCACGCCGATCGATCCGGTGACGGGCGCCGATGGGCCGCACGTCTCCGTCGACGATCCGTACAACCTCTACTTCACCCCGGACGGCAAGTCCGCGCTCGTGCTCGCCGAGAAGCTGCACCGCGTGGACTTCCGCGATCCCGACGACTTTCATCTCGTGCAGTCGCTGAAGGTGGACTGCCGAGGGATCGACCACATGGAGTTCACCTCCGACGGCCGGTACGCCATCGCGACCTGCGAGTACTCCGGCCAGCTCGTGAAGCTCGACCTCGCGAAGCGGGAGGTCGTCGGCTACCTCATGCTCGACCCGGGACGGTGGAGCGAGTTCAAGTCCACCGTGAGCGACTTCGTGCACCGTCGCCGGCATCACGTGCTCGAGGTGCCCTCGATGCCGCAGGACATCCGCTCCTCGGCCGACGGCCGCGTGTTCTACGTCGCCGACATGCAGGCGGGCGGCGTCTATCTCGTCGATCCCGTCACCTTCGAGCGCCTCGGATTCATCGAGACGGGCGTCGGCACCCACGGCATCTATCCCAGCCGCGACGGGAAGCTGTTGTACGTCACGAATCGCGGCTGGACGACGATCGCCGGTGGGCATCATGGCCCGGGCACGGTGAGCGTCGTCAGCCCCGCCGAGCAGAAGGTCGTCGCCACCTGGCCGATCCCGGGCGGCGGAAGCCCGGACATGGGGAACGTCACCGCCGACGGCCGCGAGCTGTGGGTCTCCGGCCGCTACGATGACGAGGTGTACGTCTTCGACACGAAGTCCGGCCGGCTCACCCACCGCATCCCCGTCGGCCGCGAGCCACACGGCCTGTGCGTCTGGCCCCAGCCCGGCCGCTACTCACTCGGTCACACCGGCAACATGCGCTGACCGCGCTTGTCACACCGAGCGAGCGCAGCGAGTCGAGGGATCGGCACTTACACGCCGGGGTCAGACCCCGAGGGCGCAGCCCGAGGGCTCTGACCCCTTGGCGACTCGTGGCAAGCCCGCGAGCGAACGACGAGCAGAGAGCGTCTGGACGCAAGCCGCGGAACGTGGGATAGTTCACCATCCCATACCTGCCTCACATGTCGCAGCACCTCTCCCGCCGTCAGTTCGTCGCCAGCGCCGTCGCGCTCCTCCTGCTCCCGCGCCGCGCCCACGCGATGCGCGTCGGCGGACCGCACCCGACCCCGCGCGCCGGCATCACCGCCGCGAAAGTCCTCACGAAGGACAAGCTCGACGGCAACGCCAATCTCATCACCCTGTTCGATGGCGTGCGCGAGATCCCCGAGATCGTGGACGGCATCCGCTGTCAGTGCGGATGCGCCGGCTCCGAGGGGTTCTACTCCCTCCTCAGCTGCTACGAGGGCGACGACGCCATGGCGAAGATCTGCCACATCTGCCAGGGCGAAGGCCGGCTTGCCGTCCGCCTCCACAAGGAAGGCAAGTCGCTCGACGCGATCCGCGCCGCGATCGACGCGAAGTTCGGCTGATCGCCGTTCTCCCCCACCGCGCGTACCCACCGAGACATGAAAGTCCGGCTCTTCACGCTCGCCCTCACCCTGTTCTTCGCGACCGATCTCCACGCCCAGATCCGCGCCAGCGAGCTGGCGACGTTCTCGCAGGTGATCGACGGGACGAAGATCAGCATGACCTACTCGCGCCCGCGCGCCCGTGGCCGCGATCCGCTCTTCGGCAACCGAAAGGCCGTGCACTGGGGCGAGGTGTGGACGCCCGGCG
Source organism: Gemmatimonadota bacterium (assembly GCA_019510405.1). Taxonomy (GTDB): domain Bacteria; phylum Gemmatimonadota; class Gemmatimonadetes; order Gemmatimonadales; family Gemmatimonadaceae; genus AG11. The sequence goes on along the minus strand of JAEKKK010000065.1, from coordinate 6,438 downwards.
CCAACTACGCCACCACCTTCGAGGTGAACCGACCGGTGAAGCTCGACGGTCACGCCGTGAAGGCCGGCACCTACTCCGTCTGGATGGTCGTGCGGCAGTCGGGCCCGTGGACGATGGTGCTCGATCCGAAGGTGCGCATCTATCACATGAATCCGCCCGATTCGAACGCGACGCAGATCCGCTTCCCCGTGGAGACGCACGACGCCCCCTACCTCGACGTACTCACCTGGTCCATGCCGGAGCTCCGCGCCAACGGCGGGACGCTCGCCATGCAGTGGGGCCGCACGCGCGTCGACATGCAGCTCGACGTCGAGCCCTCGTACGCGCTGACGATGCCGCAGTCCGATGCGGCGCCCTACGTCGGCGTGTGGCAGTATGCCGAGATCGACTCGGGCAAGGCGGGACCGACCCAGCGCCTCGTCGTCGACTACGAGGATCAGACCCTCAAGGGCCGCTGGCATTCCGACTCGTCGTACTTCAAGCACTTCGCCCTCGTGAAGATCGCCGCCGACTGGTTCGCCCCCGGCGTCTACGACGACAGGGGACAGGTCTACGAGGTCTACAAGCCCGAGCTCGTGCTCGAGTTCACGCGCGAGAATGGCCGCGCGACGTCCTTCATCGCGCGCGACGATGAGGACAAGATCGTGATGCGGGGCAAGCGCATCGAATAGCGTGGCGTGCTCCGGATGGCATGCGGCGGGTGACGACGATCATCGTCACCCGCCGCTCTATTTGATCACGACGAAGTTGCGCACGGAATAGCGCGCGCCGCTGTCGTTGGCCAGCTCTCCCACATCGACGTCAGCCGGTACTCCCCACGCGCCGAACGTCGCCGAGTTCAGCTCGTGTCGATCACGTGCGAGAAGAATCGTGTCCCAGATGGCGTCGATCGTGAGGGGATAATCGGCGATCGACTGTCCCGAAGCGTCGCGTGCATCGACGACGCGCCCGTCCGACACCTGCACGCGGACGAAGCCCGGTCTGTTGAGGAATGCGGTAACGGCCACCTCGAAGCTGTACGCGCGCGGATGGCGCCCCAGCCACAGTGCTCGCTCGAAATCCACGCGGCTGCCGAGTGCTTCGGTTGGACTCGAGCAACTCGACACCGCAGCGGCAGCAATTATCGCGACGCGCGCCCACGATCGACGCATTTGGGGTGACTCCGTCTGAGTTCACCCCCAAACCCGCAAGCTCAGCGGCCGGTCACTTCACTCGTGCCCGTCGCGCTCCGCCGCCTCGAACAGGAACCACAGCCGCCGCTCCGTCTCGTCGATCCACGTTTCGATCAGGCTCGTCGTCCCCACGTCGCCGTGCTCATCGCACACGTCGTGCGCCGTGCGCAGCTCTGCGAGCAGTGTCCGGTTGTCGTCCCGCAGCACCGACAGCATGTCGAGCGGCGTGACGTACTCCGCGTCGTTGTCCAGGATGTGCTGCAGCCGGCCGATCTCTCCCACCGAGTGGATCGTCAGCCCGCCCACCTTCCGCACCCGCTCGGCAATCGGATCCGTCATCGCGAAGATCTGATCCGCCTGCTCGTCGAGCAGAAGGTGATAGTCGCGGAAGTGCGGCCCGCTCATGTGCCAGTGGAAGTTCTTCGTCTTCACGTACAGCGCGAACACGTCGGCGAGCACGACGTTGAGCGCCGCCGTGATCTCGTGCGTCGCTTCAGGGGTCAGGTCGGTCGGTGTCGCCAGGGGATGAGTGCGGAGTTCGCTGGCTGCCATGAGAGTGTCCTCACTGGGCGAAGTCGGAGGCGGGTCGCTCGACGATCGGCTCGCGACGGCGCGCGAAGCCTACCCGGCGTACAGCATTTGACGCGCCCGATGCCTCTTCTCGACGCGGCGGTCGCGACGCGTTCGCCTCGGCGTCCGTCGAGCGGCAAGTCGGACCCGGCAACGCCCATCGAGGTGATCCCGCCGCCGGCGCTCGGCCGTTGACGGGGTCAGCTTCTCGTCAGCACCACGTGGGTCGCGGCTGCGGTCGGTGTATGCGTCGTGCACTCGTAGCCGAGGGCTGGGAGATCGAGGCCGTGCAGCAGATGCTCTCCCGAGCCGAGCAGCCTGGGCGCGATCGCAACGTGCAGCTCGTCGATCAACCCCGCTCCGAGGTATTGGCGAATCGTCGCGACGCCGCCTCCGATCTGCACATCCTTTCCCGCCGCGGCTTCCGTCGCTCGTCTCAGCGCCTCGCGCGGACCATCGGTGACGAAGTGGAACACCGTGCCCCCTTCCATTTCGATTGGCGAACGGGGGTGATGCGTCAGCACGAACACCGGAACGTGATACGGCGGGTTCTTCCCCCACCAGCCACGCCAGGCGTCGTCGGGCCACGCACCACGAATCGGGCCGAACATGTTGCGTCCCATGATGAACGCGCCGACACCCTCCCCGAACCGCGCCGCCATGTCGTCATCGGCGCCGGTCGTGCCGCCGGTCTTGCCGTTGATGCGCTGGAACGCGCGCGTCTGGACGAACCAGTCGTGCAGCGCCTCGCCGCCGACGCCGAGTGGCTCCTCGCGCGTCTGGCGCGGACCGGCGCCGTAGCCGTCCAGCGAGATGCTGAAGTTGTGCACGCGTACACGAGTCATTGGCGCTCCGGGGTGCCAGGTGAGTCAGGCGCTGACGAACGCGCGTACCGGGAACGTGCCGAACCCTTTGACCTTGACCGGCACGGCGGAGAAGCGGCCTCCGCGCTCGGGCACGTTCGCAAGGCCGCGCATGTGCTCCACGATCGGGATGTCCCGCCCCAGCAGCAGCGTGTGCACCGGTCGCTCTCCCGTCGCGATGCTGTCGATGTTCAGCGAGTCGATGCCAACGATCGCCGCGCCCGCCCGCGCCAGCCACGCGGCTGCACGCTCCGTCAGATAGGGATGGCCCTCGAAGTACGCGTCCGTGCGCCAGTGCCGGTCCCACCCCGTGTGGAACAACACGGCGCGTCCGCCGACTTCGCTCGCCGAGAGTGGGACCGCGTCGATCGCCGGCCCGCTCGCCGGATCGATCCGCACCACCAGGCAGTCGAGATCGGCCACCGACTCGAGCGGCAGCTCGGAGAGGTCTTTCCCGTTCTCGTAACGATGGAACGGGCTGTCGACGTACGTGCCCGTGTTGGCGATCATCTCGATCTTGCCGATCTGGAACTCGGTGCCGTGCGCGTACTTCGCGCGCGACGCCTCGCGACTCAGCCAGTCGCAGATGATCGGCGCGGGCAATCCCTTGTACGTCACCATCCCGTGTTCGACGGTGTGGCTCACGTCGATGAGTCGTCTGGTCGTCATGCGTCGGCGACGGGATAGCTCGCGCGCTGCTTGCCCTCCGCAGCCAGTCCCCGCTGCCGGTCGATGTACCGCGCGAAGATCGCCACGCGATCCGCCGAGTGCGGGTGCAGGTGAACCACCTCCTCGAGATGCTGGAGGTAGTCCGTGTACCGCGTAGTGTTCCGGATCTCGTCGAGGAACGGGCGGAGCTTCGCGTAGACGGCGAAGTGCTCCGTGTTTCCCTCGTTGAACATCCGCGCCGGGATCGCCCCCTGCGTCACCAGCGACGCCGCCATGTCCCAGTAGCTCATCTGCGACGACTCGGCCACAAGCCCTCCGTGCTGAAATCCCCGTTCCGTGTTCTGGATCAAAGCGGCGCTGGCACCCGGACAACGAACCCATGTGGGGCGCGTCGTCATGCGCCTCTCTCGGATACCTCTGCGCCGGAATTCTATCATGGCGATCTAGTGGCCCAGATGCCAAAGTATTATCTCCCCGACTGACCATCCCCTCAGGCGTAGCCCCTACCCGCAGCCCGGAAATGCCCGGTCCAGCCGACGTCACCCGCCCCGACTACTATCACAAAGTGGTCGACTGCCAATGGGCCTGCCCGGCGCACACCAATGTGCCCGAGTACCTCCGGCTGATCGCCCAGGGTCGCTACACGGAGTCCTACCTCCTCAACCGGGAATCCAACGTCTTCCCGGGCATCCTCGGCCGGACCTGCGACCGCCCCTGCGAACCGGCATGCCGCCGAGGACGCGTTGACGGAACGCCGGTCGCCATCTGCCGGCTCAAGCGCGTCGCCGCCGACCTGCGCGACGACATCACCGAGTACCTCCCCAAGGCGCCCGCCATTCGGAACGGCAAGCGCGTCGCGCTCATCGGCGCCGGACCGAGCTCGCTCACCGTCGCGAATGACCTCCTGCCCATGGGCTACGAGGTCGTGATCTACGAGCAGCACCCGCGCGCCGGCGGGCTGATGCGCTTCAACATCCCCTCGTTCCGCCTGCCCGAGCAGGTCCTCGATGATGAGACGAACTACATCATCGACATGGGCGCCGAGGTCCACTACAACACGAAGGTCGAGAGCCTGAAGGGGCTCATCGACGACGGCTTCGACGCCGTCTACGTCGGCAGCGGCGCGCCGAAAGGAAAGGAGCTCGATATCCCCGGCCGCTGGGACGACGCCGCAAGGAGTCACATCCACATCGGCATCGAGTGGCTCGGCTCCGTGCACTTCGGACACATCGACAGGATCGCGCCGCGCGTGCTCATCATCGGCGTCGGCAACACGGCCATGGATTGCTGTCGCACCTCTCGGCGGCTTGGCGGCGTCGAGACGACCGTCGTCGCGCGTCGCTCGCGCCCGTATTTCAAGGCGTCGCCGTGGGAACTCGAGGACGCCGAGGAAGAAAAGGTCCACATCGTCGAGAATCACGCACCCAGGCGGTTCGTGATCGAGAACGGAAAGCTGGTCGGCATGGAGTTCGAGCAGCTCGTGTGGAGTGAGAAGGACGGCAAGCAGATCAGCACCGTGACTGGCACCGTCATCCTGCCGTGCGACGAGGTCATTCTCGCCATCGGTCAGGACAACGCGTTCCCCTGGATCGATCGCGACATCGGCATCGCGTTCGACCAGTGGGGCATGCCGGTCGTCGACAAGGTGACGATGGAGAGCACGCGCCCCGGCGTGTTCTTCGGCGGCGACGCGGCATGGGGTCCGCAGAACATCATCTGGGCCGTGGAGCATGGCCATCAGGCGGCCATCTCCATTCACCAGCATTGCGAGGGACGTCCGGTCGCCGAGCGTCCCCCGCGCGGCATGCACCTCGAGAGCACGAAGATGGGCATGCACGCGTGGGCGTACTCGAACGACTTCAATCCGTCGCCGCGCGCGAAGATGCAGCACGTGGAGCTGGTGGAGCGCTTCGCGAAGCTGGGAACCGAGGTGGAGCTCGGCTTTTCGGCTGAGCAGACCGCGACCGAGGTCGAGCGCTGCCTCAACTGCGATGTCGAAACCCACTTCGCGTCGAAGCTCTGCATCGAATGCGACGCATGCGTCGACGTGTGTCCGGTGAATTGCCTCACCATCACGCGGAATGAGGAGTCGGAGTTCGATCTGCGAACGAAGCTGTCGGCGCCGGCGCTGAATCTCGAGCAGGCGCTCTATGTGTCCGAGTCCCTGCCACAGACGAAGCGCGTCATGGTGAAGGACGAGGACGTCTGTCTGCACTGCGGACTGTGCGCTGAGCGCTGCCCGACGGCGGCGTGGGACATGGCGAAGTTCGCGCTGGTGATTCCGTATGCGTCGGCAATGAATGCTCCGGCGGTGGTCAACGCATGAGCGGCATCAACGATTTCGCGTTCAAGATGGCGACGGTGAATGGCACCGGTTCCGCGAGTGCCAACAGCCTGCTGATGCGGGCCATCTTTCGCATGGGCATACCCGTCACCGGGAAGAATCTCTTCCCGTCGAACATTCAGGGACTGCCGACGGCGTACGAGATCCGCGTCAGCAAGGACGGCTACACCGCGCGACCGCACGAGGTGGATCTCGTCGTGGCGTTGAATCCGGCCACCTTCGCGAAGGACGTCGCGTCGGTGCGGCCCGGCGGCTACCTGCTGTACGACTCGTCGTGGCCCCTCGATCCGGAGCTCGTGCGTGAGGGCATCACGATACTCGGCGTTCCGTTCGGGAAGCTCTGCGTCGAGCACTTCCAGGGCGACCGCAACCGCACGCTGCTGCGCAACATCGTGTACGCCGGCGCGCTCGCCGCGCTGCTGAACCTCGACATCGACCTCGTCGGCCGGATGCTGGGGCAGCAGTTCGCGAAGAAGCCGAAGCTGCTCGACGCCAACAACACCGCGATCCGGTTGGGCTACGACTACGCGCGAGCCCACTACGAGTGTCCGCTGCCCTTCCATCTCGAGCGGATGGACGCCACCGGCGACTCCATCATCATCGACGGCAACACCGCCGCGGCACTCGGCGCCGTCTTCGCGGGTGCGACGGTGGGTGCATGGTACCCCATCACCCCGTCGACGTCGCTGATGGAGGCGTTCACGGCGTTCTGCCGCCAGTATCGCACCGAGCCCGGGACCGGGCGCGCGCGGTACTGCATCCTCCAGGCGGAGGACGAGCTCTCCGCCGCGGGCATCGCCATCGGTGCCGGCTGGGCGGG
>JAEKKK010000006.1 GCA_019510405.1 Gemmatimonadota bacterium | reverse complement strand
GTCGACGTTGGTGTACTCCCAATCGAGCGCGAACAGGGCATGGAGCCGCGCACTGTCGCTCGCCGCGCGCGACGCGAGCTCGGCGAACCGCGCGTGAAAGTCTGGTCGCGCCTCGCCCTGAGCGCGGCCGTCGGCTGCGCGAAGCAGCAGCACGAGGCCTGCGAGCGCGAGACTGCGCGGCATCACTGCCGCCTTTGGGGTTCCGGCGCGGAAGCGCGCGGCACGCTGAGGATCAGCGTCGCGCCGCGACCCTGCTCGCTCTCGGCCCACAGATCGCCGCCCATGCCGCGCGCCAGGTCGCGGCTGATGGCGAGGCCGAGCCCCGCGCCCTCGGTGGGCGTCGTGAGCGAGCGTTCCAGCTGGACGAACGGCTCGAAGACCACCTCGAGCTTGTCGGCCGGAATCCCTGGCCCGCTGTCGCGCACCTGGATCTGCACCATTCCGGCGTCCCCCGCCTCGACGAGGCGCAGCTCGACCTCGCCTCCCGCCGGCGTGAACTTCGCCGCGTTGCCGAGCAGGTTGGTGAGGATCTGGATCAGCTTCTCGCGGTCGACGGCGACGTGCAGGTCGGAGTCGCTCCGGCCATCGGGGAGGCGCGAGACGAGCGTGATGTCCCGCGCGGCGAACTGCGGCTGCACGAGCGACGCGAGATCGGCGAGCACGCTGCTGACCAGCACCGGCGTCACACGATACTCGACACGTCCCGTCTCGATGCGCGTCAGGTTGAGCACGTTGTTGATCAGCCCGAGCAGATGGCGCTGTGCGCGACCGATGCGCTCGAGCGCCTCGCGCTGTCCCTCCGTGATCGGACCGTGCAGCCCCATCTCGAGGATCTGGGCATGTCCCGAGATCGCGTTCAGCGGCGTGCGCAGCTCGTGGCTCATCACCGCGAGGAACTCGCTCTTGGCGCGATTGGCCCGCTCGGCGGCGACGCGAGCCGTCAACTCGGCGCGATGCAGGCGCGCATTGTCCACCGCGAGCGCGGCGCGACGCGCGAGCTCCATGGCGAGCCCGAGATCCGTCTCGTCGTAGCGGCGCCCCGACTCCGCCGTGATGAGCGTGAGCACGCCGAACGTTCGCTCGTGCGCGATGAGCGGAACCATGATCACCGAGCGGATCCCGACTTCACGAATGATGCGGAGGTACTCGTCGTCCACCGCGCTCGCGACGAGCATCTCGTCCGAGATCTCCGGATACAGCTCCGGCTTTCCCGTCCGGAGGACGCTCGGAGCCCCACTCAGTCCGTTCGGATCGGGCGGGTACTTCTTGCTCAGCTCCTGCGCCCAGCGGACCTTGTCCGGGTTCGCGTGCGCGAGCGCGACCTGCCGCAGCCCGCCATCATCCGTCGCGATGTCCACGGTGCACCAGTCGGCGAGCTCCGGAACGACGAGGCGAGCGAGATCGGCGAGTGTCTGCTCGTAGTCCAGGGACGCGCTCAACACGTCGCTCGCGCGAGCGAGGTAGTGCGCCGCTTCCTCGGAGCGCTTCCGCTCCGTGATGTCGCGCCACTGCGTGGCGAGCCCGCCGTCCGGAAGCGGATAACAGTAAAGCGATGACCACCGCGTGCCATCCGATGTTCGCGCCTCGAACGCGATCGGCATCCGCTCGCGCGCGGCTCGACGCATCAGCGTCTCCATCTTGGTGCCGACGATCTGCGGGTAGACTTCCCACACGATTTGACCGATCAGGTCGTGGGGAGTGTTCTCCACCTCGCCGAGCACCTCGGCGGCTCTCGCGTTGATGAACCGGAAGCGCCAATCGATGTCCTGCACCACGAACGGATCGGCGATGCTCTCGAGGATGCTGCGCGCGAACCGATCGGAGCTCTCGGCGGCGGTCCGCGCGGACTCTGCCTCCGCGACGGTCTCCTCGAGCCGCTCGTTCGTCAGCTCGAGCTCCTGGGCGAGGTCCTGGGCCTGTTGCGCCTGTAGCTCGAGCTCGAGCGCCTGCTCCTGGAGCTGGTGATTCAGCGCGTCCAGCTCCACCGTGCGTGCCTCGGCGGCCTCGCGCGCGGCCGCTTCGGTGGCGAGGCGGACCGCCTGCATCTCCGAGGCGCGGCGTTCGGTGAGATCGCGGGTGACCTTCGCAAAGCCCACCACCTGTCCCTGATCGTCACGGAGCGCCGTGACGATGACGTTCGCCCAGAAGCGCGTGCCGTCCTTGCGCACGCGCCACCCCTCGTCCTCGAACCGGCCGTCGCGCGCCGCGCCGATCAGCTCCGCCGCGGGCTTTCCCGCCTCTACCTCCTCGGGCGGATAGAAAATCGAGAAATGGCGCCCGATGATCTCGGATGCGTCGTATCCCTTGAGCTGCTCCGCGCCCGCGTTCCACGTGAGCACATTGCCGTCGGCGTCCAGCGCGAAGATCGCGTAGTCGCGTACGGTCCCCACGAGGAGCCGATAGAGCTCGGCCGAATCAACCGGCCGGGGCCCGCGCAGTGCCTCACCGGCCTGTCCTTCTGCGAAGGAGGTCATTTCGCGGGTGGGAGCTCGCGTCGCGACTGAGCGGCGTGTGCCAGGATCCGGGCTACTGAACGCACGGGTGAGCTGGGGGAAGGGACGGCAAGCTTCGATGATAGACGAGCCACAAACCCCACGCCAGATGTGTCTGGCCGGCGCGAGGGACACTCCATATTCTCGGCCGATGCTCGTCCCTCCTTCAACTGCTCTTCCAGCAAAGCTCGTGGCACTGGACTGGGGGTCCTCCTCGCTCCGTGGCTATCTCCTCGGGGAAGGTGGAAGGATTCTCGAGCGACGCGCCGAGCCGTCGGGAATCCTCCAACTGCCGGAGCGGGACTTCCGCGGCGCGTTCGAGCGGATCACCGCCGGCTGGTCGAACGAATCCGGCTCGCTCCCGGCGATCGCGTCAGGGATGATCGGGAGCGCGCAGGGCTGGGTCGAGGCGCCGTACGTCGGCCTGCCCGCCGGCGCCGAGCAGCTTGCTCGACAGCTCGCTCCGGTGCCGGGCACCCACCTGCGCATCGTGCCGGGTCTCGCGCAGCGCGGCGCGGCGCACGACGTGATGCGGGGGGAAGAGACGCAGATCGTCGGCGCGCTTGCCGCGGAGCCCGCCCTCGCCGATGCGCTCGTGGTGCTACCCGGCACCCACAGCAAGTGGGTGCGCCTCGAAGATGGCCGCATCCGCGAGTTCACCACGTACATGACCGGTGAGCTGTTCGCGGTGCTGCGCACCCATTCCATCCTGGGCCGGCTGGCGCCGGCGGGGAGTGGAGACTCCGCGTCGGGAGGCGCGGCCTTCGCGCGAGGGGTAGCGGCTGCGCAGCGCTCGGCCGGTGGTCTCGCGCCTCTGCTCTTCTCGGCGCGCGCGTCGGTGCTCGTGGGCGACCTCCCCGCCGCGGCGAGCCTGGACTATCTGTCCGGTCTCCTCATCGGGGACGAGCTGCGCGCCGGGCTCGCGACAGGCCGTCGGCCGGCGGCGCTGATCGGCGATCCGGCCTTGTGTGCGCGTTATGCCGCCGCCCTCGAGCAGGTCGGGGTGGACGACATTTCCATCCTCGCTGACGCCGCGCCGGCCGGGCTGTGGGTTATCGCCCAGTACGCTTCCCCCTGAACACAACGGGAACCGGGGTCATCGCGTAATACAAGGTCTGGCCGAACGAATTTGTCAGGTTGGTTGCCCAACGGAACGTCGCCACGCATTCTCATCGAATCGCTCGCGATTCGATTGCTGCTCGCTGCCCGCACGTCCTTCCTCACCGTTGCCCAACGACCCATGAGCACTTCTCGTCGCACGTTCCTCAAGACATCGGCGCTGGCCGCTGCTGGTGCCGTCCTCCCCGCCCGCTCGTGGGGCCAGGTGCTTGGCGCCAACGACGACCTGCGCGTCGCCGTCATCGGCTTGAATGGCCGAGGACAGAATCATCTTTCCAGCCTGGCGCGGATTCAGGGTGTGCGCGTCGTTGCCCTGTGCGATCCCGACACGGCGGTGCTCGATCGCGTAAAGGGGAAGGTCAACGGCGGCGACGTGAAGCTCTACACGGACATCCGCGAGCTGCTCAACAGCAAGGACGTCGACGCAGTCACCATCGCGACGCCGAATCACTGGCACTCGCTCGCCGCCATCTGGGCGATGCAGAATGGAAAGGACGTCTACGTCGAGAAGCCGGTCTCGCACAACGTGTGGGAAGGGCGCCAGCTCGTGAACGCGGCCAAGAAGTACAACAAGGTCGTGCAGGCCGGCACGCAGATCCGCTCGGGCGAGGGGCTGCGCGAGGCCGTGCAGTGGATCCAGGCCGGGAACCTCGGCAAGATCACGGCGGCGCGTGGCTTCTGCTACAAGCGGCGTGACAGCATCGGCAAGACCACCGGCCCGCAGCCGATCCCCGCGACGGTGAACTACGACCTCTGGACGGGCCCCGCGCCGCTCGTGCCGCCGCATCGCAACAACCCGAAGAACGGCCCGATCCACTACGACTGGCACTGGGTCTATCTGTACGGCAACGGCGACGTGGGCAACCAGGGCATCCACCAGATGGACGTCGCCCGCTGGTTCCTCGGTGAGTCGGGACTGCCGCGCCACTCGCTCAGCATCGGCGGACGGCTCGGCTACATCGACGACGGCGACACGCCGAACACCCAGGTCGTCATTCACGACTACGCCACGGCACCGCTGATCTTCGAGGTGCGCGGCCTGCCGAAGAAGGCAGGCATTGCCAGCGCGGGAGGGGATCCTGCGCTGAATCAGGGTGGTGGTGGAAGCGGCATGGACAACTACCGCGGCGTCGATATCGGCAACGTGATCGACTGCGAGGGCGGTAGCCTCATCACGACGCAGTACTTCAGCGCGACGGCGTACGACAAGGCGGGCAAGGTCGTGAAGGAGTTCAAGGGCACCGACCGCCACATGCAGAACTTCGTCGACGTGGTGCGCAACAGGAAGACGGAAGAGCTGTACGGACCGATCGAGGAGGGGAACACCTCGAGCGCGCTCTGCCACCTGGGCAACATCTCGCATCAGATCGGCGCGAAGCTCGGCCCGGACAAGATCGCCGCGCAGATCAAGTCCGACGCG
>JAEKKK010000005.1 GCA_019510405.1 Gemmatimonadota bacterium | reverse complement strand
CGGGAGGTGCTCCGGTCGAAGCGACGCACAGTACCGAATACGCGTTGATCGGCGCGGCAGTGGTGATCGCGTTCGCCGGTATCGCACTCGCCTTCGCGCGCCTCAAGCCGCAGACCCTCGTCCCCGCGGCGCAGGCGCCCGCGGAGCACGGTTTCGAGAAGGTGCTCGCCGACAAGTACTACGTGGATGAGATCTACGACGCGGGCGTCGTCGAGCCGGTGGTGGGCATCTCGCGCGGCCTGCTCTGGCGCGGCGTCGACAACGGCGTGATCGATCGGCTGACGCGGCTCCTCTTCCAGAGCAAGGACGATGATGCCGCCGTGGGCGCCGTGCCGATGGGTGGCTGGATCACCCGCGCGGTCGGCTATCTCGGCTCGCAGCTCCAGTCCGGGCGCGTCGGCACCTATGCCTGGGTGCTCGTCGTCGGTGTGCTGTTCGTTCTCGGCGCCTTCTCCTTCCGATAACCCGATGCGCGAGCTTCTGGCTTCAATCCGCTACGACTACTGGATCCTGCCCGCGCTGCTGATCCTGCCGTTGATCGGCGCGGCGCTGGTTCTGGTGAGTGGCCGTGCTACGCCGAGCGACGAGGACGAGGTCGTGTCCGGTGCGGCGTTCGGGCCGCGCCGTCTGGCGACGATCGTCTTCGCGCTCGAGTTCCTGCTCTCGCTCGGCCTCTGGTGGTCGTTCGACCCCACCTTCGCCGGCTGGCAGCAGACGTTCGACCGCAAGTGGATCCCGCTCTGGGGCATTCGCTTCACCCTCGGGCTCGACGGGATCTCGCTGATGATGGTGCTGCTCACGACCTTCATCATGCTGCTCGCGTCGTACGGAAGCTGGACGTACATCCGGCGGAAGACGCGCACGTACTACGCGCTCATGCTCGTCCTGACGACGGGCATGCTCGGCGTCTTCATGGCGCTCGATCTCTTCCTGTTCTACATCATGTGGGAAGTGATGCTGATCCCGATGTACTTCATCGTCGGGATCTGGGGCGGGGAGCGGCGCATCTACGCGAGCCTCAAGTTCTTCATCTACACGATGGTGGGCTCGCTGCTCATGCTGGTCGGCATCGTATATGTTGGCGCCGCCGCGCAGGCGGCTCCGAACTTCTCGTACGACGCGATCCTCAACACGGCGCGCATCTCACCGACCGCCGCCTACTGGCTCTTCGGCGCCTTCTTCCTCGCCTTCGCGGTGAAGGTGCCGATGTTCCCGCTGCACACCTGGCTGCCCGACGCGCACGTCGAAGCGCCGACGGCGGGGTCGGTGGTGCTCGCGTCGATCATGCTGAAGCTGGGGACGTACGGCTTCCTGCGGCTCGCCGTGCCGCTCTTCCCGGGCGCGGCGATGAACCCGACCGTTCGCACGATCGTTCTCGCGCTGGCGGTGATCGGCATCGTGTACGGCGCGCTCGTCTCGCTCGTGCAGCCGGATTTCAAGAAGCTCGTCGCGTACAGCTCGGTGAGCCACCTCGGCTTCGTCATGCTGGGGATCTTCGCCCTGACCGTGCAGAGCGTGCAGGGCGCCCTGATGGTGATGATCAACCACGGTCTCTCCACGGGCGCGCTCTTCTTCCTCATCGGGATGATCTACGAGCGGCGCCACACGCGGCTGATCGAGTCGTACGGCGGCATCGCGCGCGTCGTGCCGATGTTCGCTGCGCTGCTCACCCTCGTCACGCTCAGCTCGATCGGCGTGCCCGGCACGAACGGCTTCATCGGCGAGTTCCTCGTCCTGCTCGGCGCCTTCCGCACCACGCCGGTCATGACGCTCATCGCGACGACGAGCGTCATCATTGCCGCGGCGTACCTGCTCTGGGCGATCCAGCGCATCCTGTTCAATCCGCTCGACAAGCCGGAGAATGAGCACATCCCCGACCTCAACCGCCGCGAGCTGCTGCTGATGGCGCCGCTCGTGGCCGGCATCATCTGGCTCGGAGTCTATCCGGCCCCGGTGCTGCGCCGGATGCAGGTGTCGGCCGAGCAGTTCGTGCGCACGGTGGAGAGCCGGGCGGCGCAACGGACGGCGGTCGCGCCGGAGGAGCGGTAACGATGCACTTCCTCTTCAACCTCTCGATCCCGTCGCAGCTGACGAAGGCGCTCGCGCCCGATCTGATCTTCATGGTTGGCGCGATGCTCCTGCTCCTCGTCGCCGTCTGGCGACGGGAATCGCGTGAGCATCAGCGTCTCGTCGGCGTGCTGTCCATCGGGCTCTCCGTCATCGCACTCGCCGCAGTCGTCATCCAGATGTTCCTGATCGCGAACAACAGGAATGCCTGCGCCTGCGTCGTCGCGACCGATGGTCCGATCGCGGTGGACAACTTCCGATGGATGATGGACGTCATCATCCTCCTCGGCACGATCGGGGCAATCGCGCTCGGGATCGACGACAACGATCGCACCGGGACGACGACCGCCGAGACGCACGTCCTCATCCTGCTCGCTTCGTCGGGGATGATGCTACGCGCTGGCGGGGCTGAACCGTCGGAGCGAGCGGGCGGCCGAAGGTGCGCTGAAGTACTTCCTGCTCGGCGCCTTCTCCACCGCGTTCCTGCTGTACGGCATCGCCCTCGTGTACGGCGCGACCGGCGCAACGGGTCTCCACCAGATCGCGACGCGGGTCGTCGAGAATCATCTCGAGACGAGCCCCATCCTGCTGATCGGCATCGCGATGCTGCTCGTGGGCTTCGGCTTCAAGGTGTCCACGGTGCCGTTCCACATGTGGGCGCCTGACGTCTACGACGGTTCGCCAAACCCGATCACGGCGTACATGGCCGCGACGGTGAAGACGGCGGCTTTCGCCGCTTTCCTGCGCGTCTGGCTCGAGGCCTTCCCGAGCGCGTTCGAGCACTGGCATCGCGCGGTGGTCGGACTCGCAATCGCCACGATGGTGATCGGCAACGCCATCGGCCTCCAGCAGCGCAACATCAAGCGCCTGCTCGCCTACTCGTCGATCGCGCACGCGGGGTTCATCCTCGTCGCGATCGCCTCCAACACGCCGCAGGGCGCGTCGGCGATGTTGTTCTACCTGCTCGCCTACACGCTCGCGACCTTCGGCGCGTTCGCCGTGCTCGTCGTGCTCTCGCGCGGCGACGCGCCGGTGACGTCGGAGGATCTGAGTGGATTGTGGACCGTGCGCCCGTGGCTGGCGTCGGCGATGACGGTGTTCATGTTCGCGCTGCTCGGCTTCCCGGTTCTCGGCGGCGCCGGCTTCCTCGCCAAGTGGTACGTGCTCAAGGCCGCGCTCCAGGCCGACCAGCCGCAGATCGCCCTCTCCGTCGTGCTCGTGCTCACCACCGTGATCTCGGCGGGATACTACCTGTACGTCGTGATGGTGATGTTCATGCGCCCGCGCGTCGCCACCGTTCCGGCGCCCCCCGAGACCCGGGCATGGACGCAGTTCGTCATGGTGGCGTGCGCTGCCGCGATCCTCGTGATCGGCGTGATGCCCCAGATCTCGATGGCCTACGCCAACGCGGGAACGATGGCGATCGACAGCCCGCCGACGCAGGTGAATACCGCTTCGCTCCATCCCGCCAACTCGAGTCACGCGCGGTGACCGCGGCGGGGCTGAGCGCAGCCCCGCCGCTTCCGCTCCAAGCCCATAGTCGTGCCCATCTCGTCCGGCATCTTTCGGCAGAACGACATCCGCGGCGTCGTCGACCGGGATCTCACCGTCGAGGCAGCGCGCGCCATCGGCCACGCATACGCGGGGCTCATGCGCCGCCGCGGTGTGACGGGCGAGATCGCCGTCGGGCGCGACAACCGGCCCAGCGGCACCAGGCTTCGTGACGCGCTCGTCGCCGGCCTCACCGAGTGTGGCGTTGACGTCGTCGACATCGGGGTCGTCCGCACGCCGCTGCTCTACTGGAGCCTGTTCAACCTCGGCGTGGCCGGCGGCATCCAGATCACCGGGTCGCACAATCCCGCCGAGTACAACGGCTTCAAACTCTGCCTCGGCGTCGAGTCGCTGCACGGCCACGACATCCAGGGGCTCTACTCGCTCATCGACACGGCGAGCGCATCGACGGCCGGCCGCACGCGGCCGGCTGAAGTGATAGACCGCTACATCGAGGATGTCGCCGGCCGCATCGGGAAGCTCTCGCGTCCCGTGAAGCTCGTGTACGATTGCGGCAACGGGGCGGCCGCGCTCGTCGCGCCGCAGCTGTTCCGCGCCCTCGGGCTCGATCCCGTCGGCCTGTTCACCGAGAGCGACGGCACCTTCCCGAATCACCACCCCGATCCCACCGTCCCCGAGAACCTCGAGGATCTCATCGCCGCGGTGCGGCGCGAGGGCGCCGAGCTCGGGGTGGCGTTCGACGGCGACGGCGATCGCATCGGCCTCGTGGACGGCAAGGGCCGCATCATCTGGGGCGATCACTTGTTGATCCTCTACGCGCGCGACGTCTTCGCGCGCCGCGGCACCGGACTACCGGTGATCTTCGACGTGAAGTGCAGCCAGGCACTCCCCGACGCGATCCGCAAGGCGGGCGGCGTGCCGGTCATGTGGAAGACGGGCCACTCCCTCATCAAGGAGAAGATGAAGGAGATGCAGGCGCCCCTCGCGGGCGAGATGTCCGGCCACATGTTCTTCGCCGACGGCTACTACGGCTACGACGACGCGCTCTACGGCGCGGCGCGCCTGCTCAAGATCGTCGCCGACGCGGGCCGTCCCGTGCACGAGCTGCTCGCCGACGTGCCGGAGTACGTGAGCACGCCGGAGATCCGCGTCGACTGTGGCGACGACGTCAAGTTCGCTCTCGTCGAGAAGGCGGTGCAGCACTTCCGCAGCCGCCACGACGTGATCGACGTCGACGGCGTGCGCGTCCTGTTCGGCGACGGCTGGGGACTGATCCGCGCCTCGAACACGCAGCCCATCCTCGTTACCCGCTTCGAGGCGCTCTCCGAGGCACGGCTGGCCGAGATCCGCGCCGAGATGGAAGGATGGCTGCGCGGGCAGGGCGTGACCGTCTGACGTGACCAGACGACGCGCCGTCATCGGCACGCTGGCCATCACGGCGCTCGTGCTGCTGCTCGGTCGATGGGCCAGCCAGCAGTACACCGACGCGCTCTGGTACGACTCGCTCGGCGCGCGCGACGTCTGGAACGCGCGCTTCGTGAACGGGATGCTGCTGCGGATCGGTTCCTTCCTCGTTGCCAGCGCGTTCGCCTTCGTCAACCTGTACGCGGTGCGTCAGTCCGTCGTCTCGCTCGTGCTGCCACGACGGATCGCCAACCTCGAGATCGGCGAGGAGGTCCCGAGCCGCTATCTGCTGGTCGCCACGCTCCTGATGTCGGCGGTGATCGGATCCGCACTCACACTGTCGGGCGACCTGTGGTGGCTCCTGCTGCGCGCGCGCATCGGCCAGCCATTCCAGGAGGCCGACCCGTACTTCGGGGCCGACCTCGGCTTCTTCGTCTACTGGCTGCCCTTCGAGACGGAGCTGTACTACTGGGCGATGCTGGTGCTGCTCGTCGTCATCGGCGTCGTCATCGTGCTCTACGCGCTCACGCCGAGCCTGCGATGGAGCCGCGGCGCGTTGTACGTCTCCACCTACGTGCGCCGTCACTTCACGATGCTCGGCGGCATCCTTCTGCTCGCGCTGGCGTGGAGCTATCGCCTCGGCATGTATCGGCTGCTGGCCGAGGGGAGTGGCCCTGGCGGCGCGTTCAACTCGGTGGACCATCACGTGACCGTGCCGGCCACGCTGGTGCTCGCGCTCGTCACGCTCTGCGCGGCGGTGATCGTCCTCGGCGCAGGGTGGATGGGACAGATGCGCCTCGCGTTCTTCGCCGTGAGCGCCGTGCTGCTGCTCTCACTCGTCGCGCGCACGGTGGCACCGCTCGCGGCGCGCCGCTCGGTGGATCCGGCGGCGACCGACCGCCAGGAGCGCCCGTACCAGGCCACTCGGCTCGGCTACACGCGACGCGCGTACGGCGTCGATCGGATCCGCGCCGACTCACTCGGCGAGGGCTTCGCGACGGCGCCGGAGCTCGCCGCCAAGGTCGGCGTCTGGGACGCCGCGACGCTCGCGCGATACACGGAGCGCGAGCGGCATGTGGATGTCGTCGGCACGGGCGCAGGTTGGAGCGCCGGCCCGAACGGCCTTTCCGCCTTCCTCGTCGAGCGCGGTGAGGAAGGAGTGCCGGATGGTGCCGTGTCGTGGGGGATCGCGCGCTACGACGCGGCTGCGGCCGACGAGCACGGCGAGCCCGTTCGCGTCCCCGCCGCGGGCGCCTTCGGCGACGAGACCACGCTCGACGAGCCTGTCGTCTTCGACTCCGCGCCGGGCTACTCGCTCATCGCGGATTCACTGCAGCGCGTTGCCGGCGTGGAGATGGTGAGCACGCTCTCGCGCCTCGCGCACTCGTGGGCGCTGCAGAACTTCCGACTGCTGTTCGGCGATCTTCCGCCGACGCGGCCGATGCTCGTACGCCACCGCGGCGTGCGCGAGCGCGTCGAACAGCTCGCCCCGTTCTTCGTGCAAGGGAGCGAGATCCTTCCCGTCGTCGCGGGCGACACGCTGTACTGGGCGCTCGAGCTGTACGTGGCCTCGGACGACTATCCGCTCGCCGAGCGGTTCCACATCCTCGACGCTCAACGTGGCTACTTCCAGCATGCGGCCACCGCGCTCGTCCATGCGGCGAGCGGACGCGTGCGCCTCGTGCTCGCGCCCGCACCCGAGATCGTCACGACGAGCTGGGCGAACGAGTTCCCCTCGCTCTTCGTGCGGCCCACGGCGCTCTCGCGCCCGCTGCAGGCGGCCCTGCCGCCCGTGCTCGACGGCGCCTGGGCGCAGCTACTCGCCTTCGCCTCGGCCGGCTTCCGCGGCGACAGCCTCGAGGTGCGGCACTGGGCTTCGCTCGACGCGGCGGATTCCATCGCCTCGCGCGAGCCGATTCACGCCGCGGTGCCAAGTCTCGGCGTGACGACGTCGTGGCCGTTGCTCGACGCACAGGATCGGGTGCGCGGTCTCATCGTGTCCGCGGGTGCAACGCGCGAGACGAGCTGGATCCCGCTCGCTCCGGACGGCCAGCGCTGGGGCGGCACGGTGGACCGGCTGCGCGGCGCCGACACCGCGTCGCGCGAGGGCCCGGTCGTGCACGCGCCGGTGCGCGTCATGCCGCTCGCCGGAAGGCCGATGTACTTCCAGGCGGCGTTTCGCGTGCGTGCCGGTGCGAGCCCCACCCTCGCGCGCGTGGCGACCGTCGCCGACGACAGCCTCCGTGCGGGTCCCACGCTCGCCGCCGCGCTCGGTCTCCCCACGGCCACGACAGCCGCCGGCCCCGCCCGACAGATCGACCTGCGTGCGCGCGCCGAGTCGCTCTACCGCGACATGCGCGACGCCCTGCGCCGCGGTGATTGGCCCTCCTTCGGTCGCGCGTTCGAGGCGCTCGGCGGCGCGCTGCGCGTCGCGCCGCGGTGAGCTTGTGTGGGCCCCTGGGGCGGTCTAGCTTGCGTCGGCTGAGCCGATGACGCCGCCGCCTGATGCACCG
>JAEKKK010000004.1 GCA_019510405.1 Gemmatimonadota bacterium | reverse complement strand
CACTTCCGCAAGCCCGACGGACTCGGCGCGCCGCGCGGCGCTCACTCCCGTCGCCACGACGTTCAGCTCGAACGAGGTGCCGAGGACGTGCTCGTAGTGGTAGGCGTGGCGTGTGGGGCGGACGCGGGACGGCAGCGCGATCCAGCGCGGAAGCGAGAACGTCATGCTTCTACTTACACCGCGCGCGCCCGGACCGTTGCCACGTTGGCACGAGCCGTCAACGCCGTGTCACGAACGGCGGAATGCGTGACACGAATCGCGTGTGCCACTCGGCGAGCAGCGCCATGGCGGCGAGCGCGGCGACGAGCGCCGGACCATGGCCGGCGACGACCTCCACCAATGGACCGATCGGATTGGCCACCCCGAAGGCGCGCTCGCCGATCCAGCCGAGCGCCGCCACGACCGCGGCCGCTGCACCGGTCACGCGCAGTGGCGCGTACAGCGGCGTCCGCGCGAGCGAGAGAAGCCAGGGCACCGTGACGACGAGGATCACGACCTGCATCAGCTCGATCCCGACGTTGAACCCGAGCACGGCGAGCACGGTGTGCCACGGGTCGATGCCGTAGCCGGCGATCGTCGTCGCGAAGGCGCAGCCGTGCACGAGGCCGAAGCCCGCGGCGACGACCGCCTCGCGCCCGGGGAAGATCGGCCGGATCGCGTGCACCGCCGAGACGAGGATCGAGACGGCGATCAGCACCTCGACGACCCCGCTCGGCGCACGGACCCACCCACTCGCCGCGGCGGCGAGGGTGAGCGAGTGGCCGATCGTGAAGGCGGTGACGATGCGGAGCAGCCGCGTCGCGCCGCTGCGCGCCCCCGCGTAGCCCTCCCATCGACCCGCGATGGCGACGAGGGGCGCCGGCAGGAGCAGCACGAGCAGGAAGAGCAGATGGTCAGTCCCCTCGGCGATGTGATGCATGCCGAGCCGGACCATGCTGCTCTGCGAGTAGTCGAGCGTGAACGACGACTGGTCGTAGCTGCGCTGCTGGGCGTCGATCCGAACGGCGGAGTCCTGCGGCACGAGCGCGTTCGCCAGGTAGACGGCGACGTCTGGCAGGTGACGGTTCTCGAAGGTCAGCGTACGGTCGGCGCCACCTGCGGGGACGGCAGCCTCGAAGTCCATCCGGATCTCGCCGACGCCTTCGCGCATGTCGGCGACGTCCGGGAAGCCGAGCGTGACGAGCCGCAGCGCGATCGGCGTCCCGTCGATGCTCACCGCAAGGTCGCCGCGCACGCGCTCGGCGTAGGCGCGCTGCTCCGCGGGGGAGAGAATGCCGTCGCCGTTCGTGTCGATCACGGCGAGCACGCGCGGCAGCACCTTCACGCCCGGCGTGAGGCGAAGCTCGACGCGCACCAGATCGCGCGCCACGGCGATCTTCGCCGCCTGCACGTACTCGTCGAGCTGGTGCGCATCGGCTCGCGTCACGAAGGCGAGCAGCAGCGCGACGGTGGTGGCGACTGCCCGCTTCACTTCGACGTCAGTCTCCGGCCGTAGTCGTTGGTCGGATCGCGATAGATGGTGTGGATGTGGTTCGTCGGGTCGCCACCGAGCGGCTGCGGGGCGTACTCGATCACGAGCGCCGGCCCCTGGATGCGGTAGTACGCCGTGCCGCTGTGCCCCTCGGCGTGGGTCGTCGAACCGCTCCAGGCGAACCAGGTGTCGTCGAGCCCCGACTTGATCTCGGCCATGCGTGCCGCTGCGGCGCTCTCGTGGACGATCCCCGACCACTCGGCGATCAGGTCGAGCAGCATGGCGCGCTGCTTCGCGTTCATCGCCGTCGCCTTGAGCCCCTCGGGCTGGATCGTCTTGCCGTCCTGCCCCGGTCCGAGCACCAGATCGGCGACACGATAATTGAGTATGGCCTTGGCGCGCTGCGTGGAGTCGAGCGAGTTCAGGAGGGCGAATGCCTTGTCGCTCTCCGCACCGAGTGGGCGGACGATCGTCCCGTTCTCCTCGTAGCGCGCGGGCTGCGCGGCGGTGAGGCTCGGCGTGAGCACGCCGTGCGCGCCGACGATCGTGATGTTGAGCGCCAGGTGATGTCCGCCGAACTGCAGCATCCACGGCGCCGTCTCGGACGGGGTGCCGAGGATCGAGACGTAGAACAGATCCTTGCCGAACATCGGGTTGTCGTGCTCCTGCTTCTTGAGGACCTCGTCCCCCTCGACGATCTGCTGCACCTTCTCGAACCCACGCGGGCTGAGCGCGGAGGAGAGCATCGTCATCACGGCGGCGCGCTGGGCGGGGCTCAGCTCACCCATGGAGAGTCCGGCGCGCTGGACGAAGCGGGTCGGGAGGTTGGACCAGCGGACGCGCTGTTTGGCGTCGTCGAAGGCGAAGAGGACGCGCTGCTTCTGGGCCGGCTGGAGGGTGGCGAGGAAGGCGTTGGCGTTGCGTACGATCTTCGCCGTCGGGGACTGGGCGTGCGCGGCGAGCAGCGGCGCGCAGGTCAGGGCGAGCGCCGCGAGCGAGAGTCCTCGCATGGCCTGTCTCATTGTGCGGAAGGCTCCATATTCTGGAAGGAGAGTCGGGGAGCGCGGCGTCGGATCGAAGTCCGGTGCGCTCCGTGGCATAGTACCCGCCGCCCGAACTCGTTGGGCGACCGTAATGGCTGTTTCATCATCGAGGAGGAAGAGCATGCATCGCGCTCCGACGTCGTTCGTGCGCTCACGTTACCACCGGCCGCGGACCGCCGCGATCACGCTGGCATCGGGGCTCGCGATGTTCGCCGCCGCATCGGCGTCAGCGCAGTCGGCGCCCACCAAGCCGCCGCCGGTGATCGACATCCACGTGCACACCTTCGGCGGCGGACCCGGCCTCCCGCCGATGTGCCCCTTCCCGCCGCAGTTCCTCGCCTCCGATCCGAAGACGAAGGAGGGGACGATCGGCTGGTCGGACCAGAACTGCGTGCTGCCACTCAAGGGCGCCGCCACCCCCGACGACTACATGAAGGAGGTGCTGGCCGACTATGAGCGGCTCAACGTCACCGCGGTCGTGATGGGCGACGAGGCGTCGGTGAACAAGTGGAAGGCCGCCGCGCCGAACCGGATCATCAAGGGCACCTCGTTCACCAACGCGCCGGGCGCGGGGAAGTACGAGTCGCTCGAGAAGCTGCGCGCGGCATACACGACGGGCGGCTTCAAGGTCATGGGAGAGATCGGGCTTCAATATGAAGGGATCTCGCCGAGCGACACGTCGGTGGACAGGTACTTCGCGCTCGCCGAGGAGCTCGACATTCCCGTCGGCATCCACATGGGCACCGGCGGCTCGGGGCGCGCCAACATCGGCTCGCCGAAGTTCCGCGGCTCGATGGGCAACCCGCTCCTCCTCGAGGATCTCCTCGCGCGGCACCCGAAGCTGCGCGTGTGGGTGATGCACGCCGGCTACCCGATGATCGACAACATGCTGACCCTGCTGCAGGCGAACTCACACGTCTACGTCGACGTCGCGGGATTGATCTGGAGCTATCCGCGCAAGGAGGTGGACAGCTACATCCAGCGGCTCGTCGAGGCGGGGTTCGAGGATCGCGTGATGTTCGGCACGGACCAGCTGGTGTGGCCCAAGCTGATGGAGCTGTCGATCGAGGTGATCGATCGCGCGAGCTACCTCACGCCGCAGCAGAAGCGCGACATCCTCTACAACAACGCGGCGCGCTTCCTCCGGCTCGACAAATCCACGACCACTTCGTCGAACGGCACGGCCGGGAAGTAGGTGATGCAGACGCGCTTCCGGATGCTCGTGCTCCTCTCGCTCTGCGTCGCAGGGCGGGCATCCGGTGCGCAGTCCACCCTGCCGCCCGTGACGCCGAAAGTGGCGTGCGCGTCGCTGCGCGGTTTCGACCCGAAGCTCGCCGAGGCGCCGACGCAGATCGGCGACGCACGCGAGACGCAGGTCGAAGGGAAGCCGACGTGCGTCGTGCGAGGCTACGTGTCGCCGCAGGTCCAGTTCGAGGTGCGGCTGCCGATGCAGGGGTGGACGCAGCGCTACCTGCAGACCGGGTGCGGTGGACTGTGCGGCACATTGTCGGTGCGCGTGCAGCAGCGTCCCTGTCCCATCGTCCAGCGCGGTGAGCTCGTCACCGCGTCGACGGACATGGGACACCAGGGCCCGGGCGGCACGTGGGCCGCGTTGGACCCACGGCTGCGCGTGGACTTCGCCTATCGCGGCGTGCACGTCACCGCGCTCGTCGCCAAGGCATTGATCGAGCAGTTCTACGGCCAGCCGCCGCGCTGGTCGTATTTCTCCGGCTGCTCGGACGGCGGGCGCGAAGGGATGATGGAGGCGCAACGCTACCCGGACGACTTCGACGGCATCGCCGCCGGCGCGCCGGCGTTCAACTTCCTCGTCCAGAACAGCTTCTATCACGCGTGGAACGCGCGCAGCGTCGTGCCCGACAGCACGACGCCCGTGCTCCTCGCGCGTGACCTGGCCATCCTGCACGCGGCGGCGCTCGCGGCGTGCGACAGCACCGACGGCCTGACCGACGGCCTCGTCGCCAACCCGACGGGATGTCACTTCGATCCGACGACCGTCGCGTGCCGCGATGGAGCGCCGGACAATTGCCTCACACCCGCGGCCGTCGCCGCCGCGACGGCGATCTATTCGGGCGCACGGAGCTCGACCGGGCAGCGGCTGGTGATCGGCGGCCCGCAGCCGGGATCGGAGCTGTCGTGGGCCGGCGTGTTCGTCCCGCAGACGGCGGAGTCTCCGATCTTCAGCGCCACGATCGCGAGCGACGTGCTGCGCTCGATCGCCTACTGGCGTCCCCTCCCCGCGAGCTGGACGCTCTCGCAGTTCCGCTTCGAGGCGTCGACGCTCGCGGGGCTGATGCCGATGCACGGCCTGTACGACGCGACGGACCCGAATCTCTCCGCCTTCGCTCGGCGACGCGGCAAGCTGCTCATCTGGCACGGCTGGTCCGATCCGCACATCTCGCCACTCAACTCGATCGCGTATGCGCAGGCGGTGACGGATCGACTCGGTCCCGCGACCCGCGACGTACTGCGATTGTTCCTCATCCCCGGCATGTACCACTGCGG
>JAEKKK010000064.1 GCA_019510405.1 Gemmatimonadota bacterium | reverse complement strand
GGCTCGGTGAGCCCGGAGACGGCGAAGCAGATCCTCGGTGCGGCGGGCCAGTACCAGGCGTTCGTCGACGCCGGCACGAAGCAGCTCTGCAAGTAAGCAGTAGGTAGCACCTTCCAAAGCGAGAACGCCCGGTGTCCGAGTCGGACACCGGGCGCTCTGCTTTTCCCACTCCAACCCGTTGGGGTCAGAGTAGATGGGGTCAGAGTACAGACTCTGACCCCATTTACTTTGACCCGAATCAGGTGTCGGGCTCCTCGCCGGGCAGGTGCTGCACGTGCACCAGGAGATCCGCCCGCCGCGCGCGGTAGTCGCACACCTGCGCCTCCACGCTCTCCCCGTCGAGGTTCACAATCAGCGCCTCGGTGGCCGACACCTTGAGCCAGGGCAGCTGCGCATAGTGCACCCCCGGCAGCCCGAGGTGCTCGCCGCGCTTCACGAGCATGGCGAGCCGCGCGAAGTCGCGCCGCGACATGTTCTCGATCACGCAGAGATCGAGCAGGCCGTCCGTGACGCTCGCGTCGGGAGTCATGAGCGTGCCGCCGCCGGTCGCCCGCGCGCTGCCGACGGCAAATGCCAGGAACTCGGTCTCGAGGGAGAATCCGGCGCTCGTGAAGCTCGCCTGCCGCGCTGCGTCGTCGCCGGCCAGCTTGCGGACGGCCGTGATCGCGTACGCCAGCGGGCCGAGCGACGCCTTGAAGTCGGCTGGTGTTTCCGCGGTTGCCTCGGCGCCGACGCCCCCCGTCGAGACGTTGACGAACCGCCGCCCGTTCATCGAGGCCGTATCGATCCGCACGGGCTTGCGGCGGAGGATAACATCCATGGCATGATCCGCGTCCTCCGGGATTCCCGTCTGCCGCGCGAAGTCGTTGGCCGTGCCCAGCGGCACCACGCCGAGCGAGACGTCGCGTCCGTCCAGTCCGTTGACCACCTCGTTGAGTGTACCGTCGCCCCCGCACGCGATCACGACGTCCGTGCCGCGGTCGGCCGCGTCGGCTGCGAGGTGGATGCCGTCACCCGCCTCCCACGTCACGCGCACGTCCACCGCATGGCCACGCCGGCGCACCCACGACACGACGTGCCGCAGCTCGGGCCGGTCGGCGCGCGCGCCGTGCACGATGAAGGTCAGATGCTGTCGAAGGGCCATCGAAGCCGTCTGGTGACTGAGCGCCGCATCCCGGGCCGAAGCACGGCCCGGCTGTAGTATGACCGACGGATCGGCTGGCTTCCACCAGGGTCCCGCGAGTCCCTGGGACACTGACTATCATTCCCCGGCTCTCGCCACCGAAGTGGTCGCGTTGCTCGGAGGCTCGGCACTCGTCCTCGACGGTACCCTCGGAGGCGGGGGACACTCCAAAGCATTGCTCGATCACGGCGTCGGCCGGGTGATCGGCCTCGATCGGGACCCCGATGCGCTCGCCGCAGCCAGCGCGCGGCTCGCCGAGGAGGCCGCCCGCGGCCGCTTCGCCGCCTTCCAGGGGAACTACGCCGCGATCGACGCCCTTCCCGCGATCGCCGATCTACGCTTCACCGGGATCCTGCTCGACCTTGGCATCTCCTCGCATCAGATCGACGACGCGGCGCGCGGCTTCTCCTTCCGGGAGGGTGCGCCCCTCGACATGCGAATGGGGGGACCTGACGATGCGGTTCCCGGCGCAGGAGAACTGCTCGACACAGCCGACGAGCGCGATCTCGAGCACATCTTCCACGAGTTTGGCGACGAGCCCCGCGCCCGCCGACTCGCGCGCGAGGTCGTGCGCCGCCGCGCGAACCGGCCTTTCCGGACGAGCGACGATCTTGTGGGCGCTATCCGTGGCGCGCTCGGTGCGCGGACCGGTCCTTCCGACTTCGCCCGCCTCTTCCAGGCCGTCCGCATCGCCGTCAACGAGGAGCTGGATGGCCTCGCCCACGCACTCCCTGCGTTGCGTGACCGGCTCGCTCCCAGAGGGACGCTCGCCATCATCGCGTACCACTCGGGGGAGGATCGCCTCGTGAAGCACGCCTTCCGCGAGTGGAGCACCGACTGCATCTGCCCGCCCCGCCAGCCGGTGTGCACCTGTGGCGGCAACCGTGCGCTCGGCGAGACCGTGACGCGTCGTGCCGTGACGGCCGGCCCGGACGAGACGGCGCGAAACCCCCGGGCCCGCAGCGCCAAGCTGCGCGCATGGCGCGCAAGGTAGGCAGCAGCGGGCGGCTCCGGCTCGCCCTCGTGCTCCTCGGCTTCGTGCTGACCGCGTCGGTGGTCGTGCTTCGACGCACTTACGGCATCGCCGGCGCGCGCGAGCTCCAGGCGATGGAGACGAAGCGCTCGGGGCTCATCGCCGAGCGGCGGCGGCTGGAATCGGAGATCCGCATCGCGTCGAGCCGCGCGCACCTGCAGCCGATCGCCGAGCAGCGGCTCCAGATGCACGTACCGGCCGAGAACCAGGTCGTCTACCTCACGCGTGACAGCGTAGCGACTCGTGCGAAGCCCTAGCCGCGTCGGCCTCGTTCACCTCAGCCTCGCGCTGTTCGCGGTCGCGCTGATCGCGAAGTCGGCGAGCGTGCAGCTGCTGCAGCGCAGCCGGTGGACGGCGAGCGCGCAGCGCCAGCAGAGTGTGGAGTCCACCATCCCGGCGCCGCGCGGCGACATCCTCGACGCGCTCGGCGAGACGATGGCGCAGAGCCGCGAGACGGTGAAGCTCGAGGTCGCACCGCAGGACGTGCGCGACCTGCGCAAGCTGCGCAACGCGCTGATCCGCGCCGGCGTGCCGCCCGACTGGGCGGTGCGCGCCACCGACCGAAAGCGAAAGTGGGTGACGCTCCCCGGCCGCTACGTCGCGCTCGACGTCGCACCGATCATCGCGATGCGCGGTGTGCATTCGACGTCGATGATCGAGCGCTCGTACAGCTTCTCGGAGGGGACGCGGCGCATCGTCGGACGCGTGGACGACAACAACGCGCCGGTGGACGGCATCGAGCTCGCGCTCGACACGCTCCTGAAGGGCATTCCGGGTGCCGTGACGACGATGCGCGACGGACACGGGCGGCGCTTCGAGTCGCCGCAGTCGGAGCGCCGCGCGCCGGTGCAGGGCAACACCGTCGTCCTCACGATCAATCACGAGCTGCAGGAGATCGCCGAGCGTGCGCTCGGCGACGCCGTGGCGAAGATGGGCGCCGAGGGGGGCGACGTCGTCGTCGTCGATCCGGCCGACGGCGAGGTGCTGGCCATGGCGAGCAAGCGCCAGGACCCTCGCGCCACCGCGTCGACCGCGCTCACCGAGCCGTACGAGCCCGGCTCCACGCTCAAGCCGTTCATCGCCGCCATGCTGCTGGAGAAGAAGCGGGCGCGCGAGAGCGACGTCGTGAAGACGTTCAACGGCCAGATGGAGATCAATGGCCGCGTGATCAACGACGATCATCCAGCCGCGAGCTACTCGCTCGCCGACGTGATTCGCTTCTCCAGCAACATCGGCATCGTGCAGTTCGCCACGCGGCTCTCGGCGCGCGAGGAGTACGAGGCGCTGCGTGACTTCGGCTTCGGCACGCCGACCGGCGTCCCCTATCCGGTCGAGGCCTCCGGCACGCTGCGCGAGCCGAAGCGGTGGTCGAAGCAGTCGGCCAACTCGCTCGCCATGGGCTACGAGATCGCCGTCACGCCGCTGCAGCTCGCCACGGCGTACGTCGCGATCGCCAACGGGGGCGAGCTGCTCGAGCCGACGCTGGTGAAGGAAGTGCGCGCGCCCGACGGACGCGTTCTCTACCAACACAAGCGCCGCGTGGTACGACGCGTGCTCTCCACCGACGTGTCGCGTCGCGTCCGGAAGATGCTCCTCGACGTCGTGGAGGAAGGAGGCACGGCGAAGCTGGCCGACCTCCAGACCTTCACCCTCGCGGGCAAGACCGGGACGGCGCGTCGCACGGTGAACGGCCGCTACGCCGCGGGGCAGCACATCCCCACGTTCGTCGGCCTCTTTCCCGCCGAGCAGCCCCAGTTCGTCATCCTCGTGAAGCTCGACAATCCGCGTGGTGCCTACTACGGCGGGCTCACCGCCGCGCCGGTGACGAAGGCCGTGCTCGAGGCGGCGCTCGCGTCGCGTCATGCATCGCTCGATCGCGGCACGCTGGCGAAGAGCCAGCAGGATGCGCACGTCGACTCGGCCCGCGCGCGCGCGGCGGCGGTCGTTGATGCGCGCATCGCGGCGGAGACGCTCGCCACCGCGCCGGCCCGCGAGACCGCACGTGCCCTCGCCGCCCAGCGCGCCGCGAAGGACTCGATGGGGACGATCCCGTTCGTCGCCACGCTCCCCGCGCCGCGTGCGCCGCGGCCCGCGGCGGCGACACCGCGGGCCGTCCCCGACGTACGCGGGCTCTCGCTGCGGCAGGCCGCGCACGCGTTGCACGCCGCCGGATTCCACGTGCAACTCGATGGTGGCGCGACGGTCGCCACCGCGCCGGCCGCCGGTTCGCTCGTGACGCCGGGCGCCGTGGTCCACCTCGCCGGCACGCGATGACGCGTCCGCTCGCAATCATCCGCGACGCGCTGCGCAGTGCCGGTCTGCTGGTCGCCGAGCGCGGCGCGTTGCCGGACACCGTCGCGGGGGTCGCCGACGACAGCCGCGCCGTCGTGGCCGCCGGGTTGTTCCTCGCGGTGCGCGGCGCCGAGCGCGACGGACACGACTTCCTTCCGGCGGCAGCGGAGCGGGGCGCCGCCGCCGTCATCGTGGACGATCCGTCGCGCACCACGCTGCCTGCGCTCGTCGTGACGGATACGAGGCGCGCGGCGGCCGTCGCCGCGACGGCATTCTACGACGCGCCTGCGCGGTCGCTCCGTCTCGTCGGCGTCACCGGCACCAATGGCAAGACGACTACGGTCGGGATGCTGCGGCATCTGCTCGACGAGCCCGATGGGCGTGCGGCGTCGATCGGGACGCTCGGCGTGCTGGTCGGCGGCGAGGGCGAGCCGCTCGACGGTGGGAGCGGGCTCACGACGCCGGGACCCGTCGAGCTGCAGCGCGTGCTGCGCGCGCTGCACGATCGCGGCGTGCGCACGGTGGCGATGGAGACTTCGTCGCACGCGCTGCACCAGCGCCGCGTCGAAGGACTCGCGTTCGATGCGGGCGTGTTCACGAACCTCACCCGTGATCACCTCGACTATCACGGCACGATGGAAGCGTACTTCGAGGCGAAGGCGCTGCTCATCGCGCATCTCGCCCCCGGTGGCGTCGCCGTGATCAACGCCGACGACCCTGCCTGGGCGTCGCTGCCGCGCGCCGCGCGCACGGTGCGCTTCGGCTCCGCACGTGGCGCCGACGTCCACGCGACGGACGTGCGCTGCACGCCCGACGGCAGCCGCTTCGCGCTCGTCTTCCAAGACGCGGCATACGAGGTCGCGCTGCCGATGCTCGGCGACTTCAACGTCGCCAACGCGCTCGCCGCCGCGGCGTGCGCCTGGGCCCTCGGCCTCGCGCCGGGCACGATCGTGGCGCGCCTCGGCACCATGCCCCAGGTGCCCGGCCGGCTGGAGATCCTCAACGGCCGGCCCACCGTGCTGCGCGACTACGCGCACACGCCCGACGCGCTCGAGCGCGCGATCGATGCGGTGCGGCCGTTCACCAGCGGCCGGTTGATCGTGGTGTTCGGCTGCGGTGGCGACCGCGATCGCGGAAAGCGCCCCGAAATGGGCCGCATCGCCGTGGAACGCGCCGATGTCGCCATCGCCACGAGCGACAATCCCCGCACCGAGGATCCCGAGCGGATCCTCGACGACATCGAGAGCGGCATGCACGGTGCACCGCACGAGCGGATCGAGGACCGCCGTTCGGCAATCGCGCGTGCCATCGCGATCGCGGCCCCGCAGGACGTGGTGCTGTTGGCGGGCAAGGGGCACGAGACCTACCAGATCCGCGGAACGACCAGACTTCCGTTCGACGAGCGCGCGATCGTGCGCGAGATCATTCAGGAGAGACAGAGCTGATGGCGGACGCCGCCACCCCGCAGGCCAGCGCGCTCGAGCAGCCGCGCTTCTGGACCCTCGACCGCGTCGCCGACGCGCTCGGCGACGGGCCGCGCGGCCCCACGCCGCTCGCGCGCATCGCCACCGACACGCGCAGCGTCGGGGCAGGCGACTGCTTCGTCGCGCTGAAGGGAGAGAAGTTCGACGCGCACAACTTTCTCGCCGACGCCGTGGCGAAGGGTGCGGCGGCCGTCGTCGTGCACGACGCCGAGCGCGCGAAGAAGCTCGGCGTGCCCGTGTACGTCGTGGACGACACGACGCGCGCACTCGGCCGCCTCGCGCGGTACCGCCGTCGCGTGTGGGGGCGCCCCGTCGTCGGCGTCGTCGGCACCAATGGCAAGACGAGCACGAAGGAGCTGCTGCGCGCCGCGCTCGGCAGCATGCTGCGCGTGCACGCCACCATCGGCAACTACAACAACCTCGTCGGCGTGCCGCAGACGCTGTTCGCCCTTCCCGACGCGGCGGACATCGCGGTGATCGAGATGGGGACGAACCAGCCTGGCGAGATCGCGGCGCTGCGCGCCATCGTCGAGCCGGACATCGTCGTCGTCACCTCGATCGCCGAGGAGCACCTCGAGGGGCTGGGCGATCTCGAGGGAGTGCTGCGCGAGGAGCTGAGCGCCTGCGACAGCGCCCTCGCGGTCGTACCGGCATCGCAGCCCGAGGTCGTGGAGGCCGCGCGCGTGCGTGCGAAGCGCACCGTGAGCGCGGGGCTCGACGCCGGCGACCTTCATCCGTCGCGGTGGGGGATCGAGCCGGACGGGCAGGGATGGGTCGAGCTCGACGGGACAACAATCCGCATTCCCCTCCGCGGCGTCCACAACCTCAGAAACGCCATGCTCGCGATCGCCGTCGCTCGCGAGAGCGGGATCGCGCTCGACGCGATCGCTCGCGGCATCGCGGGCATGCCCGCGCCGCCGATGCGCGTCAACTTCGAGTCACATGGCCGAGTGACGGTCATCAACGACGCATACAATTCCAACCCCGGATCGGCGCGCGCCGCGCTCGAGCTGCTGCAGCATGCGGGCGCGGGTCGCCAGCGGGTCGCCGTGCTCGGCACCATGCTCGAGCTTGGCATCCAGGCGGACCGGCTGCACGACGAGATCGCGCGGGCTGCACTGGAGTCGCCGATCGAGCTCGTGATCGGTGTCGGAGGTTTTGCCGACGCACTGGCACGCGTTGCGCCCGGTCACGCGCGGGCTGTCGGCGGTGCCGATCCCGAAGCGGCGTGGCACGCGGCGCGTTCGCGCCTCGATCCGACCGCCGTTATCCTGCTCAAGGGCTCGCGTGGTGTCCGTCTGGAGCGCCTCGTGCCTCTCATCTCCGAGTGGACGTCGTCGGTAACCTGACGCCGCACCCTCGACCAACGCTCCACGATCGGATCACTTGCTCTACTACCTGCTCATCCCCCTCGTTCCGCACTACAGCGCGCTCAGGATCTTCAACTACATCACCTTCCGCGCCGCCGGCGCAGCGGTGACGGCGATCCTGCTCAGCTTCATCGTCGGGCCACTCATCCTCAAGCGGCTCGACAACGCGGCCAACTATCAGGTCGTGCGTGAGGGCACCCCCGACTCGCACGCGGCGAAGTCCCGCACGCCGACGATGGGCGGGTTGATCTTCCTCTTCTCGTCGATCGTCGCCACGCTGCTGTGGGCGCGCGTGTTCAGCCACTACGTGCTGGCGGCGCTCATCGTCACCGTCTGGATGGGCGGCATCGGGCTGATCGACGATCTGCTCAAGCTCAAGCAGAAGCGCCTCGGCCTGAAGAACGAAGGGCTCGTCGAGCGCTACAAGCTCGTCGGGCAGGTGACCATCGGGCTCGCGCTCGGCACCTATCTCTGGCTCTTCCCGCTCTCGCCGAACCTGCCTGGCGCGTCAACGACACTGCCGTTCTACAAGTACGTGCTGCTCACGCCCACGCTGCCGATCCTGTACGTGCTGTTCACGACGTTCATCCTGACTGGCGTGAGCAACGCGGTGAACCTCACGGACGGCCTCGATGGACTCGCCGCCGGGCTGAGCGCCATCGCGTTCGGTGTGCTGGCGATCTTCGCCTATCTGATCGGCCGCGTCGACGCTTCGCACTACCTCGGCATCTTCTACCTGCGCAACGCCGGCGAGCTGACGATCTACTGCCTCGCCATGTTCGGCGCGCTGATCGGCTTCCTCTGGTACAACACCTTCCCGGCGCAGGTCTTCATGGGCGACACCGGCTCGCTCGCCCTCGGCGGAGCGATGGGCGCGGTGGCGATCCTGCTCAAGTCGGAGTTCCTGCTCGTCTTCCTCGCCGCGGTGTTCCTCGCCGAGACCGTGTCGGTGCTGCTGCAGCGGTTCGTCTTCAAGTACCGGCGGCGACGATACGGAATAGACTACGCGCGAGAGCATCGGGTCTTTCTCCGCGCGCCGCTCCACCATCACTTCGAGGTGAAGGGGTGGAGCGAGCAGCAGGTCGTCGTGCGGTTCTGGATCATCGGGATCATCGGTGCCTTTCTCGCCCTCAGCACCCTGAAGGTCCGCTAGCATGCCGGTGCGGTCGCTCACGGAAGCGCTTCCCGCCACGTGGACGCGCGGGGAGATCGCCGTCGTCGGTCTGGCGCGGAGCGGTCGGGCGGTCGCGGAGCTGCTCGCACGCGCCGGCGCCGCCGTGTATGCCAGCGACGCGGGGCGCGGCGACGCGGTGCAGCACGCGGCGCGCGTGCTCGAGCCCCTCGGCGTGGCGGTGCAGCAGGGAGGACACGACCTCGCACGCATCGCGGCGAGCGCGGTCGTCGTCGCCAGTCCGGGAGTGCCCCCCGACGCGCCGCCGCTCGCCGCGGCGCGTGCGGCCGGCCGCGCCATCGTGAGCGAGCTGGAGATCGCGCTCGAGTTCCTCCCGCACCAGCGCTACGTCGCGATCACCGGCACGAACGGCAAGACGACGACGACCGCCATCACACACCGGCTGCTCGAGGGACTCGGCTACGACGCCGTCGCCGCCGGGAACATCGGTACGCCGCTGGCGGAGGTCGCGCTGCGCGAGCGCGCACCGGACTGGATCGCGCTCGAGACGTCGTCGTTCCAGCTGCACGACACGCCGAGCATCGCGCCCGCCGCGGGCGTGCTCACCAACCTGTCCGCGAACCACCTCGACCGGTACGCGAGCGTCGAGGAGTACTACGGAGACAAGGCGCTGCTCTTCCGGAATGCGGGGCCGCGCTCGGTCACCGTCTCCAACGCCGACGATCCCGATTCGCAGGCGATGGTGGCGCGAGTGCCCGGTCGGCATCTCCGCTTCACCACCGCGCCGGGCGCCGCCGACGGCTACTACGATCGTGGCTCCGACCAGCTCGTCGTGCTCGACGCGCCGCTGATGGCGCGTAGCGAGCTCGCCCTGCTCGGGGATCACAACGTCGCCAACGCGCTCGCTGCCGCGCTGGCCGTGATGGGCGCCGACGAGTCGCATCGTGCGCCGAAGGCGCGCGCGAAGATCGCCGACGCGCTGCGCGGCTTCCGCGCGCTGGAGCATCGGATCGAGCCGGCCGGCACCTTCGGCGGCGTGGACTGGATCAACGACTCCAAGTCCACCAACGTGGCGTCCACGCTCGTCGCCCTGCGTGGCATGCGGAAGCCGACCGTCCTCCTGCTCGGCGGGCGTCACAAGGGGGAGCCATACACCGCGCTCGGCGACGAGCTGCGCCGCATTGGCCGCGCGGTGATCGCGTATGGCGAGTCGGCTCCGATCGTGGAAGGCGACCTCAGCGGTGTCGTGTCCGTGGAGCGTCTCGGATCGTCGTTCGAGTCGGTGCTCGCGCGCGCGCGCGCGCTCGCCCAGCCCGGCGACGCCGTCCTGCTCTCACCCGCCTGCTCCAGCTACGACATGTTCGACAACTACGAACAGCGCGGCCGCGAATTCAAGCGACTCGCGGCCGCGCTCGCCGGCACCTCGGCGTGAGCACGACGGCGACTCCCACGCGCGAGCGGTCGCTCTCCGCCGCGCAGGAACGCATCCGCTGGCGCATGGGCACCGAGGCGCGGGGGCTCATCCTCGTGATGGCGGTGCTGCTCGCCTTCGGGCTCGCCGTTCTGTACAGCGCGAGCGCCATCGACGCGGTGCAGCGCAACAAGGAGAGCTGGTACTACCTCGCGCGCCAGCTGTCCGGCATCGGGGCAGGCATCGTGGCGTTCGCCATCGCTGCCAAGCTCGATGCCGACCGCTTTCGCGGCTGGGCGTGGCCGTTGATGTGGATCACGATCGTCACCCTGCTGCTCTGTCTCGTGCTCCCCGAGAGCATTGCTCCCCGCGTCAACGGCTCGCGGCGCTTCCTCTTCGGCAGCTCGTTCCAGCCGTCGGAGTTCGGCAAGCTCGCCGTCGTCGTCTGGACGTCGATGCTCATCGTGAAGAAGGGAGACCAGCTGCGGCGCCTCGCCAAGGGTGTTCTCCCGTTCTTCGTCGTCATCGGTGCACTCGACGTCCTCGTCGCGCTCGAGCCCGACCTCTCGGTGGCGATGCTCTACACGCTGCTGCTCGCCCTGCTGCTCTTCGCCGGCGGCGTCCGCATCGCGCACTTCGTCACCTTGTGCGCGCTGGCGATCCCCGTGCTCTGGCACAAGATCGAGAAGGTCCAGTACGCGGTGCTGCGACTCACCTCGTTCCTCGATCCGGGTGGCGCGCCGTCTCAGGTGAACTACCAGCTGAAGCAGTCGCTCATCGCCGTCGGCTCGGGGGGATTGTTCGGCGTCGGTTTCGGGCAGGGTCGCCAGCAGTACGGCTTCCTCCCCTTTCCCTACAGCGACTTCATCGCCAGCAACATCGGCGAGGAGTGGGGCTTCCTCGGGCTGTCGGCGATCACCATCGCCTTCGCCGCGTACGCGCTGCTCGGCTTCCGGATCGCGCGCCAGGCACGCTCTCCCTTCCTCCAGCTCGTGGCCGTCGGATTGACCTTCGTCACCGTGATTACGGCGTACCTCCACGTCGGCGTGGTGATCGGGCTCCTTCCGACGACGGGTCTCACGCTTCCCTTCGTCTCGTACGGACGCTCCAACATCGTGCTCACGATGTTCCTCACCGGCGTCCTCGTGAACATCGGCAGCACCAAGGAGCGGGTGATCGGCGATGGTGCGACCGACCCGCTCGCCCTCGCGGCCAACCCCGCCCGGGCCTGATGGCCTCGCGCGACCAGGCCACGGTGTGGTTCGCCGGTGGAGGCACCGGCGGACATCTCTATCCCGGACTGGCGATCGCGCGCACGCTCGTTCGGCTGGATCCGCGTGTCCGGCCGTTCTTCATCGGGGCCGAGCGGGGGATCGAGAAGCAGGTGCTGCCGGGAACGGAGTTCCCGCATCTCCTGCTGAACCTCCACCCGCTGTATCGCTCGCGGCCGTGGGACAACTGGCGGACGCTCTCCGGCGCGGTGAGCGCGTGGCGCGCCGTCGGCGCGTTGGCCGGCCGCGATGCGCCGCGATTGATCGTCGGCACGGGCGGCTACGCGGCGGGGGTCGCACTCGCGTACTCCGTCGTGCATCGCATCCCGATCGTGCAGCAGGCGGGGGACAGCCATCCGGGACTCACGGCGCGCGCCTTCCGGCGCTGGACGCGCGAGACGTACCTCGCTTTTCCCGAGGCCGCTCGCGTGCTCGGTGGTGATCCGGCGCAGCTCGTCGACACCGGCGCGCCGATCGAGCCACCCCCCTCGCCGCATCCCGATCGTGCGGCGGCGCGCGCCGCCTGGGGATTTCCTCCCACGGGAGGGCACGTGCTCCTGATGTACGGCGGCAGCCAGGGGTCGCTGGCGATGAACCGCGTCGTCGCGGACTGGGTGCGTCGCGGCATCCCGGAGGACCTGTACCTGATCTGGATGACCGGGCGCTCGAGCTACGCCGACTACGCCTCGCTGGACGGCGGGCGCGTCCGGGTGCAGGAGTATCTCTCGCCCATCGCCGACGCGTACGCCGCCGCCGACCTCGCACTCGCGAGAGCGGGCGCGATGACGACCGCCGAGCTGTTCGCCTGGGGCATCCCGCCGATCCTCGTTCCGCTGCCGACCGCCGCGGCAGATCACCAGACGCACAATGCCCGCGCCCTGGCCGCGGCCGGCGCGGCGGTGCTCCTGGTGCAATCGGAGCTCACCGTGGACCGGCTGGACGCCGCGGTCCGCGCACTGCTCGAGGATCCCGCGGCGATGGCCCGCCTCGCCGCCGGCGCCTCAGCCCGTGCTCGACCTGACGCGGCCGAGACCATTGCGCGGCGGATACTTACCCTGCTCGACCTCCAGCAGCTTCGCTCTTGAGCGACTGCCTCGCGGCGCCCTATATTCCGCCGCCGTCATGATCCCCCGCCTCTTCGACCCCGCCGACGCGCGGCCCGTCCATTTCGTCGGCATCGCCGGCGCGGGGATGAGTGCCCTCGCCGAGCTCTTCGCCCTCCGCGGCCTCAGCGTTACGGGCTGCGACCAGCATCCGGAGAACGCCCCCGACCTGGCCAGCCGCGGCATCGCCGTCCAGGCTGGTCACTCGCCCTCGCATGTCGACGCGGCCCGCGCGCTCGTCGTGACCTCCGCCATGCCGAAGGACCATCCCGAGCTCGTCCGCGCGCGTGAGCTCGGCCTTCCCGTCGTGCGGCGCGCCGAGGCGCTCGGCGAGGCGACGGCGGGGACGACACTGATCGGCGTCGCGGGGACGCACGGCAAGTCGACCACGACGGTGATGACCACCGAAGCGCTCGCCGCCGGCGGACTGGATCCAACGGGCTACGTCGGCGCGCGCGTCACGAGCTGGGGGGGCAATCTCCGCCCCGGCAGCCCCGAGCGATTCGTGGTGGAGGCGGATGAGTACGATCGTTCCTTCCTGGCGCTCTCGCCGACGATGGCGGTCGTCACCAACGTCGAGGCCGACCATCTCGACATCTACGACGACCTCGCCGACCTTCATCGCACCTTCGCCCGATTCGTCGAGGGCGCGCGCTATGTCGTGCTCTGCGCCGACGACGCGGGCGCGAACGCGCTCCCGACGCCCGCGAGCGCCGAAGTGATCCGCTACGGCCTCACCTCGGTGGACGCGCGCCTGCGCGCCGTCGATCTGCGCCGCGCGGGGCTGGGCACGGTGTTCACCGTCGAGTACGACGGCGACCTCCTCGGCGAGGTGAAGCTCGAAGTGCCGGGCGCGCACAACGTGCGCAACGCACTCGCGGCGATCGCCGCGGGGCTCGGCTTCGGCCTCGAGGTTCCCGCGATGGCGCCGGGCCTCGCCGCCTTCCGCGGCGTCGAGCGCCGCTTCCAGCTCCTCGGCGACATCGACGGTGCGCTCGTCGTGGACGACTACGCGCATCATCCGACCGAGGTCCGCGCCACGATCGAGGCGGCGCGCAGCGCCGCGCCGGAAAGACGCCTGGTCGTGGCCTTCCAGCCGCACCTCTTCTCGCGTACGCGCGACTTCGCACGCGAGTTCGCCGAAGCGCTCATGCTTGCCGACGCCGTCTACCTCACCGACATCTATCCGGCGCGCGAGCAGCCGATGCCCGGCGTGACGAGTGATCTGATCGGCGCCGTCATGGCGTCGCACGGCCGCGAGCCCGCCTGGCGCGGCGACGTCGCCGCGCTCGCGCCCGCGCTCGCGGCCGCGCTGCGGGCGGGCGACCTCCTCGTCACGATGGGCGCCGGGGACGTCACCCGCGTGGGCCCGGCGGTGTTCGCCACGCGGGGAGCGCCGCGCGAGTGAGCGAGGCGAGCGAATCGTCAGAGCAACCCGGTCGGTCGCGGCGATGGCGCTGGGCTCTGCTGGCCGTGAGCATTCTGGTGCTGGCGACTTCGCCGCTGTGGGGGCCGCGCGCGCTGCGGCATCTGGCGTTCTTCCGCGTTCGCCGCGTCGAGATTCTCGGGACACGCTACACCTCGCCGACCGAGCTTCTCGAGCGGCTCAGAGTCGACACGACGCGCAGCGTGTGGGATCCGATCGCCCCGCTCGAGGCGCGCATCCGGAGCCATGCGCAGATCGAGAGCGTGACGGTGACGCGGAAGCTCCCCGGCACCCTGGTGGTCGAGGTGAAGGAACGGCATCCGGTGGCGCTCGTGAACGGGCCAGGCGGGCTGCGGGCGGTGGACGAGCGTGGCCGTCGTCTTCCACTCGACCCGAGCCGCACCCCGATCGATGCGCCCATCGTCACGGCGGCGCCGCGCGATACCACCGTGTATCATCTCCTCGGCGAGATGCAGCGCGATGCGCCCACGTTGTATGCGAGGCTCAGCTCGATCCGCGCGAGTGGCACGGATGAGCTCGTGTTACAATTTTCAGATATGCCCGTCCGCGCGATGACAAATGTCACGCTGGCGCGTCTGGGGGACATCGTGCCCGTCGAGCGCGACCTTTTGCGGCGCGAACTGCGCGCCTCCGAGATTGATCTCCGATACCGCGACCAAGTGATCGCAAGATTGCCATGACCCCCCCGGAACGCCTCGTCGCTGGACTGGACATCGGCTCGGCCAAGACGACCGCCATCATCGCCGAGGTCGTCGGCGACCTCCCCAAGCATCCGACCATCAAGGTCCTCGGCGTGGGGCAGGCGCGCACGACCGGCATGCGCCGTGGCGTCGTGTCCGACATCGAGGAGACCACGCGGTCGATCCGAAAGGCGCTCCAGGACGCCGAGCGGATGGCGGGCGCGACGATCGCCGACGTGTACACCGGCATCGCCGGCGAGCACGTGCAGGCGATGACCTCCAAGGGGATCGTCGCCGTCAGCAACGACGAGATCAACAAGTCCGACGTCGACCGGGCGAACGAGGTGGCGCGGGCCCAAGCGATCCCGCAGGACCGCGAGCTCCTGCACGCCATCCCGCAGGAGTACACCGTCGACAAGGACACCGGCATCCGCGATCCGATCGGGATGAGCGGCACGCGGCTCGAGACGGAGATGTATCTCGTCACGATCGGCTCGTCGCCGGCGATCAATCTGCGCAAGAGCGTGGAGCGTGCGGGCTACAAGGTGCGCGAGCTCGTGCTCGAGCCGCTCGCCAGCGCGCTGGCCGCGCTGACGGAGGACGAGAAGGAGCTCGGCGTCGCGCTCGTCGAGATGGGCGCGGGCACGACCGACCTCGCCGTCTTTCACGAGGGGAAGATCCGCCATCTCGGCACCGTGGCGTTCGGTGGCAACAACGTCACGAGCGACATCGTGCACGGTCTCGGTGTGACGCAGGCCGACGCGGAGCGGCTGAAGGAGAAGTACGGTTGCGCGTATGAGCCGCTCGTCGACCCGAGCGAGATCATTCAGCTTCCGAGCACCGTGGCGCAGGGCGACCGGCAGATTCCCCGCGAGCTGCTGGCGCACATCATCCACCAGCGGATGGATGAAATCTTCGATCTCGTGCAGCGCGATGTCGCGTCGGCGGGGTTCGCCGGAAAGCTCAGCGCGGGCGTCGTGCTCACCGGCGGCGCGGCGGCAATGCAGGGGAGCGCCGAGCTGGCGAGCGACGTCTTCGGGACGGGCGTGCGCGTCGGCACGCCGTCGGAGCAGATCGGCGGGTTGAGCGACTCCGTGGATGCCCCGCGGTTCGCGACCGTCGTCGGTCTGGCACAGTACGGAGCGCACCGCATCGCGCTCGGCGGAGCGGCCGCCTCAGCCAAGCGGATCAAGCTTCCGTCGAGTGGCGGGATGGACAAACTCGGCGAGAAGATCAAGTTCTGGCTGCAGGATTTCTTCTGATTTTTCCCGCCTCGCGCAGAGCGTGACACGCGTCGTCGCTCGCGGAAGTCATAAAGCTGTTGCAGATAGTGACGCTGTGGAAAACACGGCGTAATTCTGTCTGTATTCTTTTCGTTTCTCGCTCGTCCTCCTGCATCGAGAAAGGGCTGGCCGGAATCTCCGGGATCGTTATATTGCCTCGTCGTTCCAAGGGCCTCCGGTTTTCGTTTTTCCTTCCGCGCCACCGTGGTAGTGCCCGCAGTTTCTCGCCTTCCCGTTGTACCCTCGCAGACCTCGATGTAGGGGAGTGTCGTCTTCCATGATCTTCGAGTTCGAAGAGAGCGCGGCGCAAAACGCTCGCATGAAGGTCGTCGGCGTCGGCGGCGGCGGGGGCAATGCCGTCAACCGGATGATCGACGAGCACCTCGAAGGTGTCGAGTTCATCTCGGTGAACACCGACGCACAGGCGCTGCTGTCCTCGAAGTCCGATCTCAAGATCCAGATCGGCAAGAAGCTGACGCGCGGGCTTGGCGCCGGCGCGCGGCCCGAGGTCGGCAAGCAGGCGATCGAGGAGAGTCGCGAGGAGATGGCGAAAGCCGTCGCCGGCGCCGACCTCGTGTTCATCACCTGCGGCATGGGCGGTGGCACCGGCACCGGTGCGGCGCCCGAGATCTGCGCGCTGGCGCGTGAGGCCGGCGCACTGACGGTCGGCATCGTGACGCGGCCCTTCCTCTTCGAGGGACGGAAGCGCATGCGCCAGGCGGAGCAGGGGATCGCCGAGATGCGCAAGCACGTCGACACGATGATCGTCGTGCCGAACGAGCGGCTGCTCGCGGTGGTCGGGAAGGGGATTCCCTTCCAGGACGCGCTCAAGAAGGCGGACGAGGTCCTCCTGCATGCCACGCAGGGCATCTCCTCGCTGATCAGCGTGACCGGTCTCGTGAACGTCGACTTCGCCGACGTGCGCACGGTCATGCAGAGCGGCGGCTCGGCGCTCATGGGCACCGGCATCGGCCGCGGCGAGAACCGCGCGATGGAAGCGGCGCAGCAGGCGATCGCCAGCCCCCTGCTCGACAACATCAGCATCTCCGGCGCGTCC
Source organism: Gemmatimonadota bacterium (assembly GCA_019510405.1). Classification (GTDB taxonomy): domain Bacteria; phylum Gemmatimonadota; class Gemmatimonadetes; order Gemmatimonadales; family Gemmatimonadaceae; genus AG11. Next base: position 2,119 of record JAEKKK010000064.1, on the reverse strand, counting down.
GGCGTGCTCGTGAACATCACGGGCGGCGCGGATCTCACGCTCGGCGAGGTGCACCAGATCAACGAGATCATCCACGACGCCGTCGGCGACGAGGCGGAGATCATCTTCGGCGCCGTGCACGAGCCGGCGATGCAGGGAGAGATCCGCGTCACCGTCATCGCCACCGGCTTCGACAAGGCCGTGCAGCCCGGGCTCGTCACGCCGGCGAGCACCGAAGTGCCGCGCGCACCCCGCGCGCCCGCTCCCACGCCGCCGACCGGCACCGGGTCGCAGGATCTCAGCGACATGGAGATCCCGACCTTCATTCGGAGACAGATGGATTGAAGAAGCTCGCCATTCGCGCCACCACCTACCTGGTGGTGGCGCTTCTTCTCGTTCTCGCACTTCGCTTCACGCCGGAGATCCCCGATCGCCGCGCCGCCGACGTCCTGCAGCAGGGCACCCCGGTCGCGGTGTCGCGGGTGGTCCCTGCACCCGCGCGTACACCGATCGTCGCGCGCACCGAGCATCTCGGGCGCGGCGAGACGCTCACGGCGCTGCTCAAGCGGGCCGGCATCTCGGAGGACGCGGCGTTCGACGTGATCCGTGCCGCCACGGCGTCCGCGCTCAACACGCGCTACCTCCGCGCCGGCATGCCGGTGGAGGTGAAGTCCGATAGCGCCGGCGAGACGCCGCGGGAGCTGGTGTTCCATCTCGGCATCGATCGGCTGGTACGCCTCGTCCGCTCCGACTCGGGGTGGAAGGGGAGCGAGGAGCGGCTCGCCTGGAAGACGGACACCGTCGCCGTGGGCGGGACGATCCACGCCAACCTCTATCAGGCGATGGAGGAGCAGGCCGCCGCGATGTTCCCGGGCCACGCGAAGGACGAGCTGGCGTGGGCGCTGGCCGACATCTTCGAGTACAAGGTGGACATGAGCCGTGATCTCCAGGGTGGAGACCGGTTCCGCGCGCTCGTCGAGCGCGACGTCGCCCCGAACGGTGCAACGCGCGTCCACCGTGTGCTGGCGGCGTCGTTCACCCTCTCCGGCAGCGAGACGTCGGCCTTCCGCTTCGAGAGCAAGCAGTCGTCCGCCAGCTACTTCGACGCGAACGGCAAGTCGCTCCGCGCGCAGTTCCTCCGTGCGCCGCTCGAGTTCCGGCGCATCTCGAGCACGTTCGGCAACCGCTATCATCCGATCCTCGGGCGATGGAAGGCGCACAAGGGGACGGACTACGCCGCGTCGCCGGGTACGCCCGTGCGCGCGATCGGCGATGCAACAGTTGTCCGGGCGGGCTGGGCTGGTGGATACGGCAACATGCTCGAACTGCGGCATCGCAATGGCTACGTTACGCGGTATGGACACCTGCGCGGGTTCGCCAAGGGGATCCGCGCGGGAGCGCGCGTCGAGATCGGCCAGACGGTGGCGTACGTCGGCACGACGGGACTCAGCACCGGTCCGCACCTCCACTTCGAGGTGCTCGTCGGCGGCGTGCAGCGCGACTCGCGCGTCGCGCTCCGCTCGACGAGCGGCGAGCCCCTCACGGCGCGCGAGCGCGAGGCGTTCGACCACCTGCGTGCACAGATGCTCGCGTCGCTCGACGCCGCGCCCGGCGTCGTCACGGTGGCGCAGCGTTGATCTCCGCACGCGGGTAGCGCGGCGAACGATCGCCGCGCTGCGCCGTTCAGCGCCCGGGCCGGCCAGCGCGTAGGCGTACGACCACATGGCGCTCTGGCTCCTCGCCGTCATCGTTGGACTCGCGGCCGCCGCCCTCCAGTACGGCGCGCGCTCGCTCGATATGCGCGTGGCGCCGCTCGCCGCGCTGCGCGCGCTCGCCGTCGCCCTCGTGTTGGCGCTGCTGCTCGGTGCGCCGGGCGGGCGCAGCACGCCGCTCGTTCCCGAAGTCGCGCTCGACGCCTCCGAGAGCTGGCTGCGTGCCGCGCCGGGCTGCGGCATCTGGCAGGCCGCGCTCGACACCGCGTCGCGCATCGGCGGGACACGCCTTCGCTTCGGCGACTCCCTCCGCGTCGATCGCTCGACGGCGCCGCCGACCGATCATGCGTCTCGGCTGCGCGCGGTCGCCGACCGTGCGGCGGGTTCGGGCTATCCCGTCATCGTCATCACCGACGGTGAGCTCGATG
>JAEKKK010000218.1 GCA_019510405.1 Gemmatimonadota bacterium | reverse complement strand
TCTACGGCGACGGACTCCTCCATGTAGCGCTGCGCGTCATTCCAGTTCGCGGAATCGAACACCTTCCCGCCGAGGAAGGTCTTCGCCATGAAGCGCGTCATGCCGCTCAACGACATGACGTTGTAGTTCCACATCCCCATGACGTGCAGCGCGCCCGGATGCTTCGGATTGTACTTCAGCGCCTCGAGCGCGTGCGTCCGCACGTCGCCCGCGTACTTGACCCGATCGCGCTTGCCGAGCGAGAGCGCCCTGCGCCCGAGCGAGCGCGCGAGATGGAAATGTCCCTCGGCATCGCCGGGGTTCGCCTCGACGGCGCGCCGCGCGTATTGTTCCGCGAGCGTGTAGTCGGCGTCGCGCTCTGCGGGCGGCGCGTAGTCGCCCGCATCGACGGCCTCGCGCGCCGCCTTCCAGAGTGCGTCGTACGACTTCGGCTCGAGCTTGACGGCTTCCTCGTAATGGTGCAGCGCGCTCGGGGCATTCATCGCCGCGTGGTCACGGTCGCCCATCGCGATGTGGTCGGCCGCCGTCTGCGCTGCAGCGGGAGCGGGCCGCACCGCGGCCGCGACCAGGGCGGCCGGCACGATCAGGCGACGCAGCAACGTGAGGGAGACGAGCATGCAGGAGACTCCGGGATGCAGGTGAGCCGGCCTTCGGTCGGTGCGCCGGTGCGTGCGCCGCGGGACGGGAAGCGGACGCGAACGGCCGGTGATGCTATGACTACCCCACAGACCGGTCAATGCTCGCGCTTCGCCTGATCGAGCGGAAGCGGGACGGGGGGCGGATCGACGCGGGCGAGTTCCGCGCGCTCGCCAACGCCTACGCCACCGGCCACGTGCCCGACTACCAGATGGCCGCGTTCCTGATGGCGTGCTTCCTCAAGGGGCTCGACGGCGACGAGACGTTCGCGCTCACCGAGGCGATGCTGCGCAGCGGAGAGACGCTCGATCTGTCGCACCTCGGCAAGCCGCGCATCGACAAGCACTCGACGGGTGGGGTCGGGGACAAGGTGTCGATCGTCCTCGCGCCGCTCATCTCGTCGCTCGGCGTCGTGGTGCCGATGATGTTGGGGCGCGGGCTGGGACACACGGGCGGCACCCTCGACAAGCTGGAATCGATCCCCGGCTTCGAGACCGCGCTCACACTCGTCCAGGCGCGGTCGCAGCTGGAGCAGCTGGGCTGCGCGCTGATCGCGCAGACCGACGAGATCGCGCCCGCCGACCGGAAGATGTACGCGCTCCGCGACGCCACCGGCACGGTCGAGTCGATCCCGCTCATCGCCGCGAGCATCATGAGCAAGAAGCTCGCGGAGGGGCTGTCCGGACTGGTGCTCGACGTGAAGCGCGGATCGGGCGCGTTCCTGCCCGACCTCGAGCGCGAGCTGGAGCTCGCGAGCACGATGATCGACATCGGCGCCGAGCATGGATGTCCCGTCGTTGCGCTGCTCACCGCGATGGACCGGCCGCTCGGCCGCGCGTGCGGCAACGCGCTCGAGATCGAGGAGTCGATCGCCGCGCTGCGCGGAGAGGGGCCGTCCGACCTCATGTCGGTGACGTATGCGCTGGGTGCGGAAATGCTGGTGCTCGCCGAGATGGCGGAGGACCACGATGCCGCGCGGCGGATGATGGAGATCGCCATCGGCACGGGGCGCGCGGCGGAGCACTTCCAGAAGATCATCGAGTCGCAGGGGGGGAACCCCGCAGTCGTGGATGATCCGGCGTTGCTCCCGCAGGCGGCGGAGGTGGAGCTGTTCGCGGCGACGCGGCGCGGCTTCATCGCGCGCGTGGAGCCGCGCGCCGTGGGCCGCGGCGTGTCCGCGCTGGGCGGGGGACGCACGACGATGGAGGACAAGCTCGATCTGTCGGTCGGCTTCGTCATCACGGCGCGCCCGGGCGACTGGGTGGAGCAGGGGGAGCCGCTGGCGACGATCTTCGCGCACGACCGGGCCGGCGTGGAGGCGGGCCGCAATGCGCTGCGCGCGGCGATTTCGATCGCCGACGAAGCGGACCCGCCCCTGCCGCTCGTGTCGCATCGGGTGACGAGCGCCGGTGTCGAGCTGCTCGTCGGGACCTGACCTTGCGAGTGATCCGTGACGGGGACTACGATGCGCCCGTCGCCGATCGACCCTCAACGAGAGGTACGAATGCCACCACGGATCGCCAGGCTCGCCGGACTCGGGGCCTTTGCCGCATGCGCGGGCATTGCCGCGCTCTATCTGCTCGTTCTCTTCGGCACGCGTCCCGCGGCGGACTCGGGGATGGACGGCACCCTGCGCTTCATCACGTGGCTCAGCGTGGGTGGCGTGCTCCTGGCGCTGCTGGGCGTGCACGTACTGCTCGGACGGCGGCTGCTTCTGCTCGCACGCGGCGAGGCTACAGAAGTGTGATGCGTGCGGCCGCGCTCAGCGCGGCCGCCCGAACACCTGCACGCTGTAGACGCGCCCGCTCTTCGAGCGTGCCATCCCGACTCCAGTCTCGGTGTACTTCGCCGACAGGATGTTCGCGCGATGCGCGGGGCTCGTCATCCAGCTCGCCATGAGCGCGGCGCCGCTCGTATAGCCCTCGGCGAGATTCTCGCCGCTCGAGCGAAACGGATAGCCGACCAGCTTCAGCCGTGACGCGAGGGTGGGATACCGAGCGCCGGAGACTTCGTGGGCCAGCTTCTCCGCGGTTGCCATCTGCTCCGCCTGCAGCTCCGCCGCACGGGAGAGCTCCGCGCTGCGCCGCAGCGGCGTGAGATTGGCGCGCGTGCGCTCCCGGTTCGTGAGCATGAAGAGCGTATCGACGATCGTCGCGATCGAGCGCGCCGGGGGTGGAGGCCGCCTTGGCTTCGGCGGTGCGGGCGCGGGCGCCTCGACCACCGGTGCGGGCGCGGGGGGAGGCGGTGGAGGAGTGCGCGAGCACGCCAGCGCGGCGAGCAGAACGACGGCAAGCCGTGCACGGACAATCCGGTCGAGTCCGTGCATCAGTCCGCGCGATAGTAGTGGCGGATGCAACTCTCGACGGCGCGTTCGGCGAGGATGACGTTGTCGCCATCGATCGCCTGCTCGATCACGCGCTTCGCATCGATCAGCATGCGTTCGGGTGCCACGCCACGCAGCCGCAGCGCGCGACAATAGTGCGCCGCCGCTGCCTCCACCTCGCCGAGGAATTCCCGCGAGTGGTGCGAGCGGAGAAGCGCCTGCCGGAAGCTCTCCTCCACCTGCTCCGGCGGAACACCGGGCGCTGCTTCTCCGGGCGCGGATTGAGGATCCACGAGTGTGATACTCCTTCCTGGGTCCGTCGAGACCGTTAGCACGAGTCGTTCCATCGTATCGGGTCGCGACCTACTGGCGGCAACCGCCCCGCGGGTCCGGCTTCGGCTTGTCCACGACGAGTCGCTGGTCGCGATTCGCGATCGCGGCGGCGATATCGTGCACGAAGGAGGCGACGCGCGCCATGTGGTCGTAGTCGATGTACTGCGGTTCGTCCGTCACCTGATGGTAGTCGGTGTGATAGCCGAGCGAGAAGTAGGTGATGGGGATACCGTAGCGCGCGTACATGTAATGGTCGGAACGGCAATACCGATTGAGCGGATGTCCGTTGGCGTCGAACGACAGGTCCAGGTCCATGTGCGGCGTTCGGTGCGCGTTCACGGTGTCGATCAGGTCGCCGAGCTGGGTGGACAGACGACGCATGCCGATGAGCTGGATGTTGTTCGGCCCGCGACCCATCGCGTCGGTCGGCTTGCCGCGGCCGACCATGTCCATGTTGAGCTGCGCCACGATCGAATCGCGAGGCACCGTGGGATGATCGGTGAACCACTGCGATCCCCACAGACCCTTTTCTTCACCGGTGTGCGACACGAACAGCATGGAGCGGCGCGGCGCCCTGGACGCCGACGCAAATGCCTCGGCGATCTCGAGGAGCGCCACCGTACCCGAGCCATCGTCGTCCGCTCCGTTGTTGACGGAGTCGGGACGCGCGCCGCCGTGCGCGCGCGTCAGGCTGTCGCGCAGCGCTGCGATGCGCACCGCCTCCGCCGGTGTCGCGACGCGCACCGTGTCCTGCACGCCCTGGCGACGCAGCACCTGATTGAACGCGAGCACGGAGTCGTGGTCGAGCACCCGGGGGGCGAGGCCGACGTGGTCGTTGTGCGCGCCGACCGCAACGTACTGGCCGCGCACCGCCGGATCGCTGCCGGGCAGGATGCCGATGACGTTGCGCGACGGAAAGGGCGCCGGCGCGTCGACGAACTCGACGTTCCCCGCGATGGTGCGCCCCTCCTGCCCTACGGTGAGCCCGTCGAGCGAGGAGACGCCGAGCAGCTTCTGCGCGGCCTCGGGAGTGACGAGGAGTGAGAGCGGCGTCGGGGTGTCGAGGGTGTTCTCCGCCTTGATGTGCACCTGCGGGCCATGCAGCCGGCCGGCGGTCGCGCGCGGGACGACGTCGAGGGCGGCGACGGCGAATCCGGCTGCGCCGGCGTACTGGGTGAGTGGTCCGAAGGCGGGGAACCGCCAGTCGCGTCGCCCGGTCGTCTGCGACATGGGCACGGTGAACACGATCACCTTGCCCTCCGCCTGGGCCGGCGCGACGAGATTCCCGCTGCCGAGCAACCCGCCGTAGACGACGCGCGCGCCGTCGAGCGACCGCGTGCCCGTGCCGATCGGAAGCCTGCCCCCGCCATTCACCGTGTGGAAGGGGAGGAAGTCGCGTCCGTAGGCGAGCGTCGCACTGTCCACGCGCAGCGTGCGCGTCGTGTCGAAGGTGCCGATGAAGATCGGCACCGTCTGGAAGAAGGTGCCGTTCTCTCCGCCCGGGCGAAGTCCCATGCGCGCCATCTCGCGTGCGACGTAGTCGGTGCCCATGACATTGCCGCGCGTTGTCGCTTCGCGGCCGAGCATGGAGTCGTCGGCGAAGACGTACAGCTGCGACATCAGGTCCGCCGGCGTAATCTCTCCCGTCGTGGGCGTCGCGCGATGTGTGCGCGGCAGCTCACCACCAGGCGTGGCGGCGGTACCGACGGTTCCGGCGGTGGCGCAGCCACTGAGCGCCGCGGCGAGGAACAGAGGACGGAGTCTGTGCATG
>JAEKKK010000217.1 GCA_019510405.1 Gemmatimonadota bacterium | reverse complement strand
CCTGAAGTACGGCGTCACGCTGAATCACGTCCTCGCCGTTACCGCCATCCTCCCGAGCGGCGAGATCGTCGAGCTGGGGAACGCGGCGGGCGAAGCCGAGGGCTACGATCTGCTCGGCGCGTTCATCGGATCGGAGGGCTGCTTCGGGATCGCGCTCGACGTGACCGTGCGGCTCGTGCGCACGCCGCAGGCGGTGCACACCCTGCTCGCGGACTTCACCAGTGTGAATGCGGCGGCCGAGGCGGTGTCCGCGATCATCGCGTCCGGGATCGTGCCCGCCGCGCTGGAGATGATGGACGCCGCGACGATCCAGGCGGTGGAGGCGTCGATCTATGCCGCAGGGTATCCGACCGATGCGGCGGCGATCCTGCTCATCGAGATCGATGGAGCGGCGGCGGGGCTGGGTGAGGACGCGGCACGCGTCGCCCGCTTCTGCGCCGAAGCCGGAGCGCGCGCCGTGCGCGCGGCGACCGATCCGGCCGATCGCGCGCGCCTCTGGCAGGGACGCAAGAAGGCATTTGGTGCGATGGGGAGATTGGCGCCCCACCTCGCCATTCAGGACGCGGTGGTGCCACGCACGCGGCTGCCGCAGGTGCTCGCCGAGATCGCGAGCATTGGCCGCAAGCACGGCGTGCAGGTGTGCAACGTCTTCCACGCCGGCGACGGCAACCTGCATCCCAACCTCCCGTACGACGGCAGCGATCCCGTGCAGTCGGAGCACGTCCACCACGCGATGAAGGAGATCATGCAGGCGTGCATCGACGCCGGTGGAACGATCACGGGCGAGCACGGGATCGGGTTGGACAAGCTGCCGTACATGGATCGTCTGTTCTCCGAAGAGACGCTCGGCGCGATGTGCGCGCTGCGCAGCGTCTTCGATCCGGATCGCCGCTCGAATCCGGGCAAGGTCGTGCCGGTGCACAGCTGTCGCGAATGGCACGGCGCACCATCGGCACGCCGCCACTCAGCGTGACGCTCGCACTTCCCGAGAGCGCGGAGGCGGTGGCGGCCCGCGTGCGCGACGCCCGAGCCGGCCGCACCCCACTGCGCATCACCGCAGCGCGGCAGTGGCTCGACGCCGGACGGCCCTGCCACACCGCAGGCGAGCTCTCGCTCGCCGCACTGCGCGGCGTCACCGAGTACGAGCGCGGCGACTTCACGATCACCATGCGGGCCGCGACACCGCTGGCCGAGATCGATGCGGTGACGGCGCGCGAGGGCCAGTGGCTCGCGCTCCAGCCGTTCGGCAGCGCGGATGGGACGATCGGCGCGACGATCGCGACCGCCTCATGGGGTCCGCTCGCGTCCGCGTACGGTACGCCGCGCGACCAGCTGCTCGGCTGCGAGGTGGTGACGGGAGTGGGCGAGGTCATACGCGCGGGCGGGCGCGTCGTGAAGAACGTCGCGGGGTTCGACCTCACGCGACTGATGACCGGCGCGTGGGGAACACTCGGCGTGATCACCGACGTCACCCTGCGGCTTCGCGCGCGCCCTGAAGTCGATCGCACGCTCGTCGTAGTGGCGGAAGGCGGCGCCGATGCATTCTGCAGTGCTGCCTGGCAGTGGCTTCGCGCCAGCCCGTACGCGCCGCTCGCCGCCGAGCTCTGCTCGGCGGCCCTGGCCACGCGGCTCGGGCTCGAGGGAGGGGGAGAAGGGCGGCCACTGCTGCTCGTACGACTCGGCGGCAACGAGGCGTTCGTGCGCGCCGCCGAGGAATCGGTCGCGGCGCTCGGCGCGACGACGGAGGTGAGCGCCGATGTCTGGGCTCGCCTCCGCACGCTGGAGCCGGCCGGCTCGACGGTGGTCCGGCTCGGTGCCCTTCCCTCCACGCTCGGCGCCGTCTGGTCCGCAGTGTCGGATGTCGTCGAGCGCAGTGGTGGGTGGACGCATGCGACGCTCGAGCGTGGCGTGATACGTTGCGTGGTGCCCACCGCCGACGGAACGCAGGAGGAATCCGCGCGAATCCGGGGTATCATCGATCAGCTCAACGCCCCGGGATCGCGCGTCGTCGAGCGGCTGCCTGCGCCGCTGTGGGAGGCGATCGCTGCGCCCGCGGGCGACCGTCTCTCGTCCGCCGTCCGTCGCACCTTCGATCCGGACGGTGTGCTCAACCCCGGGATCCTGGCCCCGCTCTCGTGACCGCTCCGACTCGAAGCGCGACACCCTGCGCGATACCCGACCAGCCGCTCGCGAACGAGATCGCGGGGATCGACGCGTGCGTGCATTGCGGCTTCTGCCTGCAGTCGTGCCCGACGTACCTCACCCTCGCCGACGAGAACGACAGTCCGCGCGGGCGCATCGTGTTGATGCGCGCGCTCGTCGAGGGCACGCTCCCGGTCGACGATCCCGACGTGCGCACGCACATCGATCGCTGCCTCGGCTGTCGCGCCTGCGAGACCGTGTGTCCGTCAGGCGTGCCGTATGGACAGATGCTCGAGGCGACGCGCGCCACGCTGACGACCAAACAGCCGAACGCGCCCATCGCGCGCGTGATCCTGTTCGCCTTCGCTCGGCCGGCCCTGCTCTCGCTCGCCATGCTCGGCGGACGCATCGCGCGCGCACTGCGCATCTCGGCGCTCCTGGCACGCCTGCCGGGCCGATTCGGCTTCGCGATGGCGATGCTCGAGTCGACGCGAGCGCCGCTGCGGCGCTCCGGCTATGCGCCGCGCAGCGACGGCAGCCGCGGTACCGCGACCCTGCTCACCGGATGCGTGATGGAAGGGCTCCTCACCGAAACCAATCGCGCGACGGAACGCACCCTCGTGGTGAACGATTACGCCATGGTGCGCACGCCAGGCCAGGCGTGCTGCGGCGCACTGCACGCGCATGCGGGTGACCTCGAAACGGCGCGCCGCCTCGCACGCCGCAACATCGCGGCATTCGAAGCGTCGGGCGCGGAGTACGTCGTCGCCAACGCGGCGGGTTGCGGCGCGATGATGAAGGAGTACGAGCACCTGCTCGAGCGCGACCCCGCGTGGCACGACCGCGCGGCGAAGCTCTCCGAGAAGGTGCGCGACGTGAGCGAGCTGCTCGCGCAGGCCGGGCCTCGCTCCGGCGCTCCCGTCGAGCGAACGGTCACGTACGACGCGCCCTGCCACCTCCTTCACGCGCAGCGGATCACGTCGCCGCCGCTGCGCGTGCTCGGCGCGGTACCCGGCCTCGCGCTGGTTCCACTCGAAGGTAGCGAGCACTGCTGCGGCGCCGCCGGGATCTACAACCTCATCGAGCCCGACGTCAGCGCGACGGTGCTCGCACCAAAGCTGGCGAACATCGCCGACACTCGTGCCACGCTCGTCGCGACGGGCAATCCCGGATGTCTGATGCAGATCGGCGCCGGCCTGCGGCAGGCGGGTAGCGGCGTGCGTGTCGTGCATCCAGTGGACCTGCTCGACGCGTCATATGCCGCGGCCGGAACGTCGGGTCCGCGCGACGCGTCACCGGACGAGACGCACCGACTTCCATAGGTACAGTGGCGCCTCGCTACGGCCGGCGATTATTTACCGGTCATGGCCGATGCGGTGCTGCTGGACTGGGAAGGGCTGCTCACTGACACCACGGAGAGCCGGCGTGCAGCCCTCGCGCTCGCGCTCGCCGCGGAGGGAGTGGTCCTCGACGAGGACGCGTACGACGATCGCTTTGCCGGTCGCTCCCTGCGCAGCATCGTCGCGTCGGCGCTGGAGTGGCGCGCCGGCGACGACACCCTGGTCGAGCTCGTGACGCTCCGCGCCCAACGTGAGCTCGGCGCGCGGCTCGCCCAGGGATTCGTCGTCGAGCCGGAGGTCATGCGCTTCGTGGAGCACGTCCAACTCCGTGCACCCGTCGCGGTGGTGACCGCAGCGGGACGCGACGAGACCGACGCCGCGCTCCGACTGGCCGGCCTGCGCGATTCCTTCTCGGCCATCGTTTCGGCCGACGACGTCCCCGGCGATGCGCCGTCGAGTGCGCAGTTCGACGCGGCGCTGGCGCATCTCGCGCGGCGCCGCGCCAGCCCACTCGCGCGCGAGCGAGTGCTCGCGCTCGCGACCACGCGGCCCTGCATCCTCGCGGCGCGCGACGCCGGCATCAGAACGATCGCCGTGGGCACGCCCGCGCACGTCGCCGTCGAGGCGGACGGCGCGCTCGCGTCGCTGAGCGGCGCGACGCTCGAGATGCTCGACACGCTCGTCGGCATTCCGACCAACCGACTCGCATGAGCACGCGACCGGCGACCGATGTGAGTCCGACGGTTGGCGACGTCGGCGGACGGAGCGTGGTGCTCGCGTACGGCAGCGTGGCGGCGGAGTACGAGGCAATGCATACGCGCGCCGCCGTCTTCGACCGGAGCCATCGCGGACGGCTTCGCGTGAAGGGGGCGCGCGCCGCCGAGATGGTGACGGGGCTGGTGACGAACGACGTCTCCGCTCTCGCGCCCGGCCAGGGATGCTACGCCGCCGCGCTGACGGCCAAGGGGAAGATCGTCGCCGACGTGCGGGTGTTCGTCGCGGAGGACGAGATTCTCGTCGATGCGCCGCCACGTGCGGCCGCGGCCTGGGCCGCCATGGTGAAGAAGTTCGTGAACCCGCGCATCGCCGCGCACAGCGACGAGAGCACGACGCTGCGCGACCTCGGCGTCTTCGGGGCGACGGCGCGCCACGTGGTCAGCGAGCTGACCGGCATCCAGGCACCCGCGTTGACGGCGCTCGCACCCTATGCGCACGTGAGCGTGCAGCTCGACGGCGCGACGCTCCTCGTCGCCAGGGTCCCGGATCTCGAGATGGAGGGGTTCGAGCTCATCGTCCCGGCCGATGCATTCGATGCCCTGTGGACGCGCGCGGTCGCAGCAGGTGCGGTGCCCGCCGGCCTCGAGGCGTGGGACATCGCGCGAGTCGAAGCGGGACGCCCCGAGTGGGGGCTCGACATGGACGAAAACACGATCCCGCAGGAAGCCAACTTCGACGCGCTGCACGCGATCTCCTACACGAAGGGGTGCTACGTCGGCCAGGAGACGGTGTCGCGCGTCCACTTCCGCGGCCACGTGAACAAGCACCTGCGCGGTGTGCGGGCGGCGGGGATGGATCCGCTGCGCTCC
>JAEKKK010000216.1 GCA_019510405.1 Gemmatimonadota bacterium | reverse complement strand
GGGCGTCGCCCTGCACCGCACCGATCGGTGCGTCGTAGGGCGTGCCGCGCGCGGTCGTGGTGGGCGCCGTCACGATCAGACCCGCCGCGTGGGGTTGAACCAGGCGCGCTCACCCTTGTGATAGGGCACGTCGCCACGATACGCGCCCGGCGCCTCGACGTAGCGAAGCGCCTGGGTGCAGCCAATCTCGGAAGAGAAGTATCCGAGCAGGGTGAGCTCCTTCATCAGCCGGAAGTAGTGCGGAGCTTCTCCGTCGGTGCGACGCCTGCTCGTCGCGCGTTGCTCGGCGTCGAGCTTGTCGAGCAAGGTGGTGCGTTGCGCCGGCGTCGCCGACATGAACGACGTGCCGGCGTCGCGACGGCACGCGGCGTCGATGGCGCCAAGGCCGTCGTACAGCGACGCGAAGCTCGCGTCATCGTAGCAGTCGATCGCCATGGACGCCATGAAGGCGCCGATGCCTGCCGCCTTCGCGCCCGGCGTGTCCGTCGCCGGGATGATCGTGTCACCGATCTCGTCCATGAGTGCGACGTCGGTGGGCGAGAAGGCACGCTTCCGCGCGGGGGTCGCGCGGCTGCACCCGGAGAGGAATGCGTCGGCCCCGATGGCGAGCGTGCCCGTGATGCCGAGCAGGCGGGCGATCGCGGCGCGGCGGTTCATGGTCACAGATCGCGGCTCGCGAGCTGACGCGTGGCGAATTCCACCGCGCGCGCCGTGAGCGCCATGTAGGTGAGCGACGGATTGACGCACGAGCTCGATGCCATGCACGCGCCATCGGTGACGAACACGTTCGGCGCGTCCCAGACCTGGTTGTTGCCGTTGAGCACGGAGGTCTTCGGATCGTTCCCCATGCGCGCCGTGCCCATCTCGTGGATCGACTCGCCGAAGGTGTACGAGCCGTCGGAGGGACGAACCTCCTTCACGCCGGCGGCCTCGAGCATCTCGGCCGCATCGTGCATCATGTCCTGGCGCATGCGGCGCTCGTTGTCGCGGATGCGGCAGTCGAACGCGAGCACGGGCAGCCCCCACTTGTCCTTGCGGGTCTTGTCGAGCGTGACGCGGTTGTCGTGGTAGGGCAGCGTCTCGCCGAAGCCGGTCATGCCGATGGTCCACGGGCCGGGCTCGGTGAGCTCGGCCTTGAGCGGCGCGCCGATCCCGAGCTCGGCGACGTCGCGCGTCCATTCCTGGCGGCTCGCGCTCCCCTGATAGGCGAACCCGCGCACGTAGTCGCGGCGCTCCGCACCGAGGTTGCGGAAGCGCGGCACGTAGAAGCCGCAGGGCCGGCGTCCGTAGGTGTAGCGGTCCTCGAACCCCTCGACGCGCCCGCTCGCGCCGGCGCGGAAGTGATGGTCGATGACATTGTGCCCGAGCTCTCCGCTGCTGCTCCCCAGTCCGTCAGGCCACACGTCGGTGGCCGAGTTCATCAGGATCCAGGCAGAGTTGAAGGTCGACGCGCAGAGGAACACGACGTTCGCCGTGTACTCGATCTGCTGCTGCGTCTCGGCGTCGAGCACGGACACGCCGGTGGCGCGCTTGCGGTCGCGATCGTAGCGGAGCTCGCGCACGATCGAGAAGGGGCGGAGCGTGAGCTTGCCCGTCGCCGCCGCGGCGGGGAGCGACGCCGACTGCGTGCTGTAGTACGCACCGTACGGGCAGCCGAGCCAGCACTTGTCGCGATACTGGCAGGGCCCGCGGCCGTTGTGCTGCTGGGTGAGGTTGGCGATGCGGCCGATGATCAACCGGCGCTCGTTCCAGCGCTGCCGGATGCGCGCCGCGACGTCCTTCTCGACGACGTTGAGCTCCATCGGCGGGAGGAACTGTCCATCGGGGAGGTGAGGCAGCCCTTCGGCCGAGCCGCTCACGCCGATGAACCGCTCGACGTGGTCGTACCAGGGCGCGATGTCGCGATAGCGGATCGGCCAGTCCACGCCGACGCCCTCGATCGCGTTCGCCTCGAAGTCGACGTCGCTCCAGCGATAGCAGTGACGTCCCCAGGTGAGGGAGCGTCCTCCGACCTGGTAGCCGCGCAGCCATTCGAACGGCTTCTTCTCGACGTACGGGCAGTCGTGCTCGTCCGCCCAGAACGCGGCGTTCGGCTCGTAGGCGAGGCGTGCGCGGCGCAGCACCGGGTACTCGGCGACCAGCTCGCGGGTCGCCATGCCGCGGTGCGCGATCTTCCAGGGGGGCGTGGTGGCCGCAGTGTAGTCCACGCCATGGGTCACATTGCGGCCGCGCTCGAGCACGAGAGTGCGCAGCCCACGCTCCGTCAGCTCCTTGGCGGCCAGCCCCCCGGTGATCCCGGAGCCGACGACAATGGCATCGTAGTGTTCAGCGGCCATGCGGCTGAGCGGGCGATGGAGAGAGGTGCATCACCTGAGGACGCACACCTGGGGAGGAGGGATACGCAGTGAAGGGACTTTTTCCGGCGGGGCTCCTGGCCCTCGCGCTCGCGGCTGGATGCAAGAAGGGGGACGAGGCAAAAGCCGCTTATCAGACTGGTTTTGCGCATCAAATGAAGGGTGAATACGACGCAGCGTTGCACGACTACGACAGGGCGCTGGCCGTCAAGCCCGATCTCGCGCTCGCCCTGAAGAACCGGGGGCGCACGCATTTCTACCTGGGGCACTACGGCGAGTCGGCGCGGGACCTCGCCGACGGCCTGCGCTACGATTCGACGAACGGCTTCGTGGTCGTCTGGCTGCACATGGCGGAGGCACTCCAGGGTAAAGCGGACTCGGCGCAGCTTGCGACAAACGTCGCACGGCTGAATCCGGCCAAGTGGCCGGCACCGGTGGCGAAGCTCTATCTGGGGAAGAGCAGCATCGCCGCGCTGGACTCCGTCGCGGAGGTCGGTGACGCGCGCGCGCTGGAGGTCCAGCGGTGTGGCGCGGCGTTCTACGTCGGCGTGATGCAGCTCTGGTCGAAGCAGACGGCAGAGGCGCGCACGCGGCTCGAGCGAGCGCGCGCGATCTGCCCGCACGACTGGTCGGAGTATCAGGGAGCGGTGGCCGAGCTCGGACGGCTGGGCGCGACCTGAGCCGGCGGGAGGGTGCCGCGCCGCCTGCGTCGCCTCAGTGCGGCGGGCGGCGCGGCGCGAGGGCGAGGATGGGCGACTTCTCGAGTGCCCGATCGAGCGACTGGCCCAGCGGAGCGGCGAGCGAGGCCACGTAGCGCACCGAGAGGTGGTTGCTGTCCTGGTAGCGAACCACGCCATCCAGCGACGTGCTGCACACGCTGTCGCAGATCGTGGTGGTGAGGTCGACGTACGTGGCGGCCGGCATGTGCAGCAACGCCGAGCGCTCCAGCGCCGCGAACGCGGTATCGACGCCACGGGCGACAGGCACCGCGCAGCTGGCCTGATGCTCGATGTGCTTCACGAGGCAGCGCGGCACATCGAACGGCATACGCGGCGTGTCCTCGAGGAGGACGACGTGGGCGCCCGAGAGCGCGAGCGACGTGACCGTGCGGCGGAGGCCGGCGCGCCACCCTTCGCGCGCCGCCGTGCTGCTCTCCGTCCACTCCTGCTGTCCGCCTCCGACGAGGAGCTTGTACGAGCGCGCGCTCGCCGCCACGACGAGCGTGGGGTGAAGCGCCAGGACGCGATCGATCGCGCTGCGACGCCACGTCTCACACTCGACGTAGCGGCGCGCGAGACGCCCGTTGATCACGACGACGTCGGGGACGGGACACGCCGTCTTGGTGAGCGCCACGAGCCGCCATCCGCGGTGCTGCGCGATCGAGTCCAGCGCGGGGAACCACTGCGCGGCGTGCGAGTCGCCGAACAGCACGACGGTGGTGTCGGCACGCGCCGCACCGTAGACGCACGCCGGCGATGACGTGACCGGCAGATCGACGATGCAGCCGTCGGTCCAGATGCCCGACTGCACACGCGCGTCGGCGATCGCGGTGTAGCGCGGCGTGGCGAGGGTCGCGTCGGCGTGATGGATCGCCAGCGTGGACATCGCGACGAGCATCAGGGCGAGGGCGGCCGCGGCGGCCACCGTCTGCCGCGCGAAGGGGCGGAGCCGGACGGAGAAGCGGATCGGCGACTCGACGAGCCAGTACGTGATCGCCGCCGGCACGAGCGAGAGCAGCGCGACGGCAATCGAGAGGCGGAGCGACGGTCTCGCACTGCGCTCCTGCAGGAAGGCGAGCGCGGGCCAGTGCCAGAGATACCAGGAGTACGAGAGGCGGCCGAGGAGCCGCATCGGGGCGACGGTCAGTCCGCGCGCGACGAACGTCCGGTGTGCACCCGCACCGGCAACCAGCAGCGCGGCAGTGCCGAGTGTGGGAACGAGCGTGAGAAATCCGGGCGCCGGGGTACGCGGCGCGGGCATCACCGCGGCGCCGAGCACCGCGGCGAGACCAGCCAGTGCGATGACCTCGAGCGCCGGCGCGGGGATGCGGCCCGCATGGCGCGTGGCCAGGAGCGCGAGCGTGCCGATCCCGAACTCCCACGCGCGCGCCGGAAGCGCATAGAACGCGACGACGGGATAGTGCTGCGCGAGCAGCAGGCAGCCGATGAACGACGCGACCGACGCGACGACGGCGAGCGTCGCGACTCGGCGGCGCAGCACGTCCACACCGCTGCCGCGCACCCAGATCCCGACGAGCAGCATCGCCGGCGCGAAGAAGAGATAGAATTGCTCCTCGACCGAGAGCGACCACGTGTGGAGCAGCGGGTCGCGCGCCGCATCGGCGCCGAAGTACTCGAGGCTGCGAAAGGCGAAGAGGATGTTCGAGCCGTAGACGGCGAAGGCGCGCGCGCTGTCGGCGTTGGTGCGCTGATCGAACGGGGAGAACCAGATGGCGCTCGCCACGAGCACGGCGACGGTGACGAGCGCCGCGGCAGGGAGCAGCCGGCGCGCGCGGCGGGCCCAGAACTTCGTGAGCGAGATGCGCCCCGTCGCGGCCAGCTCGTCGAGGAGGAGCCCCGAGATGAGAAATCCGGAAAGGACGAAGAAGACGTCCACGCCGAGGAAGCCGGCCCTCGTCCCCTTCCAGCCCCCGTGGTAAAGCACGACGAGGGCGATGGCGACCGCGCGCAGCCCCTCGATGTCGGGACGGAAGCGCAGAT
>JAEKKK010000063.1 GCA_019510405.1 Gemmatimonadota bacterium | reverse complement strand
TAGTCGGCGTGGCCCGGGCAGTCGACGTGCGCGTAGTGGCGCTTGTCGGACTCGTACTCGACGTGGGCCGTCGCGATCGTGATGCCGCGCGCCTTCTCTTCCGGCGCCTTGTCGATCTGATCGAACGCGACCTGCTGGGCGAGCCCCTTGGCCGCCTGAATCGTCGTGATCGCGGCGGTCAGCGTCGTCTTGCCGTGATCGACGTGCCCGATCGTCCCAACGTTCACGTGCGGCTTCGTCCGCTCGAACTTTGCCTTGGCCATACCGGATGCTCGAAACGAGAAAGGGTTGGACAGCCAGCAGCCCCCGGAGGCATCGTCGGCCCCCAGCGGCGGCTGCAAAACTCTACAGAGCTCGACTCACAGAGCTCGCGACCGGGATTGAACCGGTGACCTCACCCTTACCAAGGGTGTGCTCTACCAACTGAGCTACGCGAGCGGTTCCACCTGCATTACTACGATGCTGCGACTCATGCTCTTCCCTACATTCATTCCAACTTCGAAGAGCGGGAGACGGGGCTCGAACCCGCGACATCAAGCTTGGAAGGCTTGCGCTCTACCAGCTGAGCTACTCCCGCGTCATACCGCCCCGCTCGACCGCACTCATCGATCCGCGGCGGATGGTGGGGGAAGGATTCGAACCTTCGAAGGCTTGCGCCGTCAGATTTACAGTCTGATCCCGTTGGCCACTTGGGTACCCCACCCGATCGCCTCGCGCCGGCGCTGCGCGAGCGTCGATCAACGGCAGAGCTGACGGCGAGAATCGAACTCGCAACCGCCCGATTACAAATCGGGTGCTCTGCCAATTGAGCTACGTCAGCAGACGGCGTTTTTTGCGCGAGACTCGTAGGATAGTCAGCCGGGGAGAGTCAGTCAAGCGAGCGAGCGACGGCGACTTACGTGGCTCGCACCAGCTTCCAGCGCGTCTCTCCACCCGCGTCCTCGATCGCCACACCGCGCGCGGTCAGCTCGGCGCGGATCCGGTCCGCTTCGCCGAAATCGCGACGCGCGCGCGCCTCCCGCCGTGCCCCGATCCGCTCCTCGATCCACGTCGCCAGCGCGGGGTCGGCGTCCGCCCGATCGGGGACGATGTCCAGCACGCTATTGATCCGCTCGAACGCTGCCCGCGCGCGCTCGACCGAATCACGGTCGCCACCGCGCCGGTCCAGCTCGGCGTTCGCCCGGCGAATGAAGTTGAACATCGCCGCCAGCGCCTCGGGCCCGTTCAGGTCATCGAACAGCGCCGCCTCCGCCGCCGCCACCGCCTCGTCTGCGGCGGTGGCCAGCTCGGGAGTGCCGCCAAGCGAGAGGGCGGCCGGATCGTAGAGCCGGTCGTGGAAGTCGCGCACCCGGCGGACGCCCTGAAGCGACGCCTCCAATGCCTCGTCGGAGAGGTTCAACTCCTTCCGATAGTGCGTGTTGAAGACGAAATGCCGAAGCGCCGCCGCCGGCACTCCGTCCCTTCGCAGCCCTTCGACCGTAATCACGTTGCCCACCCGCTTGGCCATCTTGGCGCCTTCGGTCAGGAGAAAGGCGCCGTGGCACCAGAAGCGGGAGAAGGGCTTCCCCGTCGCAGCCTCGCTCTGGGCGATCTCGTCCTCGTGGTGAGGAAAGATCAGGTCGATCCCGCCGCCGTGCAGGTCGAGGGTCTCGCCGAGCAGGTCCATGGCCATGGCCGAGCACTCGAGGTGCCAGCCGGGCCGGCCACGTCCCCAAGGTGAGTCCCACGCCGCGCCGGACCGCTCGTCCTCGGGTTTTGCTGCCTTCCAGAGAGCGAAGTCCTGGGCGTTCTCCTTCGAATAGTCGTCCTGCAGAACCCGCGCGCCGCTCTTCACCTCACGGGTGTCGAGCCGGGAGAGCTTGCCATAGCCAGGAAACTTGTCGATCGCGAAGTAGACCGAGCCGTCCTCCGCCCGGTACGCTACGCCGCACGCGACGAGCCGCTCGACGAGGGCGATCATCTGGGGGATGAAGTCGGTCGCCTTCGGGTAGACCTCGGCCGGCTGGATGCGGAGGTACTCGCGGTCCCGGTGAAAGATCTCCTCGATGGGAGCGGTGACTTCGGCGATGGTCTTCCCCTGCTCCACCGCGCGCCGGATGATCTTGTCGTCCACATCGGTCAGGTTCATCACCTGCCGCACCTGCCAGCCGCGCAGCTGGAACACGCGCCGCATCAGATCCTCGAACAGGAACGTGCGGAAGTTCCCGAGATGCGCCGGGTTGTAGACCGTCGGACCACACGTGTACATCCGCACCGTCCGTCCATCGGCTGGGGCGAATGGCTCGACCCGGCGGGTCAGCGTGTTGTACAGGCGGAACTCGGACATGTGGACGCGGATCGGGAAGCTCAGCGACGTCGAGCGCGTAAGTTATGCGATGGGGAGCGCGGGCGGGACGAAGGTGACGATTCCCGCCCGATCGAGGGCGAGCTTGATACGCAGTCTCAGATCGCGCGCCACATCGTCGCGGCGGTAGGGATCGACGCGGGCGATAGTGCGCAAGGTGACCGCTCCGCCACTGAGCTTCTCGATCCCCGTGACGCGCGGCGGATCGAGCAGGGCGTCGGCCCAGGCGGGGTCCTTCCCGAGCTCCTCCGCGGCGCCCATCACGGCCGCTTCCGCACGGTCGGCATCCCTCCACGCGACGTCGACGTCGATTGCGACCCGTCCCCACGCACGCGTCAGGTTGGTGACCTGCGTGATCTGCCCGTTCGGGATGATGTGCAACGCACCGGTGGCGTCGCGCAGGTAGACCAGTCGCAGCGTGATGTTCTCGACCGTGCCCTCGAAGCCGCCGATGCGAATCACGTCGCCGAGCGCGAATTGATGCTCGAGCTGGAGGAAGAAGCCGGTCACGAAGTCGCGCACCAGACTCTGCGAGCCGAACGACACCGCGAGCCCGACGACCCCCGCGCTGGCGAGCAGCGGGGAGATGTTGAAGCCGAGCTGGCCGAGTACGAGCAGGATGGTGACGACGACGAGGATCGCGCGGGCCACGTGCCGGAACAGCTTGGCGGAGGTCCGGGCGCGCTGCTCGCGCGCGCTGTGCAGGTCGGGCTGCCCGTCGGCGCCCCACCTCTCCCAGTCGAGCCCATGCAGCTTCCAGTCGCGCATCGTATGCGGGCGCGCGACGTTCTGCAGCAGAAGGAAGGGGTGCATCGGGGCAAGCTAGACGCGGCACCGCGTGACGGTCAACGGAACGGGTTGCGCGGCATCCAACTCGAACGTCCGGAGGCAGTGAGCGGCGAGCGACAGCGCGCCCCAGCCGTTCACCAATTCGTCCATGATGATCGCTCCTCCCTGCGGCGCTTCGCACCTCCGGTCGGAGTTCCGCAGGTCCGGCAGTAAGATCGCTCCTCCCTGCGGCGCTTCGCACCTCCGGTCGAAGTTCCGCAGATACAATTTCCGACCACATGCCCTTCGGACGGTCTCTTCTCGACCACGCGATCCGCTATCGCCGCTTCGGCGCGTTCGCCGCATTGGGTGCGCGCCGCGCCGCGGCGCAGCGCACGTATCGCACGCACGCGATGCACGAGCTGCTGCGCCGCCGCGATCCGGCCGGTCCGGGCTGGGCGGACGTCGCCGGCTTCAGGCTGCGGTATCTCGAAGCCGAGTGGATGCGCTACCTGTATCGCGAGGTGTTCGCCGAACGCGAGTACTGGTTCGCGACGGACAATCCACGGCCGGTGATCCTCGACTGCGGCAGCAACATCGGGATGGCGATCCTGTTCTTCAAATCGCTGTATCCGGACGCGGAGATCACTGCGTTCGAACCTGCGCCGTGGGCGTGCGAAGCGATCGAGGAGACGATCCGGGCGAACTCGTTGGCGGGAGTCACGCTCCACAACGCGGCGCTCGCCGAGCAGGAGGGAACCCTCGAGCTGTTCCACGACCCGGCGCATCCGGGTTCCGCGGCGATGAGCGTGCACCGCGATCGCATGCCGGGCGAAGCAATCCGGGTGCCCTCGGTGCGGTTGTCGCGCTACGTCACGAAGCCGGTGGACTTCCTGAAGGTCGACGTGGAGGGAAGCGAGCTGCCGGTACTACGCGATCTCGCGGCGAGCGGCGCGATCGGGCGGATTCAGCAGATGGTCATCGAGTTCCACCACCACATGAGTCCTGCGGTGGACAACCTCTCCGAGTGCCTGTCCCTCCTGGAACAGCACGGCTTCGGCTATCAGCTGACGGCGGGCCAGGTGTACACGCCGATCACGCGCGGGCAGTTCCAGGACGTGCTGGTGCACGCTTATAGAAAGTAGGCGCGCGTTCGACGCGCGAGCGTTCACGGTGATCGGTTGACGGCTTTCGGCCGGCGCTGGGATGCTTCGATCACCAGGCTCGGCGCTGTGCCTGCTCGCTCGGCGACGCGGCGAGAGCCGCTGCGGAGCGGGAGCGGCGTGAGATGTCCATCGCGCAGCAGCAGCGCCCGATCCACGATGCGGCGAACGCTGGACAGCTCGTGGGTGGCGATGATGGTCGTGGCGCCGCGCTCGGCCGGCTCGTGCACGGCACGGGCGATGGGTGTGGCTCCTGCCGGATGCGCGGTGTCATCGACGAGCACGATGTCACCCACTCGCGGCGCCGCCTGTCGAGTGTCCGACGCATGAGGCGCGCAGACGAGATGCGGGCGCTGACGGTGCTCGATCGTGCCCGCGTCGACCCGACGGAGGCCGGCGAGGCACTGGAGCAGCGTGGTGGTTCCGGCGCCGCGCGCGCCGAGTATGGCGATGCACTCTCCCTCGTGCACCTCGAGGCTCGCGGCGCGCAACACCCAGATCCGCGCCGAGCATCCCGCGACGCCGGCGGCGTAGCTCTTCCAGAGCGAATGGGCGCGGAGGACGAGTGGCACGACCGAACGATGGCTCGCGCGCTTGCCGAGCGGACATCTGCGCGCGGCACCCCGGATCCATCAAGCGCGTAGCGCCTTGCGTTCGATGCGCCTGGTGGCATCATAGGCGACCCAGAGTGCCCGACGTGACGTCCGGAGGTTCGCCGTGCAGGTGGAAGGAGCTCGACCGATCGAACGCGTGACCGCGCTGGAACCGCCCGCGCAGGCGACGACCGAAGCGACGCACCTGCGCGAAGTCACGCCGCAGCAGTGGCGCTCCGGCACGGCGGCCTGGCTCGGCTGGCTGTTCGACGGGCTGGACATGCATCTCTACACCCTCGTCGCGACGCCCGTCGTGGCGCAGCTGCTCGCCGCGACGAGCACAGCGGATCCCGGGGTGAAGGAGAAGAGCGCCTACATCCAGGCGGCCTTCCTGCTCGGCTGGGCGCTGGGCGGATCGTTCTTCGGACGCCTTGGCGACATCCTCGGGCGGAGCCGCGCGCTCTCGCTCACCATTCTCACGTACGCCCTGTTCACCGGCGTGTGCGCGTTTGCGCACACGTGGTGGCAGTTCATGCTGTTCCGCTTCATCGCCGCGCTGGGGATCGGAGGCGAATGGGCGGTTGGCGCGTCGCTGCTCTCGGAGACCTGGCCGAAGCGGTGGCGGCCGTGGATCGCGGCGATGCTGCAGACGGGCGTCAATCTGGGCATCCTGCTCGCGGCGCTCACCGTCGGGCTTCTCTCGCTCGTGCTGCCGCCGCACGCGGATCGCTACGTCTTTCTCGTGGGCGTGCTGCCGGCGTTCCTCGTATTCTGGATCCGCCGCCACGTGCCCGAGCCGGAGACGTGGCAGGCCGCGGCGCGCGAGACGCGCGGCGAGCGACCGAGGGCGCGCGACCTGTTTCGCGGCGAGGTCGCGGGGATCACGGCACGTACGACGATCACGTGTGCGCTCGGGCTGTCGGGGTGGTGGCTGTTCCAGTTCTGGCAGTCGCAGCATCTCCGCCGGCTGCTCGTGGACGCTGGTACGCCGGCGGGGGAAGTCACGCGTATCGTCTCGGCGTCGTTCTTCGTCGTGAACGCGATGGCGATCGTAGGAAATTTCTCGGCCGGTGCGCTGGCGAAGCTGCTGGGCAATCGAAGGGCGATCGTGGTATTCCTGGCGGGGCTCGGCGTGGGGATCATCGCGG
The DNA here is from genome assembly GCA_019510405.1 of Gemmatimonadota bacterium. Taxonomy (GTDB): domain Bacteria; phylum Gemmatimonadota; class Gemmatimonadetes; order Gemmatimonadales; family Gemmatimonadaceae; genus AG11. The sequence continues at coordinate 14,405 of JAEKKK010000063.1, read as the reverse complement.
CGTTCATCGTGCCGCGGAGCATTGGCTCGCTCGCGTGGTTCTGGTTCCCGCTGGCGGGCTTCTTCTCTGGCGTGTTCGCGCTGTTCACCATGTACCTGCCGCCCCTGTTCCCGACGCTGCTGCGCACGACTGGGGCTGGCTTCTGCTACAACATCGGTCGCGTGGCGGCGGCGGCGTGCACGATCGTCTTCGGGCTGCTCGCCCCAGTGAACGACTATCGCGGAGCGCTGCTATACGCGGGCGGGTTGTCGCTGCTCGCGGCGGGATTTGCGTTGAGGTTGCCGGAACAGAGGTGAGTTGCGACGTGCAGATCCCCGGTTAGTTACGCGCTCACCGGCGCCTTCCGTGCTTCGTGGAATACGGCGATTGCGTCGACGATTGGGGCGGGATCGAATCGGACGGGGTCCGTCGTAGGGAGTCCGGTGTCGCGCTCCGTCGTCTCGATGGCGCGACGAGCTGCGTCATCGTCGAGGTCGAAGGTGTTGAGGGCAACCGCAATGACGGGCGCGGGGCGCAGGGGGGCGAGGGCGGCCTCGCTGAGCCGGATGAAGTCGGGGAGCGGCGGGATCTTCACCCACTCGCAGTTGTTGATGGCGCGGCGGCTCGGCTGCGCGCACATGACCTGCGCGTGCGGGAGCGAGCCGTGCATCAAGCCGTACGTCACGCCGGAATAGCTCGGATGAATGATCGAGCCCTGCCCCTCGACGAGCACGAGATCCGAGTCCTTCGCCGACTCGAGCACGAGCGACTCGGCGGCGCCGGCGATGAAGTCGGCGACGACCGCGTCGACCGCGATGCCGCGCCCCTCGATGAGGATGCCCGTCTGGCCGGTCGCGGCGAACGAGGTGCGGATCCCCTTCTCGCGAAGCGCGTCGAGGATCTGCAGCTGCGTCGTCATCTTGCCGATGTTGCAATCGGTGCCGACGGTGAGGACGACGGTCGCGTCGATGTTGCGCACGCGGCCGCGTGCGACGTCCAGCCGCGCAGGCGGGCGGCGGAGATCGTGGATGGCCACGCGATGCTTCGCCGCGAGCGCCGCGAGCTCAGGGACGTCGGCGACGAAGGTGTGCAGTCCGTTCCAGATTGCGAGGCCATGCTCGATCGCGCGGGCGAGCAGCAGGATCCACTCGGCGGGGAGCTTGCCTCCAGCGGGCGCGATGCCGACGAGCAGTGCATTGGGCTTGAGCGACAGCCCCTCGTCGAGCGTCGCGACGACGGGGATGTCACCGCCGAAGCCGATGACGTCCTCCGCCCGCCGGCCGGCCCGCGTCGCGTCGATGATGCCGACCACGCGCTCCGGCGTGTAGCGGATGCAGGCGTTGGCGGTCTTGGACGTTTCGGGGCCGAAGAGACCGTCGGCCAGAATCAGGAAGCGTAGATCACGCGACATGCGACGACCGTGCGAGAGTGAGTGCCTCGACGAGGCACGCGCAATCTAAACGGGGGCAGCCGCGGTTTGGCGCTCCAGCGCCGAAACGACGTCGACGGTCGAGCGCGGGACGATGACGCCGCCCTCGGAGGCGGGCAGACGAAGGACGAGCGCCCGCTCGCGCGTGGTGCGGCGGAAGCCCTGCCCTTCGTACACGCGTGTGAGGAGGATGCGCCGCACGATGACCATGATGACCGCGAGGGCAGGCACCGCAACGAGCAGCCCGAGTCCGCCCAGCAGCGTGCCGACGATGAGCACGAAGACGATCGTGAGCACCGGCGGGAGATCAACCTGCTTCGAGATGATGTGGGGAGAGACGATGTTCCCCTCGATCAGGTGCACGGCGATGCCGACCACGACCACCCACAGTGCCCGCGAGCCGCCGTCGGGCGCCGTGATGACGAACAGTGCGGGAAGCGCCGTGGCGAGCAGCGTCCCGAAGAAGGGGACGATCGTCGCGATCCCGGTGAAGACGCCGAACGTCAGCGCGTATGGGACGTGAAGTATCGAGAGCCCGATCGCGGTCAACGTGCCGAGGAAAGTCATCGTGAGGAGCAACCCCACGATGTACGCACGCAGCGACTGGCCGCACTCGGTGAGGATGTCGCGTACGAGATCGCGATGGATCGGCGGGAAGAGCGCGATGAGCCATTCTCGATACAGCGCCGGATGGAGCGCCAGGTAGAGCCCCATCACGAACACCGAGAAGAGACTGATCGCCAGCTCCACCATGCCGATGACTTTCGGCACGACGTTCCCGAACTGCCCGGTGACCTGCTGATAGACGGCGAGGATGAGCTTGTGCTGGCCCGGCGTGTACACCGACGCAAGCGCGGGTACCCGAGTGGCCAGGCGATCGATGGCCGTCTCCCACCCAGTGATGTAGGTCGGCAGCACGCGCACCAGCTCCTGCGTCTGTGCGATCACGGGTGGCACGAGCGCCCAGATGAGCAGCCCGAGGCCGCCCAGGCTGACGAGCACCGCCGCGGCGAGCGACCATCCTTCCGGGATGCGCAGCCGCCGATGCAGCAACCCGGCGAGCGCGCCGAGGTACTGCGAGATCATGATGCCGAGGAAGAGCAGCAGCAGGACGTGCGCGACCTTGCCGGCTATCCAGAGGAGCAGGACGGTGAAGACCGTCGCCGTGAGGATCGGCGCGAACTTGAAGCGGCGAGCAGCGCCCTCGCCGCTCACCGTCCCTTCTCTTCCGTCGGGTGCTCGATCTCGGCGTGGACGGTCTCCTCGTCACGCTGTCCGGCGCCGAGCGCCCTGTTCTGCGCCGGTGCGGGCGCGGGGAGCATCCCCATCTTCTGCTTGAGCGCGAGAAGCTGGTTGTCGACGGACACACCGACGGCGCCCTTCTCGAGCTGCTTGAACTCGCGCTGCAGGGTGTCGCCGGTGAACTCGTCGTCGATCTCGGACGACGCCTTGATCATGCGCTCGTTGTTCTCGATGCGCTCCTCCATCCGGGCGAACGCCTCGAACGCGCTCTTCTCGGACAGCGAGGACATCGTCTCCGCGATGCGCTGCTGCGCCTGGGCGCGACGCTGGCGAGCGATGAGGAGGTTCTTCTTGCGCTTCGCCTCCTCGATCTTGTCGTTCAGGTCGCGCAGCTGGTTCTTGAGCTTTTCCGTCTCGAGACGGTGCTGCTCCCACGTCGCCTGGAGCTGTTCGCCGTGGCTGGTGTGCTCGGCCTGACGGACGAGTGCCTGCTTGGCGAGATCGTCGCGACCTTCCTGGATGGCGAGCATGGCACGGCGCTCCCAGTCCTGCGACTGCTTGAACTCGGCGTCGGCCTGGTCACGGAGCCGCTTCTCGTCGGCGATGGCGGAGGCGACCTGCTGCTTGGCCTTCACGAGCTGGCCGCGCATGTCGACGAGGATCTGCGTCAACATCTTCTCCGGATCTTCCGCCTTGGAGATCAGGTCGTTGATGTTGGATTTCAGCAGCGAAGAGAACCGATCGAAGATACCCATGGGTCAGCGTGCCTCGCGGAACGAGCCGAGCTCGCGCAGGTGCGACGCGAGTGCGAGCGTCATGCTCTCGTAGCTCGCGAGGAATTCCTCATAGTCGAGGGCCGAGAGCTCGAGCGCTTCGGTCAGGACGATGTGCTCGTCCTGGATGCCGTACGACCCGTGGAGCAGGTCGGTGGCGTTGAGCTCGAGCAGGCGGCGGGTGAGCGTCGCGCTCCGATTACCGTCCGACGGCAGCGTCATGACGTCGATCCGAAGGAGCACGACGGGGGGCGAGTAGTTCACTGCAATGGAGAGATCGCTCTCGGCGCTGGGCCGCACGATCCAGAAGCCGGGTTCGACTTCGGAATAGGTCGCGCCCGTAGCAGCGAGGCGGACGAGGAAGCTCTCGATGTCGTCTTTGGTGAGCATCGGCAACACACCTGGCGAACTCTAGGTTGCCCCTCCCTACGGGTTCCACGATCGCTGCGTTTCAGCCGATCGTGGCGCGTGCGGGCAAGCTACGGGCGCGCTTCCGGGGACGCTACCGCTTCTTGATCTGCACGAGTCGCTCCCGTGCGAGGCGGCGTCCGGTCGGCGTGGCGGCGAGCCCGCCGCCGGCGGTCTCGCGGTAGCGCACGTCCATCGATGCGCCGATCTCGCCCATGACGTCGATGACCTCGTCGACGGGAATCTTGAACTCGACGCCGGCAAGGGCGAGCTCGATGCCGGTGAGGGCGATGGCGGATCCGGTCGCGTTGCGGAAGACGCACGGCAGCTCGACGAGCCCGCCCAGCGGGTCGCAGACGAGACCGAGCGTTCCCTGGAGGGCGAGCGCCGTGGCGTGGCCGACCTGGGCGGGAGAGCCGCCGAGCATCTCGGTGGCGGCGCCGGCGGCCATGGCGGCGGCGGCACCCGTCTCGGCCTGGCATCCCCCCTCGGCGCCGGAGAGCGACGCTCGCTCGGCGACGACGGCGCCGATCAGGCCGGCGACGGCCAGCGCATCGATGACCGCGTCGTCCGGGATTCCGCGCGCCTGCGCCAGGCCGGTCAGCACAGCGGGCAGGACACCGGCCCCGCCGGCCGTGGGCGCAGCGACGATGACGCCCATCGCCGCGTTCACCTCCTGCACGGCGAGCGCACGGGCGAGCACGTCGCGGAAGGGAGTACCGGCCAGTGGGCCGGGCGGCCCGGTGCGGAGCTTGGCCGCGTCGCCTCCGACCAGTCCCGACGCGGAGAAGAGGTCGCCCGTCATGCCGCGGTCCACCGCGCCGCGCATCACCTCGAGCGCGCGGCGGAGCGCACCACGGATCTCCTCGACGGGACGGCCCTGGTCCTTCGCCTCCGTCTCGAGGGCGAGGCGCGCGAGCGAGATGCCCTTCTGCTCGGCGTCGCGGATGGCGTCGGCGAGGGAGCGGTACATCAGGCGCTGACCTTGTCGAGCCGGAATGCCCAGCGCACCCACGGCAGCGTGCGAATCTCGTCGCGCACGGATTCGCCGGGCGCCTCGTCCACCTCGATGACCATGAACGCGTCGCCACCGCGCTCTTTCCGCGTGAGACGCAGGTTGGCGATGTTGATCTCGTGCTCGGCGAGGATCGTCGCGATCGCGGCCACGGAGCCCTTCACGTCCTCAGCGATGAGGACGATGGTGTGGTAGCTCCCGGTGACCTCGACCTTGTAGCCGTTGATCTCGGTGACGAGGATGCGTCCCGCGCCGAGCGACGCGCCCGTCATGACGGCTTTGCGCTCGCCGCGCTCGAGGGTGATACGCGCCGTGTTGGGATGCGCGTCCTCGCCGAGCGAGGCCTTGTCGAAGACGTAGTCGAGCCCTTCGCGATCGGCGATCTCGAGCGCGTCGCGCAGCCGCTCGTCGTCGGGGCGGAATCCCATCAGGCCGCCGGCGATCGCCTTGTCGGTACCATGCCCCTCGCCCGTGCGCGCGAAGGAGCCGTGAAGCTCGATGCGCGCGCGCTCCGGCGTGCCGCCGACGAGATTGCGCGCGAGCAGTCCCAGCCGACATGCCCCCGCCGTGTGCGAGGAGGACGGGCCGACCATCACGGGCCCGATGATGTCGAGCAGGGAGACCACGGCTATCCCACTTTGCGTCGGTGAGTGGTGATCGCTCCTCCCTGCGGCCCTTCGCGCCTCCGGTCGGAGTTCCGCGTGCCCGCCGTCCTCGGTGGCTGGAGCATGTCGCGCAGGTAGCGACCGGTGTGCGAGGCGTCGACGCGAGCGACGTCCTCCGGCGTGCCGGCGGCAACGATCGTTCCGCCGCGCGTGCCGCCTTCGGGGCCGAGGTCCACGATCCAGTCCGCCGTCTTGATGACGTCGAGGTTGTGCTCGATGACGAGCACCGTGTTGCCGCGATCGACGAGCCGGTGGAGCACGTGCAGCAGCACGCGCACGTCCTCGAAGTGCAGACCCGTCGTCGGTTCGTCGAGGATGTAGAAAGTGCGGCCGGTGTCACGCTTCGACAGCTCGGTCGCGAGCTTGATGCGCTGCGCCTCACCGCCGGAGAGCGTCGTCGCGCTCTGGCCGAGATGGATGTAGCCGAGACCGACGTCGTTGAGCGTCTCGAGCTTCTGGCGGACGCGCGGCTGGTTCTCGAAGAAGGTGAGCGCATCCTCCACCGTCATCTCGAGCACGTCGGCGATGCTCTGCCCGCGGAAGCGCACCTCGAGTGTCTCACGGTTGTAGCGCTTGCCCTTGCACACCTCGCACGGCACGTAGACGTCCGGGAGGAAGTGCATCTCGATCTTCACGAGACCGTCGCCCTGACAGGCTTCGCAGCGGCCGCCCTTCACGTTGAAGGAGAAGCGACCGGGCCCGTAGCCGCGGATCTTGGCTTCGGGTAACTCGGCGAACAGCTCGCGGATGGGGGTGAAGAGACCGGTGTACGTCGCCGGGTTGGAGCGCGGCGTGCGGCCGATCGGGCTCTGGTCGATGTCGATGACCTTGTCGATGTGCTCGAGCCCCGTGATGCGATCGTGCAGGCCGGGGATGACGCGCGCCCGGTAGAAGTGCCGCGCGAGGTGGCGGTGGAGGATGTCCTCGATGAGCGTGGACTTCCCCGACCCCGACACGCCGGTGATGGCGACGAAGAGCCCGAGGGGGATCTCGACGTCGACGTTGCGCAGGTTGTGCTCGCGCGCGTTGACGACGCGGATCGACTTCTTGGGATCGGCGCGCCGCCGCTCGGCGGGGACTTCGATCTTCATCTCGCCGCTGAGGTACTTGCCGGTGATCGACTGCGGTGCGCGGGCGATCTCGTCGACCGTGCCTTCGGCGATGACCTCGCCGCCGTGCTTGCCGGCGCCGGGCCCCATGTCGATGACGTGGTCGGCGGCGCGCATCGTCTCCTCGTCGTGCTCGACGACGATGACCGTGTTGCCGAGGTCGCGAAGCTGCTCGAGGGTGGTGAGGAGGCGCGCGTTGTCGCGCTGGTGCAGACCGATCGACGGCTCGTCGAGGATGTAGAGCACGCCGACCAGGCGCGAGCCAATCTGCGTGGCGAGCCGGATGCGCTGCGCCTCACCGCCGGAGAGCGACTCGGCGGCGCGGCCCAGGGTGAGATAGTCGAGTCCGACGTCGACGAGGAAGCGCAGCCGCTCGCGCACTTCCTTGAGAATGGGACCGGCGATCTCGGGGTCGAGCCCCGTGACGCGCCCGTCGCCCTTCACCGGCACCGTGTCGAAGAACGACAGCGACTCGGTGATCGGCATGTCGACGAGGGCACCGATGTTCCGCCCGTCGATCGTGACGGCGAGCGACTCCGGCTTGAGCCGGTGGCCGTTGCAGTCCGAGCAGGGCACGGCGAGCATGTACGCCTCGAGCTCCATGCGGACCATGTCCGAATCGCTCTCCTCGTACCGCCGCTCGACGTTGGCGAGGATCCCTTCCCAGGTCGCGTCGCTCTTCTTCTTCCTTCCATTCGAAGTGCCCGCGTCGCCGTGGAGCAGGCAGTCGCGCACCGAGGCGGGCAGCTCACCCCACGGCGTGTTGAGGTCGAACTTGAACTGCCGCGCGAGCGTGGGGAGCACGACCTTGCGCAGGTAGCCCGACGGCTCGCCCCAGGGCAGCACGACTCCCTCGAGGATCGAGATGCGCGGGTCGCCGAGGACGAGCTCCTCGCTGACGCGGCGGCGCGTGCCGAGGCCGCCGCAGGTGGCGCAGGCCCCGAATGGGGAGTTAAAAGAGAAGTGGCGCGGCTCCAGCTCGGGCATCGAGATGCCGCAGACCGGACAGCCGTACTTCTCGGAGAAGGTCTCGACCGTGCCCGAGTCGGCGTTGAAGACCTCGACGAGTCCCTCGGCGAGCTTGAGCGCCGTCTCGACCGAATCGGTGAGGCGCGCGCGGTCCGCGGCGCGGACGACCAGCCGGTCGACGACGACCGAGATGGAGTGGTTCTGCCGGCGATTCAGCTTCGGCGGATCGGCGACTTCGATGAGGGTGCCGTCCACGTAGGCGCGGATGAATCCCTGCTTGCGCACGGACTCGAACAGCTCGCGGAACTCACCCTTCCGTCCCTGCACGAGGGGCGCGCGGATCTCGATCTTCGTGTCGGGCTTCCAGCCCAGCACGGACTCGGCGATCTGCGCCGGGCTCTGCCGCTGCACCGGGCGGCCGCAGTTTGGGCAATGCGGCGTGCCGGACCGCGCGAAGAGGAGGCGGAGATAGTCGTAGATCTCCGTGACCGTGCCCACCGTGGAGCGCGGATTGTGGCCCGCGGTCTTCTGCTCGATCGAGATCGCTGGGGAGAGCCCCTCGATCGCGTCGACGTCGGGCTTCTCCATGAGGCCGAGGAACTGGCGCGCATACGCGGAGAGCGACTCGACGTAGCGCCGCTGTCCCTCGGCGTAGATCGTATCGAAGGCGAGCGAGGACTTGCCTGAGCCCGACAGCCCCGTGATGACCGTGAGCCGGTCGCGGGGGATGGTCACGTCGACGTTGCGAAGGTTGTGCTCGCGCGCGCCGCGGACGATCAGTGCGTCTTCTGCCATAACCAGGGTAAAGTCGCTTCAGGACCGGGGGGAGACAAGTCACGGGTGGCGGACGTTAGATTGGGAGCACCGCCGCGCACGTGCACTCGCGCGAGTCGCTCCTTCCTCGTTCCGCACGAACAGCCCGCCGATGCCCCACACCGACGCCATCGTGGTCATGACGACGCTCGCCTCTACGGACGAGGCCGTGAAGCTCGTTCGCGCACTGCTCGAGCGCAGACTTGTGGCGTGCGGCACGGTTTTGCCCGGCGGGCGATCACTATATAGGTGGCAGGGGAAGATCGCCGACGAGCAGGAGGCGGTCGTTCTCCTGAAGACACGCTCGGCGCGACTGGAGACGTTGCAGCTCGCGTTCGCCGAGCTGCATCCATACAAGGTGCCCGAGCTCCTCGCGCTGCCGGTGACCGCCGGCAACGCGAAGTATCTGGAATGGATCAACGGCGAGACGACACTCGCTCTCGCGTAGTGATGTCCGCCGTACCGTAGACGCCAAAGCAGGAGAGTAACCGCAGCATGTCGCGCTCCGAGACTCGCGCGGGCAACGCGCCCGCCAGCAGCACCAGCCCGACTCCCGCCGTGCACGATCACGAGCGCCCGGTCCCCTCGTCCGACGAGCGTGTAGACCGCTCGGACCGCGACGTCCTGCAGCATGCACGGCAGCTGGCCCACATCGGTGAGATGACGGCGGCGCTCACCACGCTGCGCGCGCTGATCGCTCGCGAGCCGAAGCACGTGCGGGCCCGCCAGCTGCTGGCCGAGCTCCTGGCGCACAAGGGCGACGTGGAGAACGCGATCGTGGAAGCGACGCGCGCGCTGGAGCTCGCGCCGGACGACGTACCCAACCTCTGCCTGCGCGCCGCGCTGTGCACGTCGCGCGCGAAGTACGACCAGGCGGAGACGGATCTCAAGCGCGCGGCGAAGCTGGCCGGGTTCAACCCGGACGTGCAGGTGCAGCTCGGTGTGCTGTTCTGCAAGCGCGCACGGTGGCGTGAAGCGATCGAGCCGCTGCGCGCGGCGATCGCATCGGACCCCAAGCACGCCGCGGCGCACTACCATCTCGGCGACGCGTACAACAGCGTGGACGATCTCCCCGCCGCACTGAGCGCGTACGAGGCGGCGGCGCAGCTCGAGCCGAGCAACGAGCGTCCGCTGATGCGGATGGGCGTGGTGCTCGACCGCCTGGGTCGGCCGAACGAGGCTGCCGCCGCGTACCGGCGGGCGCGCGCCGCACAGGGACGGTGATCGAGGTTCGCGTCGAGGATCTCGCGTTCTACGCCGGCGAGGCCATCGTCCGGCCGGCGACGGCGACCTTCGACGCGACGACCCCGCTACTCCGGCGGCTGGAGGTGGCCGCCGGGCAGAAATGGCGCGATCAGCTCGTCCTCGCCGAACCACTCGCGGTCGGCTCTGCCGTGGTGACGGGAGCGGGGGAGCTGCCGACGCAGCTCCTGGTGCACGCCATCGTGTGCAGCGCGACGGAGCGCGTGACGCGCGAGAGCGTCCGACGTGCGTTGCGAAGCGCGCTGGAACGAGTCCTTTCCTGGCAGATCGCCGAGATCGCGATTCCTCCCCTGGGTCTCGGCGCGGGTAATCTCGACATCGACGAGAGTGCAGAGCTGATGGCCGACGAGCTGGCGCGCCACCTCGCGACCGCCGCGTTCCCCAAGCGGGTGACGCTCATCGCCGAGACGCCGGACGAGGCGCTCACGCTGGAGGGCGCCGTCGCGCGTCGCGTTCAGCCATGACCGAGAAGCCGAAGCGCCGCGCCGTGCTGGCGAGCGTCGTGATCGGTATGTGGCTCGGCGGCCTCGCGTTCCTCGGGAAGAAGGAATTGTTCCGGCCGCACATGGACAAGCTGGCGGACGCGGGGCTGCGCGTCGCACCGGGGGCGAGCTACTTCGCCGTGCTGCAGCAGGGGCAGCAGATCGGATTCGCGTCGTCGACGATCGACACGACCGACGGCGGGATCGACGTGCACGACTACCTCGTGGCGGACATACCCGTCGGCGGACGGATCCATCGCGCGACGGCGCGCACGGAAGTGAACCTCACGCGCAAGCTGCGCGTGACCCAGTTCAAGATGCAGATCGACGCGGGGCTCGTGCCGATCGACGCATCGGGGCAGATGGTGGGCGACACGCTGCTGCTGCTCGTCGTGCGCACCTCTCCGACGCAGGCGGACACGCATCACGTCAGGCTCGAGGGGCCGGTGCTCCTGCCCACGCTCATCCCGCTCGCCGTCACGCTCGGCGACCGCCCGAAGACCGGCGGGAAGGTGACGCTGCCGATGTTCGATCCGATCGCGATGGCGCCGCGCAACGTGCGCATCACCGTGCAGGCCGAGAGCGTGTTCGTCGTGCCCGACAGCAGCGTGTTCGATCCGGCGCGCTCGCGGTGGATGGGCGCGCGCCCCGACACGGTTCGTGCCTGGCGCATCTCCACCGACTCGACGGGCGGGCGCACCGGCTTCACCGGCTGGGTGGACGAGTCGGGACGCATCGTGCTCGCGACGCAGCTGCTCGGGATGTCGCTCGAGCGCCGACCGTACGAGGTGGCGTTCGAGAACTGGAAAGCGGACGTCGCCAAGCGCGGCACGGAAGTATCGCCGGACCGGGACATCTACGAGACGACGGCGATCGCGGCGAACAAGCGGCTCCGCACGAATATCAGTGCGCTGCGCCTGCGGCTGACGGGCGCTGATCTGTCCGGATTCGACGTGAAGGGGTTCCGCCAGCGGCTCCGCGGCGACACGCTGACGATCACGCGTGAAGGACCGGAGGCGCTGAAGGCGACGTACCAGCTCCCCGACGGCGCGAAGGGGACGATGATGGGGCTGTTCCTCGATCCCGAGCCGTTGCTCGAGACGCGGAACCCGGACATCGTCCTGCTGGCGCATCGCCTCCGTGGCAGCGACACCGATCCGCGCATCGTGGCGCAACGGATCAACAAGTGGGTGTACGACTCGCTGCAGAAGTCGATCACCATCGGCGTGCCGAGCGCGGTGGCGACGCTGCGTGCGCGGAAGGGGGACTGCAACGAGCACACCCAGCTCGCCGTGGCGCTCATGCGCGCCGCGGGGATTCCGGCGCGCGTGGCCGCCGGTCTCGCGTATCTCGACGGCAAGTTCTACTACCACGCCTGGCCCGAGGTCTGGCTGGAGCGTTGGGTCGCCGTCGATCCTACCTTCGGGCAGTTCCCGGCGGACGCGGCGCACCTGCGGCTCACGGTGGGCGGTCTCGGACGCCAGGCGGATCTGCTCCGCCTCATGGGCCCTCTGAAGATCGACGTCCTGGCCGACAAATAGAGTGATTGCTCCTCCCTTCGGCGCTCCGCACCTCCGGTCGGAGTTCCGCAGGTCAGCATCTCGGGACGTCGGACGTCGCTGAGTCGTCCTATGGGAGTACTGCGTCCCGACGTTTCTTCGGCCGACCTGGCCGCTAATTCCGACACGATATGATCAGCCTTCGCCGGCTCACCAAGCGCTACGGCAGCTTCACCGCGGTGGACGCGATCGACCTCGAAGTGCCACGCGGCGAACTGTTCGGCTTTCTCGGGCCCAACGGCGCCGGCAAGACGACGACGCTGCGCATGATCGCCGGAATCCTGCGCCCGACAGCGGGCGAGGTGCACGTCGCCGGCGTCGATCTCCTCGCCGATCCGATCGGCGCGAAGCAGCGGCTCGGGTTCATCCCCGACCGCCCCTTCATCTACGAGAAGCTGACCGGCATGGAGTTCCTGCGCTTCGTCGCCGGCCTGTACGAGCAGGACGGCCCCGAGGTGGAGCATCGCTCACGCGAGCTGCTCGCGCTGTTCGACCTCGAGGATTGGCGCGACGAGCTGGTGGAGAGCTACAGCCACGGCATGCGGCAGAAGCTGATCATCTCGAGCGCGTTCGTGCATCGCCCCGAGGTGATCGTCGTGGACGAGCCGATGGTGGGACTCGATCCGAAAGCGGCGAGGATCCTCAAGGATCTGTTCCGCGAGTACACGCGACGCGGCAACACGATCATGATGAGCACGCACACGCTCGAGGTGGCGGAAGCGATGTGCGATCGGGTGGGGATCATCGCGCACGGAACGATCCGCGCCTGCGGCACGATGGACGAGCTGCGGCGCAGCGCCGAAGCGGGAACGGAGGGGCTGGAGCAGATCTTCCTCCGTCTCACCGGCGAGAACGCGGCGCGCGAGCTGGTCGAGGTCCTGAATGCCTGAGGCGGCCCGGCGGCCCGATCCACCGGTGTCGCTGCTGTTGCGCCCCAAGTGGCTCACGGCGCGCGCCCGAGCGATGCAGAACGAGCGCGGACGTTCGGCGCGCTTCGCGCTGCTGGCGTTCATCGGCATGCTGTTCTGGGTGTTCATCTACACCCTGCTGTTCAAGCTCCTCGTGTACTTCCGCAGCGTCCCGGATCTGGGGCCGTTCCTCGCGGGGAAGCTGCTCGGGATGATCCTGATCGGATTCTTCTCGATTCTCTTTCTGTCGAACATCATCACGGCGCTGTCGAGCTTCTTCCTCGCGCGCGACCTGGACCTGCTGGTCGGCGCGCCGGTGGACTGGTTGAAGCTGTACGCCGCCAAGCTGCTCGAGACGGGCGTCAACTCGAGCTGGATGGTGGTGCTGCTCGCCGTGCCGATGTTCACTGCGTTCGGCTCGGCGTATCACGGCGGGTGGCTCTTCCCGCTGCTCGTGATCGGCGTGTTCGTGCCTTTCCTCGTCGTGCCGGCGGTGATCGGGAGCGCCCTGACGCTCATTCTGGTGAACGTGTTTCCGGCGCGCCGCACCCGCGACATCCTCAGCGTCATCGCCGTGCTCGCGGCGGGCGGCATCGTGCTGTTATTCCGCATCGTGCGGCCGGAGCGACTGGCCCGACCGGAGGGGTTCCGCTCCCTGGTGGGATTCGTGAGCGAGCTGCAGACGCCGACGTCGCCCTTCCTGCCGAGCGAGTGGGTGCAGCGCGCGATCCTCTCGTGGCTGCAGGAGCGGCCCGACCTGCTGCCCGTCTATCTGCTGTGGACGACCGCGGCGGCCGCGTTCGTGCTCGGTGCCCTGCTCCACAAGCGGTACTATCCGATCGGGTTCAGCAAGGCACAGGAGAGCGGCGAGCGCCTGGCACGCGGGGGCGCGATGGGCCGGCTCGGGCGCACGATCTTCTCTCCGCTCGGCATCCTGCGGCGCGAGCTGGTGCTGAAGGAGCTGCGGCTGTTCTTCCGTGATACGACGCAGTGGTCGCAGCTCATCCTGCTGACCGTGCTCGTGATCGTGTACGTCTTCAACATCAAGTATCTGCCACTGCGGGGCGAAGGCATCACCTTCTTCCTCGTCAACGTCATACCATTTCTCAATCTGGTGCTGGCGGGATTCGTGCTCGCCTCCGTGGCGGCCCGCTTCGTGTTCCCGAGCGTCTCGCTCGAGGGACGCACGCTCTGGCTGCTGAAGAGCAGTCCGATGCCGGTGCGTCAGCTGCTGTGGGCGAAGTTCTGGGTGGGCACGACACCGCTGCTCGCACTCGCGCTGGGCATCGTGTTCGTCACCGACTGGCTGCTGCAGGTGAGCGACTTCATGTTCGCGGTGTCCGTGATGACGATCGCGATGATGACGATCGCGCTGTGCGGCATGGCGCTCGGCTTCGGCACGATGTTCCCGCAGTTCGAGACGGAGAACGCGGCGCAGATCCCGACGTCGTTCGGCGGGTTGATGTTCATGATCGCCTCGGTCGGGCTGATTGCCTGCGTCGTGGTGCTGGAGGCGCGTCCGGTGTACGGCTACCTGTCCGCGAAGCTCTACGGAACGCCGACGTCGATGACCGACATGATCTTCGGCTTCGGACTGGCGGCGCTGCTGTGCATCGTGGCGACGATCATCCCGATCCGCGTCGCGAATCGGAGACTCGAGGCGGTGGAGCGCTAGGAACGATCAGCGCGGCAGTCGCTTCAGTGCGGCGCGCGCTTCCTCGACGACCGGCGTGAGATCGGCGTCCGCATCCCGCCACGCGGTGGCCACCACGGCGTAGCTCCGACGCGCCG